>DJYI01000149.1:17103-17798 GCA_002448475.1 Verrucomicrobia bacterium UBA6982
CCTTTGCGTTCTGGCAAAGTCTCGTCGCACCCGATTTCTTGTTGATTGGTTTGAGCCACAAAGGACACAAAGGGCACAAAGATAATCAATTCAAAAATGGGCAATGGCAAAATTGACGGGGCTCGCCAAAACGTAGCGGAGCAGTTTCCAATCTGAGTTCAAAAGACTCCGCGCATCCGTGTTTGAAAGTATCATGGCATCACTCGACACGAAGGCACGGTCAAACGGTCAAACGGAAATCATCAACATGCTTCTTTTATTCCTCTTTTATTCTTATGAATTCAGGTGTAGAAGTAGAGGCGAAAACAACTGTTCATAACTGATGTAAATGTTGGAAATGCAACAACTTAGGTTATCGACAACTAGTTTACAAAACGTTGATTTCCAGATAGAATGTCGATGGTTGTCGACATGATGCCGACTTGTTGACCTGTTTTCAAATGTTGTTCAATGGTTTTCGACATGATTGTTGACAAGATCGACGCTGAAAGCAGCGTTCGCCCGGCCAGCGAGGGTGTGGCCAAAATATGTCAGTGCAATGAACGCAAAGAACGCAGGGAAAATGCCGGCTGTGGCATCGGACGTCGCCGTTGGCGGCTATGCCACAAGCCGCCATTTTCCGTTCGCTGTTTTTTGGCCAACAAATAAACGCGGGCCGATCGTGTCATAGCCGCGCAGCGGCGTTCGATGACACA
>DJYI01000017.1:0-11045 GCA_002448475.1 Verrucomicrobia bacterium UBA6982
CGGCAAGGCGTTCCGTCTCCGCACGCAGGCCGGAACCGGCATCGCGTGGGGAAGCGAACCCACGGTCGGAGGCTTCACGGGCGGCAAGGCGACCTACGTCTCCGCCTTCCGTGACGGCGAAACGGATGCCGCCGCTGCCCGCGCCGCGATCGTCGCCGGTGCCACCGTCTATCCAACCTCGTGGAAGACGGGCAGCGCGAACGCCCCCTGCTCGGCGGAAATCTGGCGCTTCGGCGCCGCCCGAAACTCGTTCACCACCGGCGACCACCCGATGAAGGGCGCGATCAAGTCCGTGCGCCTCTACTCCCGCCTCCTCTCCGAGGACGAGTGCGCCTGGAACCGCGCCATCGACGACTACCGCTTCTTCGGCACGGGCGCTCCCGTCTCGAACGCCGTGATCGTCGCCACCTCCATCGCCGGCCTCGAAGGACGTGAGGAAAGCGGTCTCTACTTCGCCGACGGCTGGACGTTCGCCGCTCCGGACGGCACGGTCGCCCTCCACGGCCTCGGCTGGCGTTGCGACGGCTACCAGCTCCAGACCTGGGACGCCGAAAACTCCTGCTGGATCGCGCAAGGCGTAAGCACGTCGCGCTCCTACACCTCCCCCGCCGCCGGTTCGGCATCCGTCCGCCTCGTCTGGCTCTGGGAGCCGGTGCAGGGCGCACGGACCGCCGCCGACTTCGCCGCGCAGGGCGTCTCCGAATACGTCCGGGGAGGCCTGGAACTCCACTTCGACGGCATCCGCAACGCCGGCGCCGCCGCAGCGCACGACGCTTCCGCGACGGCGTGGACCGACCTTTCCGGAAACGGCCGCGACGGCACCCTCTCCGGCAACGCCGACGGCTCCAGCGCCTGGGAGGACGACGGCTTCCGCTTCAACGCGAACGCCGTCTTCAACACGACCGCCGCCTTCAGCCTCGGCACGTCGTTTACGGCCGAAACGCTCCTCGACGTCGCGCAGTCCGACGCGACGCGGAACCTGCAGATATTCACGATGAACACGGTTACCGAGCCGCAGCCCTGCTACCTCTACTACCAGAGCGCCGGCAAGGCGTTCCGTCTCCGCACGCAGGCCGGAACCGGCATCGCGTGGGGAAGCGAACCCACGGTCGGAGGCTTCACGGGCGGCAAGGCGACCTACGTCTCCGCCTTCCGTGACGGCGAAACGGATGCCGCCGCAGCCCGCGCCGCGATCGCCGCCGGCTCTGCCGTCTATCCCGCCGCATGGAAGACGGGCAGCGCGAACGCCCCCTGCACGGCGGAAATCTGGCGCTTCGGCGCCGCCCGAAACGCCTTCACCACCGGCGACCACCCGATGAAGGGCGCGATCAAGTCCGTGCGCCTCTACTCCCGCCTCCTTTCCGAGGACGAGTGCGCCTGGAACCGCGCCATCGACAGCGCCCGCTACTTCGGAGCGCTCGCCGCGACCAACGTCGTGGTCGCCGCCGGCGACTACAGCGGTCTCGACGAAGACACCGCGTATCAGGTCTTCGGCTCGGCCACCTTCGCCGCCGTCACGGCGGCCGACGGCTCCTCCGCCAATTTCGTGAAGGTGCAAACGCTCCAGCCGGACGGAACGTGGGGCGACTCGGTCCGCCTCGATGCGGACTCCTACACCTACACCGCCGGCACCTCGCCCGCCACCGTGAAGATCGACTTCCGCAAGACGAATGCGTTCGTCCTGGTCGTGCGGTAGCCGCGACGCGCGCCCTCACACCCCGCACGCAAGAGACTTGTCCATCATGAACCGCGCCGACCTCCCCAACGCCCTTCTCGCCGCCGCGCTCGCCTCCGCCGCGCTCGCCTCCACGCCGGCGGCGCGCGCGGCGGAACCCGGGCCCGACACGCTCATTGCGCACCAGGGCGCGTCGCGCGACGCGCCGGGCAACACCCTCCCGGCCTTCCGGCTCGCCGTGGAGCGCGGCTTCGGTTTCGAGTGCGACATCAACGTTTCGCGCGACGGCAAGGTCTTCACCTTCCACGACGACACCCTCGCGCGCACGACGGACGGCGCCGACAAGCGCCGCACCGCCGACCTCGCGTGGGACGAACTCGAAGCGCTCGACGCGGGGAACTGGGGACCGTGGAAGGGCTCGCGCTTCGCGGGCACCCGCCCGGCGCTGCTGGAGGAAGTCCTGGAACTCGCCCGCGACGGCCGCTGGATCTACCTCGACACCAAGCCGCGTCCCGAAATCGTCCCGCTCGTCGCCCGCGCCCTTGCCGGGCAGGGCCGCGCCAACCCGAGCAATGTCCTCTTCATCGCATCCAGCGAGGAAGTCTGCGCCGCCTACAAGCGGGCGCTGCCCGAATTCAAGGTATTCTGGATCTCCTTCACGCGCGGGCGCGTCGGCCAGCCGCACAAGCCGCCGGCACCGCCCATCACCGCCGCCGAAGTCGTGGAGACGCTCCGGCGCGTCGGGGCCGACGGCGTGGACATGCAGTTCGACCCCTCCGTCCACGACGAGGCCTACATCCGCGCCGTGCACGACGCCGGATTCGAGTTCCACGTCTGGACCGTGAACGACCCCGCGCTTGCGCGCCTCGCCTTCCGCCGCGGCGTCACCAGCCTCACGACCGACAGTCCCGATGCATGCTTCGGCATCTCGTGCGCGCCGCGGACTCCGATCCGGCTGTCCCCTCCTCACCCGCGCCGCTGATCAGCGACGCCTTCCGCGCGGCCTGTGGTAGCATCGAAAGCGTTGACGACACTCCGGAAAGAAGGTTGTCGCGGCGAGCATGAAACCGACGATTCTCTATTTCAACTACCGTGAAGAGGACCCGACGAAGCGGCTTAAGCTCGCCGGGGTGCGGCGCTACGCCGCCGCGGCGGGGTGGAGCGTGGTGCCGGTGGAGTGCGGAATGTCGGATCCGAAGTCGATCCGCGCGCTTCTCGCCAGGGGCCGTGCCGCCGGGTGCGTCTTCGACTGCGACGGAGATCCCAGCGGCGTGCGGCCGCGCCATTTCGGCAGGACGCCGGTCGTCTTCGCCGGGGGCGCGTCGCGCGGCTTCGGTCCCAGGGCGTGTCCCGTCGGCGTGGACAACGCCGCCATCGCCGACGCCGCCTTCCGCGAACTCTCCGCCGGTGCCCCGAAGGCATGCGCCGTCGCGGCGTGCATGGAGCCGGCGCCGTGGGCGTCGGAGCGAATCGCCGCCTTCTCCGCCCTCGCGAAGACGGCGGGGCTGCCATGCTTCGTGTTCCGGCGGAAGCGCGACGAATCGAAGGACTCCCGCGATTTCCGCTTTTCAACGTGGTTTGCGGGGCTTCCGCACCACACGGCCATATTTGGCGTGAACGACCTCTCGGCCCGGATCGTCGCCCGCGCCGCGACAGCCGCCGGACTCGCCGTCCCGCGCGATTTGACGCTCGTCGGCGTGGACAACGACCACGCGCTCTGCGAATCGGAGGCGCCGGCGCTCACGAGCCTCCAGCTCGATTTCGAGCGCATGGGCTATCTCGCCGCAAAGGCGCTGGGTAGGATGATGGGCGGGAGGACGGGAGAGCCCGGCGGAACATGCGGGACGGGCGACAATTGTCCCACAGGTCGCGCCCGTCGCGCCTGTCCCGCCAGTCCTCCCAGTGCCGCCACTGCCATCGGCCCGCTTCTCGCCGTGCGGCGCGAATCTACGCAGGGCGGCGGCCGTCGCGAGCCGCACATCCTCGAAGCCGTCGAGATCATCCGCCGCGAGGCCTGCGACGGGCTTTCTGTCGCGGCGCTCGCCCGACGCATCCCAGGTTCGCGCGCCCTCCTCGACCTTCGGTTCCGCGAGGCGATGGGGCACAGCGTCCATGACGAAATCCTCCATGTCCGTCTGGAGCGCGTCTTCGACCTGCTGCGCCGGCTTGAAACGCCCATCTCCGCCATTGCCGACTTCAGCGGATTCGGCTCCCTGCGCGCCCTCGACAAGCTCTTCCGCGCCCGCTACGGCTGCTCCCTGCGCGCCTGGCGCAAGCGAAACGCCGGGCCTTGATGTTTTTAGTGAAAAGTTCCACTTTCGGGACCGGAATCCGCTAGACTTGTTGCGTGTCCGGAACTGCGCCCGCATTCGCTGGCGGGCCGCGGCTTCCACGACAGGACCCCCTCTCGCAACAACAAAGCAAACAGGAGCGATTCCATGAAGACGCACCCCTGCGCAACTTGCGCCGTCGCCATCGCTGTCGCCGGCACGACACTGTCGGCCATCTCGGCCGGAATCTCGCCAAATCCACACCAGGTCACGCGGATCGTCGAAACGGACGCCGACGACACCATTTCGGACTTCGCCAATCTGGGCGTCCTCCGCAAACGCGGCGAAGGGAGTCTCACGCTCTCCGCGCCCGGCCTCGCGTCGTCCGGCGAAGTAGTCGCCGAGGAAGGCACCGTCGTAATCGACCTCGACGCCTCGCCTGCCGTCCCCGCTCTCCCCTCCACTCTGACTGGCAGCATCGCGCTTTGGCTCGACGCCTCTCAAAATGTTCTCACCGACGGCGACGGCGCGGTGACATACTGGTTCGACCGCCGCGAAACGAACCCGACGGCCGGCGGGACGCAATCCAGGCCCTACGCGACGTCGCAGATCCAGCGCGTTTCGGGCCTTGGCGCCGGCGCCGGCGCGCCTGCGCTCGTGACTGACGGCGACATCGCGCCATACGTCGATTTCGGCCCGCACGCCAGTTCCTTCGCTTCCGGGAAGTGGCTGTCGCTCGCCAACACCGAAGGCAGCGGCGTCGGTCTCCAGAAGATGGTCGAGGCGTTCGTCGTCGTGGCCAAGCATCCGGACGACGCGGCCAACACCGGTCTCGGCACGATTTTCTCCGGATACTACAATGGCACCCGCTGCAACCCGATCTGGTATGGTACGACGGCGGCGCTTTACGGCACCACGGACAACACCCGTGCCGATCGCGGCGCGACGCGACTTGACCGCAGTCCCGTTTGGAGCGGCCATGTGACGATTCCCGACACAGACTTCCACATCGTTTCCACGCGGCTGCCCATCGACCAGAGTACCGCCCATGGCGACAAGTGGAACCTCCTCGGCGCCGACCGGGATCTCACGTCCGGCGGCATGAGAATCGCGGAAGTCATCGCGTTCCCGGTCCGCATCTCCGAATTCGACCGCATGCGCGTGGAGGACTACCTGTGGCGCAAATGGATGGGTTCGCGCCAGACCACCGTCGGCACGGTGGGCGTGAACGGCGGGGCGTGCGTCTTGATCGACACGGACTCCGATGTCGCGGGCGACTTGACGGGCGGCGGCGCCGTGGTCAAGACCGGCACCGGCACCCTGCGCGCCCCGGCGCTCGAATTTTCCGGGACGGTCGAACTTCGCGAGGGCGGCGTTCGCACTGCCGGTGCGGCGTTCGCCCTGCCCTCCGCGGGCCAGGTCTTCACGGCCACCGCCGCTTCTGTCGTGAGCGTCGCCGCGACCAATGCCGGACTCGTCGTCAAGAACGGCTACGGCCCCATGACGATCTCCTCCCTTCCGGCCGAAGCGGAAACGCTTTCCGTCGAGCGCGGCACCCTCACCCTCGCGCCAGCCGGCGCTTCAGGCGCGGCCGCCACCCCCTGCGCCGCCGCGACGGACAACGCGGACTTCGAGGATTTCAGCGTGTCGGACTTCTCGAACGTCGGCGGAGCGAGCGGCAGCGCGGCGCAGACTGATGGCGGCTGGACATTCGACCGCTCCTACCGCACCACGGCCGGGAACGCCGTCACGCTCGTCAAGAACTCCTACAACACCGGCACCTTCAAACTTCAGGCGCTGGACTATGTGGGCATCGGATACGACGGTGCGGTTTCGCTCCTTCTCTGCCAGGGACGGGCCTCGACGACCTTCACGGTTCCCGCGAGCGGAATCTACAAGGCCTCGTTCCGCGTCGCCGGCTACGGCACGGCCCCCTTCCACGCGCAGGTTCTGGTCAACGGTAACGCCGTCCGGGAGTTCACGGCTCTCGACACCACGTCGTTCATGCGCTACGAGGTCGAACTACCCTTCCTCGCGTCCGGCGACCACACGTTCACCATCTCCGACGTGGATGATGAAACGAACCGCATCCTCTTCGACGACTTGAAGGTTCTCCCCGTCGAGATTCGCGGTTCCGCGCCCGTCGCCGTCGCCATTGCCAACCCGTCCTTCGAGGAGCCGTGGAGCAATCTCGCGGGGCAGTATGCCGACACGGCATACGCGCCGGACAAGGACAACTGCTCCGGCTGGACGATGCCGAACAACTCGTCGGTCCCCTGGGTCGCCGGTTCGCTCCGCCGCCGCTGGTTCAACGGCATGGGCACGGACACGTTCCTCGCGAACGGCCTCGCATCCAACCCGGACGAGATGCCGGACGGATTCCTCTGCGCCCAGCTCTACAGCACGCTTCCGCTTTCGCAGAGCGTGACGTTTCCCTCCGAGGGCCGCTATCGCCTGCGCTTCCACCTCGCGCGTCGCCAGGGTTCCTCGCCACAGCAGGTCGTCGTCACCGTCGGCGGGACGGTCGTGCGCAAGGTCGTCGTCCGCCACGACGAGTTCCGCCCCTACGAGGCTGTCTTCGACCTTGCCGACGGCGGTGCCAGGACGCTCCAGTTTGCCGGCACCGTCGCATCGTCGGTCAACGCGCACCTTTCCGGCTGCGCGCTGCTGGACGCGGTTTCCTGCGAGCGAGTCTCCGATATCCCCGCCAACCTCGTCGCCAACGGCGGATTCGAGGACGGAACCGCGCAGTGGACTCGTGAAGGCTTTCTGAACGTCGTTTCGACGTTCGTTGCGGCGAACTGGGCCGACGGAATCGCGCGGTCGCCGTTGCAGGGGGCGGATTCGCTGGCCTTCGCCATTGACAGCCCGACCGCAACCGTGCGGCAGGACGTCGCGTTCCCCGCAGCGGGTCGCTACGTGCTCGCCTTCCGTTTCCAGGCGTTTGACGCGTATCCCGACCTGCTCACGAGCGTCCACCGCTTCTGGGTCAAGGTCGGCGACGACAGAATCCTCCTTCAAACCATGTTCGCGGACGACCGGGAGCACTTTGTCGCGCAACCGTTCACCGTGCCGGAGGCAGGGACGAAAACGCTTGAATTCGGCTTCGAGCGCTGGATCAACGGCAGCGGCTGCAAGGCCAACGTGATGATCGACGACGTTTCCATCGTCGCCGCAGCAGCATCCGACCGGACGGACCTTGCGCGCCACATCCCGACGTCGCTGGAAGTCGATGTCTCCGACACCGACGAATTCGGCACTGTGCTGAACCTTGACTTCGACGGCGACGCGAAGGTCCGCAAAATCGTCCACAACGGCCGGAAAATCATCGGAGAAATCTCGCACGCGCTCTACCCCGAATGGGTGATGGGCCGCGGACGTATCCACGCCGATCCGAATCCGTTCGTGCTCGTCGTGCGGTAGGGAGAAACGGAATTGCCCGCAAATGGAAACTGCCACAATGGTCCGCAAATCGGAGTCCAACATGAACAAACAACCAAAGATCGCCCTCCAGCTCTATTCCATCCACAAGCACGCCGGTTCCGTCGGGCTGGAGAGGGCGCTGGCCGACGTCGCCCGAATCGGCTATGCCGGAGTGGAGTTCGCCGGCTACCGGGGGCACTCCGCATCCGAAATCCGCAAGATGCTCGACGACAACGGCCTCGTCGCCTGCGGGACGCACGTCGGACGCAACGCCCTCGCCGGGGATGAACTCGCGCGATCATGCGAATTCTGCCGCGAATGCGGCTTCGACCTCCTCGTCTGCCCGGGCGGCGGGAATCTGCCCGGCGACGACTGGACCGGCTCGTTCGACGACTGGATGAAGTTCGTCACGGACTTCTACGCCAAGGCAGCCGAACGCGCCGCCGCCTTCGGCTGTCGCGTCGGGCTCCACAACCACACCTGGGAGTTCGAGCGAACGCTCTCCGACGGCACGACATACTGGGACTACTTCTTCGCCAACACGCCGTCGAACGTCTGCATGGAGCAGGATGTCGGGTGGACGACCTACGCCGGGCACGACCCGTGCGAGCAGTTCATGAAGTATCCGGGACGCTCCCCGACGCTTCACGCGAAGGAAAACGGCGCGGACGAACCCGGCTTCGACGCCATTCTCGGCCGCCCCGCCCCCGGCCGTCCGGGCGTTGACTGGAAGCGGCTGATTTCCGCGGCGCGGAAGGACGGCGTCGAATGGTTCGTGGTCGAGTGCGAGCGGCACTTCGATTCGCTCGACGCGGTCGCGCCGTCGTTCGAGTTCCTTTCGGAGGCGATGTCGGCACAATGAGCATGACTGCGTTGTCGGGATTCGCTTCCGCAATCCTGCTTTCCGCGATCTCCGCGCTGGCCCTTGCCGCCGGACCGGTCGCGGGCTCGTCGGCAAGCGAGGACCATGGCGCGGAGGCTCCGACCCTTTCGGTGCATGGCTGTTTCGGCGACCGCATGGTTTTCCAGCGGGGACGCCCGGTGAAGATATCGGGCGTCGCGGCGCCGTTCACGACGGTCTCGGGCGCCTTTCGCGGCGCGAAGGCGGAGACGGCCGCCGGCGGAGACGGTTCGTGGACGCTCTCCTTCCCGGCCGGCGCCGCCGGCGGTCCGTTCGAGATGCTGGTCGCGACGCCAAACGAGTCTGTCCGCCTTCGCGACGTCCTCGTCGGCGAGGTCTGGATCTGCGGCGGCCAGTCCAACATGGAGTATCCCGTCGGCACCCGCTCGCCGACGTGGGGCTACCCGGACGGCGAAGCCGCCTCCCGCTTGGGGGACTCGCGCATCCGCCTCGCGCTCGTGCCGCGCGGCCTCGCGCCCGACGGTCCGCGCGCCGAGCCTCCGGGGCGCATCTCCTGGCGCTCCGGCGACGATCCCGAGGCCGTGAAGTGGTTCAGCGCCGTCGGCTGGTTCTTCGGCCTGGAGCTCCGCCGCCGCCTCGGCCCGGACATGCCCATCGGCCTCGTTTACAGCTGCTGGGGCAACACCCGCATCGAGCCGTGGATTTCCGAACGGACGTTCGCCAACCATGGCGAAAACAGGCAACTCGACGCCATCGCGGCCGCCGGGGAATCCGGCAGAGAGTCCGACAACGCGACGCCGGCCACGCTTTTCAACGCGATGATCCACCCTCTCTCGTTCCTGCCAGTGCGCGGGGCGATCTGGTACCAGGGTTGTTCGAACGCCGACGATCCGATCAAATACCGCGACTGGCAGCGCGAAATCGTCGAGGACTGGCGCGCGGCGTGGAACGATCCGGAGTTCGTGTTCATCGGGACGCAACTGGCGGGATACAGGAGTTACCGCCCAAACAACCGGCTGCCCGACGGATTCTGGAAGAACGACAAGCCTGGGGAGTTCACCGGCTTCGCGCCGATCCGCGAGGCGCAGATGGTCCTGCTCGACATGCCCCGCTGCGGCCTTGCGACGGCGCTTGACGTCGGCGACCCCTTCGACATCCACCCTTCGCGCAAGCGCCCGGTCGGCGAACGCCTCGCGCACGAGGCGATGCGCATCGCATACGGCGACGCCTCCGCGCTGCCCGGCCCGCGCGGGGTGCGGGCCAGGGTCGTCGGACCCGGTGCCGTCCGCGTCTTTCTGCGCGACACGGGCGCCGGCCTTGAGCTGCGCGGTGACATTTCGTCATCGGCGCACCTCTTCGCTCTCTTCGGCGAAGACGGAACGGGCGAATGGGCCGATGCCCGCATCGACGAAGACGGAACGATCCTCGTCTCGGCGCCATCCGTCGCCGAGCCAGTCCGCGTCGAGTACGCCTGGTCGGGCTACCCGCCCAATCCATGCCTCTACCGCAAGGCCGATGGCATCCCCCTCTTTCCGTTCCGGCTTGAAGCGGCGCGCGGCGTCGATGGCGTCACCCCGTCGAATGTGGCGACGACGCCTTCGTCGTCGCATTCCGCGGGCAAGATGCCCGCGCTCCCAGGCGATGCGGCGCGGCGGGACGCCGAACCGGCAGGGGCCGACAGCAAGGCGGCCCGCCGCCTTGTCTGGAGCGACGAGTTCGACGGATGCGCGCTCGATCCGGCCAAGTGGCAGTTCTGGGGCACGATGTTCTCGACGGACAACGTGTACACGAACGACGCGCGCACCACCGTCAGGGTCGCAGGCGGGCTGCTGCGCCTCCGCGTCCTGCCGACGGATGTTCCGGGCAAGGTCGCCACTCTGCCGCGCGGGCTGGTCACGCGCGACCGCATGGCCTTCCGCTACGGCTACCTCGAAATGCTGGCGCGCGTGCCGTATCGACGCGGCGCGTGGCCGAGTTTCTGGCTTTCCTCGCATCCGAAACTCGCCAAGGCCGACTGGACGAGCGAAATCGACGTCTTCGAATCCTTCGCCTCCACCAACGCCGCCGTCGCGAACCTCCACAAGTGGAAGGGCAAGGCGCACGTCATGCTTCCGGGCGGGGAAGGGAGCCTCAAGCGCGCCTACTGCTTCCCGTATCCCGAATCGCTGAACTGGGAATTCCACGTCTATGCGATGGACTGGACGCCGCAGAGCATCACGTTCCTCGTGGATGGCGAGCCGTTCATGTCCGTCCCCATCGACGACGCGCACGACTTCGCGCCGCAGCCGCTCGCCGGCATGGCGGGCTTCCACGACCCGCACTACGTGATACTCAACAACGAAGTCTTCACCCCCGGCCACGGCTGGTGCCCGGAGGAACTGCGCCTGCGCCCGGAGGACAATCCGTTCCCGATCGAATACGAGATCGACTGGATTCGCCTCTGGCAGGGGGAGGGCGAGGAGCTTTTCTAGATGAATTCCCAGGCATTGCAGTGGCGCGGTTTCCTGCTCGACGAAGCGCGCCACTTCTTCGGCAAGGAGGCAGTGAAGGCGCTTCTGGAGCGCATGGCCGCGCATGGGCTGAACGTGTTCCACTGGCATCTCACCGACGACCAGGGCTGGCGCATCGACCTGCCCGGTATGCCGGAACTCGTGCGCTTCGGCGCCCGGCGGTCCTCCTCCCCGCCGCCCGGCGAAGACGACTCCTCCGACGGCGCGCCCTACGGCCCGTTCTTCTACACTGCGGACGACATCCGCGAAATCGTCTCGTTCGCCTCGGATCTGGGAATCGACGTCGTGCCGGAAATCGACCTTCC
>DJYI01000017.1:11095-11545 GCA_002448475.1 Verrucomicrobia bacterium UBA6982
CCGGAAATCGACCTTCCGGGCCATGTCCGCGCGCTTCTCGCGGCGCACCCGGAGTTCGCCTGCGAGGGCGTGTCCGTCCCACGCGAGCCGCTCTGCTCCTACGGCGTGTGCGAAGACGTGCTCTGCCTTGGCAATGACGCCGCCGTTGCGTTCTGCGCGCGTCTCCTCGACGCGGCGTGCGGCCTTTTCCCGTCGGACTTCATCCACCTCGGCGGCGACGAATGCCCCACGACGCGCTGGAAGGCGTGTCCCCGGTGCCAGGCGCGGATGCGCGCCGAAGGTCTCCTGGACGAGGCGGCGCTCCAGGGCTGGCTGACGCGACGTCTTGTGCGGCATCTCGAAGGGCGCGGCCGCCGCGCCGTTGTGTGGAACGAGGCGCTGCACTGCGGCGCCTTGCCTCCGTCCGTCGTCGTCCAGGTCTGGCAGGGCGACGCGGCGGCTGCGGCCGCC
>DJYI01000017.1:11707-11989 GCA_002448475.1 Verrucomicrobia bacterium UBA6982
CTACCGCGCGTGGGTGATGCAAAACGGCTGGACGCTTCCCGCCGGGCGCGTCCGCGCGTTCGATCCCCTCGCCTACGTCCCGCCGGAACTCTCCGGCAGGGTCCTTGGCGGCGAATGCTGCGCCTGGACGGAGGTCGTCCACGACCGCGCCGAACTCGAATACAAGGTCTCTTCCCGTCTCGCCGCCTTCGGCGACGCACTGCTTTCCAACAGTCCGCAATAGTTGAAAACATTTCAACCTTTCAACTGACGCAAGCCCAACTTCTCAACCTTTCAACTTTT
>DJYI01000080.1:0-55233 GCA_002448475.1 Verrucomicrobia bacterium UBA6982
GGGCGGGACCAACGCCAGTCCCGCCAGTCCCGCCAGTCCTTCCGTGTCAGCGCGCTGGCCGGGGGGCTTCGCCCGGACCGTCGCACGGCACCCAAGAAACAGCGGGAGATGGTTTCACGCCATCTGCAAACGCTGGACTTGTTGCCGAGAATGTCTGACTGGCTTGTCAAACAGGTGTTTTTCACAGAAGACACGCCTGTGGCGGTCGACTGCTACGATTTGAGCAAGACGTCTGGCTTGCCATTTCGTGCATTCCACATTCACGGATGTGGCCGCTACCTCCGCTTCGTGAAGATCGCCCGAGACAATGCCGTAGGGCAAAAAAGGGGGTGAAACCCGCGCGCGTCCGCCGTGCGCAGTGGATGCGCGTAAAAAAATGGGGGATAAGCCTGGTCCTGGCTTCGCTTTGACTTTGAACATTCGTAGCGGTATGCTTCGGCCCGCCATGAAACCAAGATTCTTCACTCTTCGCACCGCGTCTGGAATGACCATGAAGGCCAGCTCCCTTGGCGGCATTGTCTCGTCTCTCAAAGTTCCAGGTCCCGACGGCAAGCCCGGCGAGGTGCTTCTGGCCGGTCCGAATCCGGAGTCGCACCACGCCCACGGCTACATGAACGCCATCATCGGACGCGTCGGCAACCGCATTTCCGGAGGAGGCTTCGATCTCGACGGCGAACGGTGCAAAATGGAGTTCAACTCAGGCTCCGGAAAGACGAAGTGCACTCTGCATGGCGGTCCTGTGGGATTTGACCAGAAAATCTGGGACGTGCGCGAATACGAGGCGCCGGAGGGACCCGCGCTGGAGTTCACGACGCTTTCTCCCGACGGCGACCAGGGGTTTCCCGGAAACCTTTTCGTGCGCGTCGTCTATACGCTCTGCGAAAGCCTCGCGTGGAAGATCGACTACTTCGCGGTGACTGACCGCCCCACGGTTGTCAATCTCACGCAGCACGCCTACTTCAACCTCTCCGGCGGCAGCCGCGACATTCTGGACCACTGGGTTCAGGTGAACGCCTCGCGCTTCACGGAGGCCGGGCCTGGGCTGATCCCCACGGGGCGCGTCCCGTCAGTCGAGGGCACGGCGCTTGACCTGCGCGAGGGGCGCGTCCTGCGCGACGCGCTGGCGCTTAGGAAAAAGGACGCCGCGCTGAAGTCGGCCGGCGGCATCGACCACAATTTCGTGCTCGACCGCGTCGGCGACGGTCTTGAATTCGCCGCCGTTCTCGCGGATCAGGAGTCCGGGCGCTCCATGGAGGTCTGGACGACGGAGCCCGGAGTTCAGGTCTATTCCGGAAACTTCCTTGAAGGCACGCCCGCCCGCGATGGCGGAAAATACCGCATCCACCACGGCATCTGCTTCGAGACTCAGCACGCGCCCGACTCGCCAAACCAGCCCGGCTTCGGCTCGATCAGGCTCGACCCCGGCCAGACGTATCGCAGCACGACGGTTTACCGCTTCGGGGCTGTCGGCGGCTGCGACTGCGATTGCGGCGACGACTGCCACTGCGACGACAACTGCGACTGCGGTTGCGGCGGCGGCAGGAAGGGCAATTGACGAACTCTGCGGAAAAGGACTACGGAAAAATGCCCGAAGCCACCCCCCCGATTCTAGACGGATACGCCGCCTCTCGCCTCGTTTCCTCTTCCGGAACCACGGAAAGCTGGGAGGCCGTTCAGCTTTCGCTGGAGCGGCCCGTCGTTCTGGTCGTTCCGGCCGGAGCCGGAGCGGCGACCGAGGCCATGGCGACGGTGTTCGAGACACGCGCTCGCGCCTACGCTCGCCTTCGCGGCGACGCATTTCTGCCTGTCATTGACATCGGCCGTCTCCGGGATGGTCGCCCCTACGCGGCGTTCGAGCGCTCCGGCGGGCGCGCGGTCGCCGACGTCGTGGCGTCCGAAGGTCCGCTTTCCGCGTCGCGCGCCATCGACGTGGCCGTTGCCGTCGCCGGCGCCTGCGACGCCGCCTGGAAGCAGTCGGCCGTTGTGTTCCGCGCAATTTCGCCGCGTTCGGTGATGCTGGACTCCGGAAACGCCGTCCGGGTGGCGACTTTTGATTCGATATGGCTGGCCGAACGCGCCTCCGAGTCCATGATGCTGGACATGGGCGGCGTGGCCGGCGAGCCGGGTTTCATGGCTCCGGAGCAGGCGGACAAATCAGCCGCCATAGATTTTCGCGCCGACATTTACGCCCTGGGCGCCCTGCTCTGCTTCATGATCACCGGCAAAACGCCGGGCGAGGGCGGTCTTGAAGGCGCTCCGTCGGCCATCGCGGAGGTCGTTGGCCGCATGACAGCCTCGTCGCCGTCGCTGCGCCCAGACTCCTGGAGCGACGTTGTCGAGTCGCTCCGACTTGTCGCTTCCGGGAAGTCCGCGACTTCCGCTCCGGGCGGCGGCTCGGCCTCTGCCGCTTCGGCGCCCGTCGCCGGCAGGATTCGACTCAAGCCCAAGGTTCACCCCGCCGCGCTGCGCGTGTCTCCGGAAACTCTGGCCGGGCAGTTGTCCGATTCGACAGCTGCCTCCGCTCGCGGCGGCAAAGGTCGCTTCGCCGCCGCGGCGCTCGGCTTCGTCGCGCTTTTGGCCGTCGTGGGCGGTGTGGCGTGGTGGCGCTTCGGCATGCTTGAAAGCGCGCCTGCGCCGGACGCCGAGGAGACCCCGGATGCCTCGGTCGCGACCGACTCCGGCGCGGACAACGGCGCCTCGCAGTCCGCATCGGCTTCCGGCGGCTCCTACTCGCCGCAGCCGTATCGCCCGCAGTCCTCGTCCTACGGCGGGCAGTCCTCCTCGTCATACTCCTCATCGTCGTCTTCCTACGGCGGCGGGCAGTCCTCGTCGTCATACTCCTCCTCCTCGTCATACTCCTCCTCGTCGTCCTCATACGGCGGACAGACGCAGCAGCAGCGTCCGGCCTATCAGCCATACAACCCGGTGACGGCCGCCCAGGACGGAATGTTCCGCCGCATTTCATACGCGGTGCACTACCGGCCGTATCCCGCCTGCATCGAGGAGGTGAAAAACGCGATCCGCGACACCGGAAAGCGCACGAAGGAACTGGAGAAGAACTGCCTTGCGCTCTGGACGCTCGTCAACGAAATGCCGACGTGGGTCGATCTCGTCGGCATCGCGCTTTCCGAGACGACCAGGGAGACGGAACTCGTTGTCGGGAACCGCCATGTCCTGATCCGCAAGACGACGGGCTACAGCCGGCCGAACCTGATATGCGAGGTGAAGTTCCCCGAATCCGACGACTGGGCCGCCAAGACTCTTCCGCTGGACAGGCTTTCGACGAAGGAGATGTTCGCCGCACTCTCGGGCCTTTCGGTGGACAAGTCGGACAAGGCGCTTGTTTCGCGCGCCCTGCTCATCCTGCGCGAAGGAACCGCAGACGACTTCCGCGATTTCGTCGAAAAGAACGACGTGAAGCCGCTTAAGCCACTGACGAAACTGCTCGGCCGCTGACCTTGCCTGATCCGCGCACAGATTGCCGCGGCGGTCGCCGCGAATGGAGCGCCGCCGCCTTTCTCCTTGGCGCGGTCGCGGTCGCCCTCGCAGTCGTCAATGTCTGGTTCGGCCCGCTGAACCAGGACGAGGGATGGTATCTGCTGGCGGCGCGGAACGTCGGGCGCGGAATGCTCCCGTATCGCGACTTCTTCTACACGCAGGGCCCGGCGCTTCCGTTCGCATACGCGCTTTTCCTGCCGCTCTGGTCTCCGTTCGGCGTGCTTGGCGGGCGCGTCCTCACTGCCGTGTTCGGGCTCCTGGCCGCGATTCTGGCGTCCGCGTTCGCGTTCCGCGTCGCTGGCGGCGCCACCTCCGGGCGGATCGCCACGGCCCGCGCCGCCGCGCTTCTGGTGGCGGCGCTGCTCTGCCTGTCCCCGGACTGGGCGTATTTTTCGGTCATTCCCAAGACGTATTCGCTGGGCGCGTTCCACCTCTGCTTCGGGGCGCTCATGTGCGCGGTCTCAGCCGACGCGTCCGCGTCGCGCCGCCGCGCCGTGGCGGCCGCCGTTCTTTCCGGCGCCGGATTCGCGCTTGCCGCCGCCTCGCGCGCCACGCTCTGCCTTGCCGCGCCGCCCTTTTTCGCGGCCCTTCTCCTTGACCGTCGGTCATTGCCGCTTCGCCGCCGCGTCGCCGTGTCCGCCGCGTTTGCCGCCGGATGCGCGGCGGCCCTGGTCGCGGTGTTCGTTCCGTCCGCCGGCGTGGCGCCGGACAACTTCCTCTTCTCCCAGACGTATCATGTCGCGCGGGCGTCGGCGCCCCTCGGCAAGTGGATTGTCCTTCGCGCCGCGTTTCTCTGCTTTCTGGCGCAGGGGTATCCGGCCATGGTCTGCGCCGCGGCGCTGCTGTGCCTGCGGCCTGGAGCCCGGTGCGCGACGGCAGGTCGCGAGCCTGAACGCGCCGCCGCGGCGGACGCTCCAAATCCGCTCCCGCTTGTGCGCCATGCGCCTCTGGCCGCCTTCGCGCTGATAACGGCCGCCCATTTTCTCGTCCCGTTCCCATACGCCGACTACAACACTCCGGCCATGCCATTCGCCGCCATCGCGCTGGCGCTCCCGCTCGCCTCTCGCGCTGCGGCCGCCGGTTTGCGCCCGCTGCGCGCGGTGGCGGTGGCGGCGGCTGTCGGCGTCGTGTTCGTCGCCGCTTCGCCGTGGCCGATGAAATGGGTCGGCGGACGGCAGGACCGCTTCTGGTTCTCGTTCGAGGGACGCAGCGCGCTTTCCCGCCTCCGCGAGGCTGGACGAGTCGTTCGCGAGCTGGCCGGCGGCGACGATGTTCCGGTCCTGACGCAGGACGCGTATCTCGCCGTCGAGGCCGGGCTCCCGGTAGTGCCCGGTCTTGAAATGGGTCCGTTCGGTTTTTTCCCGGATCTCTCCGACGAAGAGGCGGACAGGCGCAACGTGCGCAATGCGCGGACCATGCTCGCCGCGATCCAGAGCGGCGAAGCGCCGGTGGCGGCGCTCTCCGGCTACTCCTTTGCCGTGGCGTGCCCCTCCACGGATCCCGTTGCGGACGAGACTCGGCGCGCTCTGCTCGACGCCGTGAAAATGCGCTATCCGAACGAGGCGTTTTCCATGGAGCGCTTCGGGCAGCAGGACACCGCGTTATCGGTCCGGACGCGTTGACGCCGCCGTCGCGCTCTCCTTGAATCGCCTTTCCACTTCCAGAAGGCGCATGATCGCCGCGTGGGGATCTTCCGCGCGGCAGACGGCGCGCACCACGGCCCAGTTGCGGGCGCCGGCGGCGAGGACATCCGGCAGGCGCGATTCGTCGATGCCTCCGATTGCGACCGCCGGGCACGGCGCCGCGGCGACCATTTCGCGCAGCGTCGCAAGCCCGAGCGTCGGATCCGGGATTTCCTTCGTGGGCGTTGGGTAAACGGGACCGGCGCCGATGTAGTCAGGCGCGACGGCCGCGGCCGCGCGCACCTGCGCGAGATTGTGCGTGGAGAGCCCGACGACGCGCAGTTCCGGAAATCGCCGCCGCACTTCCGGCACTGGCATGTCGTCCTGCCCGACGTGAACGCCGTCCGCCTCCGCCTCGACGGCTATTTCGGGATCGTCGTCCACGATGAACAGAGTTCCGGAGCCGGCGGTCGCCTTGCGCACCTCGCGCGCTTCGCGCAGAACATCGGCGCGCGGCGCCGGTTTCATGCGCAGTTGCACGACGGCGACGCCGGCGCGCGCCGCGGCTTCGGCGCAGCGCGCGTAGCCCGCCACCGGGGCCGTCATCACAAGGTAGAATCCGAAGTCCTTCATTTCGGCGATGTTCCTTTCTTTGCCGCAATCCTTTTCTTTTCAGCTATCCTCTCCAGAAGCGCGTCGAACGCCTCCGCGCGCACCTTGAGTCCGCCGTAGGCCGTGCCCAGGCGGATGTTCGGCTTGTTCGCGCCGTGGTAGTCGGTGCCGCCGGTGGCGACGAGTCCGAACTCCGCGGCCAGCCCGACATACTCCTCCACCTGCCCGGGGAGAAAGC
Organism: Verrucomicrobia bacterium UBA6982; assembly: GCA_002448475.1. GTDB lineage: Bacteria > Verrucomicrobiota > Kiritimatiellia > RFP12 > UBA3636 > UBA3636. The sequence continues at coordinate 5,971 of DJYI01000080.1, forward strand.
CGGTGTAGAGGCATTCGATGCCGTCGAGCCCATCCTGCGCGAGTTCCGCGACGAAGCGCCGCAGTTCGGCCGGGTTGTATCCGGTGGTGACCGGATGGGCGAGCGAAACGACTCCGCCCGCTCCGTGCGCCAGCGCAATCGCCGTGGCCGGAGTCAGGCGGAACCGCTCGGCGTAGGCAATCGACCCGCGCGCAAGGTATCGGCGGAAGGCGTCGTGGCGATCAGCCGCAAATCCCTTCGCGACAAGCGCCGCGGCGATGTGCGGACGGCCCACCACGCCGCCGTCTCCGGCAAACGCCGCGGCCTCCGCCTCGGAAACAGGAGCTCCGGCGCGCGCAAGCAGGGCGAATATTCGGCGGTTGCGCTCCTCCCGGCCGTCGCGAACGCGCCGCAGCGCGTCGGCAAGCGCACGCTCTTCGGGATCGCAGCCGTAGCACAGCAAATGGACCGTGCGACCCGGGACGTTGGCTGAAATTTCCAATCCGGGCATGGCGCGGACCCCGGCGGCGGCCGCCGCCGCCAGAAAGCGCGGCACCCCGGCCATCGTGTCGTGGTCTGTCAGCACGGCGGCGGAGAGTCCGGTCCGCGCCGCGAGCGCGGCCAGCTCCTCCGGCGTGTCCGTGCCGTCCGAAAACACGGAGTGGAAATGCAAATCGCAGAGACCGCCCACGGCTACGCTCCAGCGGTCTTGCGTCCGAGCAGGATGATCGTCGATGGAATCCTGTCGAGCTGTCCTCCGTGCGCGGCCCAGTCGTCGCTGGTGTATGGCGCGTCCCGTGTCGCGGCGGGTTCGAGCAGCCGCTCCACCGTCAGTCCCGCCCTGCGGAACCAATCGAACCACGCCGACACAGGCCACGCCCGCGAAACGGCGTGTCCGTTGGCGTCGTCGCGCACGTCGTCCGGCGGGCGGAAGTAGTTAGTCAGAAAAAGTCCCGCCCCCGCGCTTCCGGCGTCGCCGCCGTCTTCGTCCTCGAACTCTCCGTCGATCCACATCCCGTTGTAGATCGGATGCACGGTGGAGATCATCACAAGCCCGCCGGGAACCGTCGTTTCCGCCATCGCCCGAACCGATGGTCCCGGATGTTCAAGAAACTCCATCGCGTGCGATGAATGGACGAGGTCGAACTGTCGCCCGCCGGTCGTTTCCGGGAAATCCTCGATCGAGGAAATTCCGAATTCGACTTCGGCGCCCGCTCGTTTCGCGAGCGCGGTCGCGCGTTCGAGCTGGGCGGGCGAGACGTCCAGAGCGGTGCATTTCCATCCGCGGCGCGCCAGCCAAATGCTGTTCTGCCCGCCGCCGCAGCCAAGTTCCAGAGCGGTGGCTCCAGGACGCGGCGGCGACGGAGGAAGAAGCCCGAGCTCGCTCTCGCCGGGAATCTGGGGCCCGTAGTGGAAATCGTCGATGGAGATGCGGATCGACCGCGAGTATTCCGGGGAAAGCGAATTCCAGTAGGCTCGTTGCTCCCCTGTGTTGATCTTTTCGCGCTCCGTTCCGGATGCGCCGCCGCTGCCGTCGTTTTGCATGGCCCGAAGCATAACCCCGCGCCCCAGCTCGCGCAACACCGTTTCGCGCGGCGGGTGTTGCGGGAGCGGAGGTTGTGGAGTATGATGCGCGGCATGAAACACTCCGCTCTCCTTTCTCCAGCCGCCGCCGTTCTGCTCCTCTCTGCGATCTGCGGTCTTCCGTCAGTCGCCGACTCCGTTCCCGCGCCCGCTCCCGCGTTGGCGTCCGCTCCGGCTCGCGCGCCGGCCCGTCACGCCAGACGTCGCGGGATGCCGCCGGAGGCGTTCACTACCCCGACCAACTTCGTGTATCTTGTGAATGTCGGCGGCGCCGTGGATTCCGGCTGGCTTGCCGAACAGGCCTCCTCCATGCAGCGTTCGCTCCAGGCCGGAGTGAAGGCCGTCGATGCCCCGGCTTTCACTGCGGCCGCCGACGCCCGCGCGGTCGCGCTGCGGTTTCTTTCATCTACCCCTGATGCCAAGTTGGCGCTGCTGGTCGCCGACGGCGCGGATCTGCCCCCGGTCCTGGCCTCGCCCTACGAGGGATGGGCGCTCATGGATGCCGGATGGGTGAAGCGCGGCGCGGCCGCCTCCCCGGAACTTGAGCGCGAGCGCATGGGCAAGCGCGTATGGCAGACGCTCGGAGCGCTCTGCGGCGCCGCCTACAGGCCGGAGCGCGAGGCGGTGATGAGGTTCAGCCCCACTCCGCAGTCGCTCGACGACTGCCTTTCGCACAATTTCCATCCCATGAACTCCAACTCCTTTTCCATGGTGGCCCGCGCCGTCGGTCTTGATCCGGTGCGTCTGCGCCCCCGTGCGGAACTTGTCGAGCTTGGCATCCTGAAACCTCGTCCGCCCAGGCCCGAGGCGGCCGCCACCGGCACGGATGCGCCGACGGGGCCGGAGGTTCCGGCCGTGCCGAATCCGGTGAAGGAGTAGTGCCCTTTCCAAGCCGGAGACTGCCGACGAGGCGCTCGCCCCGCTCGGGCTTCACTCTCGCGGAGGTCGTGGTCGCCTCTGCGGTGGCCGTGTTCGTCGCGGCCATCGCGGCTCTTGCCCTGTCTTCGTCGTTTCGCGCCTTTGGCGCCGTTTCCGCGGGCGGTCGGGCTCTGGAGGACGCGGCCGCGCGCCTTGACGCGCTTGAAACGCTCCGCATGGATCTGGCTGGCGCCCTGCCGCCGCCGGCGCGCGGACTCGCCGGCTCGGACTCGTCGTTTTCCTGTATGCGCCTTGTCCCGTCGCCGCATGGCGGCGATGATTTCTCCGTGGCCTCGGTGTCGTGGGAGCGCGGTCCGGACGGCGCCGCGACGCGCTCCGTTTCCTTCCCCGCCCGGACTGCCGCCCGACCGCGCCGTTTCCCGGCCGCCTGGGGCGCGCCAGTCTTTTCGTGGACCGGATCGCCGGACGGCACCGACGGCGGCGGCTCCGACAATTCCGGCGCCTCCGGCGATGTCGCGTGGCTCGATTCGTGGAACGCGACGAATCCGCCCATGGCGGCGCGCGTTCGCTGGCTCGGTCGCGAAACCGTCTTCTCGGTTATGGCTTCCGGCGCGACGCACGGAACGGCGCAGGATGCAAGCCCGGACTCGAAGGAGGTTCCCGCGCAATGAGAGGCGTTGAGCAGGACTGCCGCGACGCCAGGCGCGGGGCGAGTCTCGTGTTCGTCATCGTAGTCGTGGCCACGCTTGTCTCCCTTGCTCTCGGCGCGGGTGTTCTGGCCCGCGCCCGGACGCGGCTGTCCGCTTCCGCTTCGCGGCGCGCCGCCTTGCGAATCGAGGCGCGCATGGCGCTCTTCGACGCCCTGTCCGCGCTTGCGGCGGACACAAACGGAGTGACGCACCTTGGCGAAAGGTGGGCGCTTGATTCGGCGGCGGCGACGGAAGCGCTCGCAGGCGGGCGGAACGGGACGTTTGTCGTGGTCGAGGACTGCCTTTCCCGGCTCCCGTTTCCAGAATGCGGTCCGCGCGCTCTCGCCGCGCTTCTGACGGCGCGCGCCGCGCTTTCGGGGGCGGACGCGGCCGGACTTGCGCAGTCGGTTTTCTCAAAAGCGCGGGAGTCCGGCGCTCAGGGCGCGCTGGCGGCCCCGGAGTCTTTGGCTGACCTGGGGCCGTCGCCGGAAGCGCGCCCGGCCCTTGAGGCCGTGGTTCCGCTTGTCGATGTCCACTCCGAGGGGAAACTGAATCCGAACACTGCGGGACGCGACGTGTTTGTCGCCGCTGCGCTCGGCAGCGGCGCCGAGCCCGGCGCGGCGGAAGGGCTTTGGCGGCGGCTTGAGCGGGTTCGGGCGCGCGGGGACTTCTTCGCCTCCGCCTCTCCGGTCGAGGCGGTGAAACTGCTTCGCGGGGAGGGCGACGCCCTTCCGGAGGCGGAGATCGCCGCCTTGCGCGCAATTCATCCTTCGCTTGCCATGGATTCCGACGTGTTTCGAGTCCGCGCCGTCGCGCGGCGCGGCGGCACCGAAGTCTTATGCGAATGCGTCTGGTGGCGCGGCGGCCCCGTCATCGACGGTCCTGACGCCGCCGCCTTAACGTCCGGCGGGAGCGCTTCCGCGTCCGGCGTCATCCTTGAATGGCGCGAGCGTTAGCTCGGCTGTCGCGGACTTGGCGCTCGCAAGGAACAGGCCAGAAGTTCCTCGCGGTCGTCGAAGTGGACGGTGCGGTCCGCGAAAATCTGATAGTCCTCGTGACCTTTGCCGGCGACAATCACGACATCGCCGGGGCGGTCGGCCATTTCGACGGCGCGGCGAATGGCCTGACGGCGGTCCGCAATGGCGACTGCGCGCTCCATGTCGCGTGGCGACAGTCCCGACAAGACGTCGCCGATTATCGCCTCCGGGTCTTCCGAGCGCGGGTTGTCGGACGTGACGATCAGCGCGTCGGCGTTTGCGGCGCAGGCTTTGGCCATGAGCGGGCGCTTGGTGCGGTCGCGGTCGCCGCCCGCGCCGAAGACCACTGTCAGCCTGCCTGGCGCGCGGACAAGTTCCCGCAGCGTCCGCAGAACGTTTGCGAGGGCGTCCGGGGTGTGGGCGTAATCGACGAAAAACGCGGCGTTTTCGTGTCCGGGCACGCGCACGGGCTCCAGTCGTCCGCGCACCGGCGGCGCGTCGGCGAGGATTTCCGCCGCCCGTTCGGGAGGCGTCCCAAGCGAAAGTGCGGCGCCGAGCGCCGCCGCGGCGTTGAGCGCGTTGTGGCGGCCCATGAGGCGCGTGCGAACATTCAGTCGCGGAGCGCATGGCGCGGAGCCCAGTTTGCGGAGACGGTCTCTGGCGATCTCGGAAAACACGATTGAAAACTCAGAGCCGTCCGGGTCCAGTCGCAGGTCGCCGATGCGCAGGTCCGCGCCGTCGGAAAAGCCGTAGGTGAGAGTCGGAGTGCCGGCTGCGCGCGTTTTTGCTGCGAGAGCCGCGCCGAACGGATCGTCGGAGTTCACGACGGCGGCGCGCGGCTCGAGGTCGAGGAAGAGCCGCGCTTTTGCCGCTCCGTATGCCTCCATCGTGCGGTGGTAGTCGAGATGGTCCTGCGTGAGATTGGTGAAGATGGCGCAGGCCAGACGGGTGCCGTCGATGCGCTTCTGGTCCAGAGCGTGCGACGACGCCTCTATCGCCGCGGCGCGGCATCCCCGTCGGAGCGCCTCGCTGAAAAAGCCCTGAAGTTCCACGGGGCCGGGTGTGGTGTTGTGCGCGGGGGAGGGGGCGGCGTTTTCCGGCGGGTTGGGGTCGCTCTCGATCGTGCTCCAGAGCGCGCATGGACTGCCTGTGGCTGAAAGAATGCGGCGCGCGAGATTGGCGACGGTGGTCTTGCCGTTGGTGCCGGTCACGGCAACGACGGCAAGACCGTTTTCCGATGGTCGTCCGGCGTCTTCGCATGCAAGGCGCGCGGCGGCGGCCCGGCTGTCCGCGACGCGCACCCACTCAACGCCCGGCGGCAGCGCCGTCGGCGGAGGGTCTTCGGACACAACGCGCGCCGCGCCGGCGGCAATCGCGGCCTCGACGTATGCCGCGCCGTCCCTGGCCGCCCCCCGCACAGCCACAAACGTATCCCCGGGCATCACCTCTCGTGAGTCGATCCTAGTCATTCCTGCATCCCCGCGTCTCTGCGTCCATGTGCCGCGTCATCCCAAGCTTCATTCGTCAATGTCGATCACGACTCTGTAGAATCGCGCGGTTGCGCCTGATCTCAGGGCAACCGACACTGGTCCGCCTGTGCCGACGATTGTTTCGAGAGGTTCCCCGTCCCATCCTTCGGAGAGCGAATCGACGCCTAGAATCTTATACGTCCTTCCGATCGCCGTGTCGAACGTCAGCGAAAAGCAGGTGGTGTCTCCCCTGGAATTGAACTCCGGTTCGGCCTTGAACGAAAGAACGAACTTCGAGTCCGGATCGTTAGGGTTTGTTCCGGCGGCGAATTCCTGAAGCGCGGTCATGCCGTCGGCATCTGCATCCGACGCGGCGTCGAGTCCGGTCTTCGAGCCGGAGTGGCGCTTCGCCCACCAGTCAGGTATGCCGTCGCCGTCTGTGTCGATCTTGATTCCGCCGGTGTCGAGAACGAAAACTGGCGAAACGAACTCGCCCGTCGCGGACGGAAAGTCCCCGGCCGGAGAAAAGCTCAGTTTCAGCGCAAACGGCGCGGAAACCCCAATTGCGGCGACGGCGGCGTCCGGTGAGGCGGCCGCCGGAGAATTCCGCGCGTCGAAGACAAAAGGCGGCGAAACATCCCCCGTCCCCGCGCACATCGCGGCTACGGGCGCAAAGATGCAAAGCGCGGCTTTCATTTCGTGGAATTGGTTAGGGAGTTGAGCGCCGCCTCAAGCGCGGCAATGCGTTCAAGGAGCGGGGCGATTCGCGCGTCTATGTGATCGGCGAGATTCGTCTCTCCGATGTAGAAGCCTGCCGGACCGTTCTCCGGGTTGACGTTGAACGTGTTCGCGCCGTGGTCGAGATACAGTGGCTGCGCGGGGGTGAGTTCCGGTCCCATGGCAGACCACACCCATGAACAGGGATTTGTGGCCCGAGCCCCGCTCCCGGCCGCGTGCGAGGCCCAGCCGGAAGCCCGGTTGTTGTGTCCCTCGGAGTGGGCGGCAAAGCCGGACGCCCTTGTGTTGTAGCCCTCGGAATGCGACGCCTCGTTTGACGCTTCCGTGTCGTATCCCTCCGCGTGGGACGACTTTCCGAAGGCTGCGGAGTAGTTCCCCTCGGCGTGCGAGGCGAAGTTCGTCGCCGCCGTGCAGGCGCCTTCCGCGTGGCTGTTGCGCCCGGAGGCGAGGGTTCGCAGGCCCTCGGAATGCGAGTTGGCCCCTTCCGCAACTGTCTCATTGCCCTGGGCGACCGATCTGTCGCCATACGCGAGAGTCCATTCGCCGGACGCCAGACTGTTGCGCCCGTATGCGAAAACGTTGCTCTGGCCAATCGCGAACGATCCGGCGTGGCGCTGAAATTCGCGGATTTCCTCGAATTCGGCAGTCCCAAGAGTCGGCAAAGTCAGGATCTCGGGATTCGCCGCAGTCGTGGCGTCCGCCTTCTGGTCAAGCCTTTCGTCAAGCGTCGACTTGCCGTCGGCAGGCTCGACCGCGACGACTTTCACGCGCATTTTGTCGGAGTATTCGCCGCCCCAGTCCGCGCCGGCGTCCCAGACGACGTGTTTGCCGGTTCCGGGCTCGACGTTGTCGCCGGCGTCGCCGGAGAGCGACACCGACGGCACGGTCCACGAGCCGCCGTCGTCGTCCGACGCCTCAATGGACACCCTCAGCAGGCCGCCGCCTGGATTTTCGACGTCATAGGCGATGTCAACAAGTTTCGTTCCCTCGCGCTGCGCGGCGGAAACATTTGACACGACTGGCTCCCCAATCGCGTCAATCGCGCTCGCCGCCATTGCGGCAAGCGCGCAGACGATCGCGTGTCTCGATCTCCGTCCCTGCGTCCCTGTGTCCCTGTGTCCCAGCGTCCCAGTGTCCCTGTGTCCCAGCGTCCCTGTCTCCCGGCATTTCATGATCTTGTTCCTCCTTCTCTGTGAACAGGCTACCCAACCGGCTTGAAGCGCACGCGCACGGGCTTGTCGGCGGCGTCGCCGAAGCGCTTGCGGCGGTCTTCGTGGTATTCGCTCCACGAGCCCTCGAACCATGAGACCTTCGAGTCTCCCTCGAAGGCGAGGATGTGCGTGGCGATGCGGTCGAGGAAGTAGCGGTCGTGGGAAACCACCATCACGCATCCGCCGAAGTCCTGAAGTCCTTCTTCGAGCGAGCGGAGCGTCGCCACGTCGAGGTCGTTCGTAGGTTCGTCGAGCAGCAGAAGGTTGCCGCCGCTGCGCAGCAGCTTCGCCAGATGGACGCGGTTGCGCTCGCCGCCGGAGAGCGTCCCGACCTTCTTCTGCTGGTCCGTGCCCTTGAAGTTGAATCGCGAGCAGTACGCGCGGCCGTTCATGAGCGACTTCGCCAGCGCCACGTATTCGTTGCCGCCGGTGATTTCCTCGTAAATCGTCTTGTTCGGATCGAGGGCGTCGCGGAGCTGGTCAACGTAGGAGATTTCCACCGTCGGTCCGATTTCAAGAGTTCCGCCAAGTGGCTTTTCCTTGCCTGTCATGAGTTTGAAGAGCGTGGTCTTGCCGGCGCCGTTGCCGCCGATGACGCCGACTATGCCGCCGCGCGGCAAATCGAACGAAAGGCCGTCGAAAAGCAGTTTGTCGCCGAAGCCCATTCTGAGATCGCGGGCGCGGACCACGAGGTCTCCCAGGCGCGGACCGGCGGGAATGCGGATGCGAAGCTCCTCCTCGCGCGTATCGACCTGCTGGGCGGCTAGCTGCTCGTAGCGCTTGATGCGCGCCTGACTCTTGGCGTGGCGTCCGGAGGGATTCGTGCGGACCCACTGCAACTCGCCTTCGAGAAGCTTCCGCCGCGAGTCGTTCTCCTTTTTGAGGCGCGCCATTATGGCCTGCTTCTGCTCCAGCCATGCCTCGTAGTTGCCCTTGTATGGGTAGCATCGGCCGCCGTCAAGCTCCAGAATCCACTCCGTCACGTTGGAAAGAAAATACCGGTCGTGGGTCACCACGATGAGCGTTCCCCTGAAGCCCTTGAGGTAGGTCTCAAGCCAGGCGACGCATTCGGCGTCGAGGTGGTTCGTGGGTTCGTCCAGCAAAAGAATGTCCGGATTGGAAAGTAGCAGACGCGCCAGAGCCACGCGGCGGCGCTCGCCGCCGGAGAGCGGGGCGACGTTCGCGTCGGCGGGCGGAAGCCGCAGCGACTCCATTGCGAGCTCCACGTGGTGATCGAGCTCCCAGAGGTCCCGTTCGTCGATTTCGTCCTGGAGGCGCCCCATCTCGGCATTGAGCTTGTCGAGTTGCGCGTCGTCCGTCACCTCGCCGAGGAGGCCGCAGATTTCGTCGTAGCGGTCGAGCTTCGCCTGCGCCTCGGCAACTCCTTCGCGGACGCACTCCTCGACAGTCTTTGACGGGTCGAGCTGCGGCTCCTGGGGCAGATATCCCACCTTGGTCGAGGCCGGGACGATGCACTGCCCCATGAACTCCTTGTCTTCGCCCGCGAGAATCTTCAGGAGCGAAGACTTGCCGGAGCCGTTCACGCCGATGACGCCGATGTGTGCCCCGTGGAAAAACGAAAGATTAACGTCCTCCAGCACGGTCTTGGCACCATGTTGCTTCGTGACGTTTACCAGTGAAAGCGCGTATTCGCCTGCCATTTGTAAGGTTGAAAGGTTGAAAAGTTGAAAAGTTGAAAGGTTGAAAGGTTGAAAGGTTGAAAGGTTGAAAGGTTGAAAGGTTAAAAAGGGGCGCGTGTCGCCCGGTCAGCCCAGGCCGGCGTCCTCGCGGACTTTCTGGAATCGTTCGGCCGCCTCGCGCAGCAGAGTCTCCGTCGTCGGCCAGTCGATGCATGGGTCGGTGACAGAGACTCCGTAGTCCATTTTTCCGCGTCCGTTTGTTCGAACAGGCTGCGAGCCCCATTCAAGGTAGCTTTCCAGCATGAAGCCGACGATCGAGGTGTTTCCGCCCTCTATCTGGGCCAGAACGTCGTGCAGCACGTCGCCCTGCTTTGCCGGGTCGTAGTGGGAGTTGCCGTGGGAGCAGTCCACGACGATGTGCTGCGGCTGCCCGGCCTTTTCGAGCGCATCCTCGGCGCGGGAGATGGAGGCCGAGCCGTAGTTCGGGCTGTCGCCGGAGCCCCGCAGCACGAGGTGCGCGTATTCATTGCCCGTCGTGTGGAAGACGGAGAGCCGGCCGTCGTCCGCCAGGCCGAGGTAGTCGTGCGGCCGCGTCGCGGCGCGAATGGCGTCGGCCGCGCGCGAAAGGCCGTCCTCGCGCGGGCCGTTCTTGAATCCGACCGGGACGGGCAGTCCGCTCGCGATCATGCGGTGGGCGTTAGACTCGCTGGCGCGCTGGCCGATTGCCATCCATGAAAACATGTCGCCGAGATACGCCGGAAGAATCGGATCGAGGGCCTCGGTGCCGGCCGGCAGCTCCATGCGAACGAGGTGGTGGAGGAACTTGCGCGACGCCTTCAGGCCGTCCTCGACGTGGAACGCGCCGTCAAGAAAAGGATCCGTGAGAAAGCCGCTCCAGTCCGAGGCCCCGCGCGGCTTTTCGAAATAGACGCGCATCACCACGTATAGCGACTCGGAAAGTTCGTGCGCCAGCGCCGCGAGGCGACGGGCGTAGTCGTCGGCCCCCTCGACGTCATGGATCGAGCACGGCCCGACAACGGCCAGCAGGCGCACGTCCGTGCCATCGAGAATTTCGCGTATTGTCTGGCGGAATCCGGCCACGAGATGCTCCTGCGCCGGCAAAAGCGGGTCGAACCGCTTTAGCTCTGCCGGAGAAAGCAGAGGGTCCACCGAACGCACACATTTGTCTGGTTGAAACGGAGCAGCCATTGAAGAGTTGAAAAGTCCTGTTAGTCGCCTGTCGTCCGTAGCGCGCCTTTGAAAAAAAGTGCCGGATGGTCGGAATGAATGCGACCACCCGGCTTGCGGGAAGCGCGCCGCGCGGAGGCAAGCCGTCCGCGTGGCGCGACGTAGGATCCTACTCGAAGGAGTAGTTGGCGCCAACGGCGAAGATCCACTCTTCGTCGTAGGCGTAGGCGTCGCCGTCCGGCAGGACGTCGTCGTCGATCTGGGCAACGTAGGTGGCGCTGGTGTAGAAGTTCTTCCAGGAGAGCTTGGCGGTGAAGTCGGCGCAGGCGAAGCCGTCGTCGAGATCGCTCTCGTCGGCCTGAACCACATACCAGACGTCGGCCGCGAAGGAGAGGCCGAAGTCGCCGGCGTCGTCGAGCTTGAAGCCGTGGGAGCCGGCGAGGGCGAACTCGCACTTCTCCTTGGACGGGCCGCCGACGCGATACTTCACGGTGAAGGACGGGTTGAGCCAGCAGTCGTAGCCGGCGTTGAACACGATCAGGTTGTCGGTCTCGACGTCCTGCTCGGGATAGTCGTATTCAAGGTAGCCGACGCTCCAGGAGAACTCTTCGCAGGGAGTCCAGAGAGCGCCGAGGTCGAGCTGGAGCAAAAGGTCGATTTCCTGGAAGCGGCCGGAGCGGGAATACGGCTTGTTGGGCTCGTAGCGCTCAAGGTCCATGGCTCCCCAGAACTCGAAGAGCAGCGGGATCTCCGTGTCTCCGGCCTTGAAGCCGTAGGCGTCCAACCACGGCATGGCGACCCAGCCGTCGTTGCAAGTGGTGCCGGTGGCGACGTATGCGGACTTGAAATCGAGGCCGACGTCGACGTTGGCGGCCTGGACCGAGGCGCAAATGCCTGCTGCGGCAAGAGCGCTTGCGAGAACTGTTGACTTCATGGGTGTTTGCCCTGTCTTTGTTGTCGTTTTCGTTTCCCCGCCGCGGAAAGGCGGCGGGAGAGGCGCCCTGCGGGGCGTTTCGGGGCTGATCATGCCATAACGCGCGGAAAATGCAAGAAAATAAACGCGGCTCGTTGCTTGCCTTTGCGTGGCGTTTGTGGAAGAATCCTCCTCCGGCGCGGTTCCGCTTGTGGAACGGCGCCTGTCGTCCGATTCCAGAAAACCGATTCCCGGGCGTCCAAACGACGTCCGAACTGCGAACATGTCCACTTCAAAAGATCTCAAGAATCTCGCCCACGCGACGGAGGAAACCCCCGAAGAGCTCGAAGAGCTCAAACTCTGGTGGGAACGGCACGGAAACATTGTCACGACCATTCTCGTGGCGTTGCTCGTCGTCGTGGTCGGAGTCCGGCAGTGGCGCTCCTGGCGCCAGAGCCGCGAACAGGCCGCGATGGACGCCATGCAGAACGCCGTGACCGCCGACCAGCTGGAAGAGGCCGCGGTTTCGTCCAAGTCCGCCGCCGTGACCGCCCTGGCCCGCCTTCGTCTGGCCGGGATGCGCTACGAATCGGGCGAATACGAGCTTTCGCTTGAGGCATACGAGGCGTTTTTGCGCGATTCGCCGAACCATCCGCTGGTCTGCGTCGCAAAGTCCGGAGCGGCCCACGCCCTTGAGGCGCTTGGCAGGCTCGACGACGCGGAGGAGGCATACGCGGCCATCGCCGAGGATCCGACTTCCTCCCCGTTCTCGGCTGACGCCTCCCTTGGCCAGGCCCGTGTTCTCGTCCTGAAGGGCACGGAGGAATCCAAGGCCCGCGGCAAGGCAATGCTCGATCTTTTTCTTGCCGAAAACGCCGGAACTGCATGGGCCGGATCGGCCGACGAGCTGCTCCGCGCCATTGACCGCCTGAAAATGCCTGAACGCAAGGACGACGTGACGGCGTTTCTCGACGCTCCGGCCGCCGAGGCCGACGCTCCCGCTGAAGGCGGCGAGAAGACCGACGCTCCGGCCGCCGACGCCGACGCTCCGGCCGAAGGGGGCGAGAAGACCGACGCTCCGGCCGCCGAGGCCGACGCTTCCGCCGAAGGCGGCGAGACGCCGGCGACTTAAGGCGGGAACCGCCCGGAAGTGGCGAAATCCGCCGCAGATTCCGTGTTCGCGGCCGTGGCCGTGGCGATGGACGCCGCGGCCGCCTTTGCGGCGGCCTACGGCGCGGTGTTTCTGCGGTTCGACTCCGGCTGGTTCGCAATTCCGTTCGGGACGCCGCCGGATGTCTATGGCGACGCCTGGCCGTTCGCGACGGCGGCGGCGGTGGTCTCCTACGCGACTCTGCGTTCGCTCAAATTGTATCGCCGACCGCAGCGCGGCACATTCCACGCCCATGTGCCGCGACTTGTCCGCGGGGCGACTCTAGCGACTCTGGCGATGCTCGTCGGCGTCGCGCTCGTTCACAACTGGTATCTCGTCTCCACGGGCTCGGTCCTGCTTTTCGCCCCTGTCTTCTCGTTGTTACTTCTTTTCGAGCGGGCGGTGCTTTTCAAGCTGGAAATCGCCGCAGCCCGCCGCGCCGTGCCGACAAACCGGGTTCTTATGATCGGAACCGACGCCACGGCGGCGCGCCTTGCGCGCCGATTCGCGGCGGACCCCCGCCTTCGCGTCGGAATTTCGGGGTTCCTGCGCTCGACGCCCTCCGAAACGCCTGATCCGTCCATCCCGGAGGATCACATTCTGGGCGACGCGGCGGACTTTCACGAGGTGCTGGACAGGCTCGCCGATGTGGTGCAGGTCATAGTGACGCGACCCGGGGCGGACGGCGCCCTTCTCTATTCCATAGCCCTTGAATGCGAACGGAGAATGCTTCGCTTCAACGTGGTTCCGGATCTTTTCAGAATGCTGACCTCGTCCGTGGAGGTCGAAACGATAGACGACATTCCGCTGCTCGGTCTGCGCCGCCATCCGCTGGACCATCTCGGAAACCGCATAGCGAAGCGAATCGAGGACCTCGTTCTCGGCACCGTGCTCCTAGTCGCGTCGGCGCCAGTCGTCGCCGTTCTCGCCCTGCTTGTCAAGCGCGGCTCTCCGGGGCCGGCCTTCTTCCGCCAGACGCGCTGCGGATACGCCGGCAAGCCGTTCACGATCTTCAAGCTGCGGTCCATGCGCCAGGACGCCGAAGCGGCAAGCGGCGCCGTGTTCGCCGAGGAGAACGACCCGCGCCGGACGCGGATCGGCGCGTTCATGAGGGCGCACAATCTCGACGAGCTGCCTCAGTTCTGGAATGTGGTCAAGGGCGACATGTCTCTTGTGGGGCCGCGCCCGGAGCGTCCGGAATTCGTGGAGAACTTCTCCTCCCACATCGAGCACTACATGCGGCGCCACGCATACCGGCCGGGCATAACGGGCTGGGCCCAGGTCCACGGCCTGCGTGGCAACACCTCGATTCCCGAACGGCTCCACGCCGACCTGTGGTATCTTGAGAACTGGTCTCTCGCCCTCGATTTCAAAATCCTGCTCAGGACTCTTTTCGCGGTCCGAAACGCCTACTGACGCAGACAGGCGAAAGGCGACGGGAGACAGGCGGCAGGCGACAAGAGACAAACGACAAGCGACACCAATCTGCCTTCACATGCATCCTCTGGACATCAGTCTTTTCCGCAATGTCCCGCTCTGGGCCGCATTTTTCTGCTGGTGCGCGGCGCAGGGGCTGAAAATGCTCCTGATCGTTGCCAGGACTCGAAAGTTCGACGTGCGCCGGTTCTCGTCCACCGGCGGAATGCCAAGCGCCCACACGGCCACCGTCTGCGGTCTGGCGACATCGACCGGTCTGTCGGCGGGGTTTGACTCCCCGGCGTTCGCCGTGGCCGCCGTGTTCGCCCTCATCACGATGTTCGACGCCTCTACGGTCCGCTACGCGGCCGGACAGCAGGCCCGCGTTCTAAACGAGATAATCGCCGAACTTCAGAAGGACCACCGAATACGCACGGCCAAGCTCAAGGAACTGCTCGGGCACACGCGGCTTGAGGTCGTGGCCGGCATGGCGCTCGGAATCGCTCTTTCGGCCCTGCTCTCCGCCTGGTGGCTTCGAACGAGCTGATTCGGCCGTCGTCGCGGCGATAGACAAAAAAGGCGGGCAATATGCTACAATCCCCCCCCGCCCACATGTGAAAGATTACAAACCCAGTCGGCGACCTTCCGTATCGCTTTTCGGCATTCCCGTTTCGCGCGTCACAAACGCCGAAGCGCTGGAGCGCATTGTCGAGTGGGCTCGCGCGGGCCGCGCGGCGCGGCGGGCGGGGCATGAGGCCGGGCCGCCGCGCGTGGTCGCCACGGTGAACGTGGATTTCGTCGTGAACGCGGTGCCGTGGCGTCCATGGCGCGGCGGAGGCGAACTTCTTGACTGTCTTCGCAAGGCGGACATGGTGACCGCCGACGGCATGCCGATAGTCGTTCTTTCGCGTCTTCTGCGCGATCCGCTGCCGGAGCGCGTGGCCGGATCCGACCTCACGCCCGCGCTCTGCCGGGCGTGCGCCAGGGAGGGGCTGCGGTTCTACGTCCTCGGCGGCACTCCGGAGGTTCTGTCCGAGGCGTTCGCGAAACTCGGACTCTCCGGCTCGCCTGCGATAGCCGGGACGGACAGTTCGCGCGTCGATCTGGCGGCCGACCAGCCCGAAGTCGCGCAGCGCGTGAACGCCGCCCGTCCGGACATCCTCTTCGTCGCGCTTGGCAATCCAAAGCAGGAGCTCTGGATCAGGCGCAACCGCCATAGGCTCGATGTCCCGGTGGCGCTCGGCGTGGGCGGTTCCTTCAATTTCGTGTCAGGCCGCGTCAGGCGCGCTCCCATGTGGGTGCGGCGCTGCGGCCTGGAATGGGTTCACAGAATAGTCCAGGAGCCAGGGCGCCTCTGGAGGCGCTACGCTCTTGGTCTCGTCAAGTTCTCCTGCCTGTCGTTTCTGGCATTGTGCGGCGTCGGCCGCAGAAGAGGTGGCAATGAATAATGTGTCGGTTCCCAAGTCTCCGTCGCGCGGCGTCTCCTTTCTTGGCGCGTGGGCTCTGTCCTTCGGCTGCGCAGTAGGCTGGGGCGCGTTCGTCATGCCGGGCACGACCTTCCTGCCCAAGGCGGGGCCGCTTGGCACGGTCATTGGCGTGTTCGTCGGCGCCGTCGTCATGATGCTCGTCGCGTGGAACTATCACGCCATGACGAACAGATTTCCCGGATCCGGCGGCGCGTATTCCTTTGTGAAGGAGGCCTTCGGCCCGGACCATTCGTTCCTTTGCGCGTGGTTTCTCGTTCTCTCATACGTCGCCATAGTCTGGGCGAACGCCACTGCGCTGGCGATAGTCGCCCATTACGCGCTTGGCGACGTGTTCCGCGTCGGCTGGCACTACAGCGTGGCCGGATTCGAGGTGTGGGCCGGCGAAATCGCGCTGGCGGGGGTGGCGATATGCATTGCCGGAGTTCTGAACTGCAGACGCCGAGTCGCCGGTTTCGTCCAGACTCTGCTCGCCGTGGCGTTCGCCGTCGGCATAGCCGTCTGCATCCAGGCGGCGCTTTTCAAGCACGACGGAGGGCTCGTCAAGGCCGCCCCGGCTTTCGCCCCCGACGGCTCCTCCCCTCTGGCGCAGATTCTGCGCATTGTCGCGATTTCGCCGTGGCTATACGTCGGGTTCGAGTCCATAGCCCACGCCTCCGGGGAGTTCTCGTTCAATGTCCGAAGGTCCTTTGACGTGATGATCGTGGCGCTCGTGTGCTCCGCCTTCGCCTACGCGGCGCTTGCCGTGCTGCCCACGCTTGTTCCGATAGAGGGCACTGCCGGATGGGTTGATTACGTCGGAAAACTGGGCGAAAAGACCGGCGATCTGGAGCTGCCGACGTTTGCATCCGCCAAGCGCGCTCTTGGCGGCGTCGGAGTGGCCGTCATATCCGCGACCATGGTCGGCGCGATCTTCACGGGACTTGTCGGCAACATCTTCGCCGCAAGCCGACTCATGGCGACGATGGCCGACGACGGCATTCTGCCGAAGTGGTGCGCCCGCCGCTCCTCCGACGGCTCTCCGGCCGCCGCGGCGCTCGCCATCGCCGGCGGCTCGCTCGTCATCCCGCTGCTCGGGCGCACCGCGATCGGCTTCATCGTGGACGTCTCCACGATAGGGGCCGCGATAACCTACGCATACGTTTCCGCCTGTTCGTGGCACTTCGCCGGCGCAAACCGCCTGGAAAAGGCGTGCGGCGCCGGCGGAATGGCTCTTTCGGTAGTCATACTCGCACTGTTCATAGTCCCGAACTACGCGTCCGGGGCGATGATGGCGACGGAGTCGTATCTGATTCTGGTTCTCTGGTGCGTGGCCGGATTTCTCTACTACCGCCATGTGTTCCGGAACGACAGCTCCGGGCGCTTCGGCAAGTCAACCGTGGTGTGGATGGCGATGGTCCTCATCGTCACGTTCATGTCGCTGCTGTGGATGCGCCAGACGACAGGGGACACCGCCCGCCGCGTCTTTGCCGACATCGAGCGGATGCACGAGGAGATCTTCCCTGTTGACGTCTCGGAGGATTCCTCTGGCTGGCAGATGAAACTGGACCGCGAGGAGCGCATCATCGGCATGGCGTTCATGCGCGGGAGCCTCGTCCAGACCGTCCTCATGCTCGTCGCCTTCGCCATTCTCCTAAACCTCTACTCGCTGCTCCGCCGCCGGGATCGCGAAAGGGAGCGCGAGAAGACGCGCGCCAGGAGCTATTTCTTCTCGACTGTGAGCCATGACATCCGGACTCCCCTCAACGCAATCATCGGCTTTTCCGAGATTCTGCGCGACGGCTTCAAGTCGGAGCGCGAGCGGACGCAGGCGCTCGACGTCATCCTTTCGAGCGGAAAGACCCTGCTCGGGCTCGTAAACGACATTCTCGACCTGTCCAAGCTCGAATCCGGCAGGATGGAGATCGTCCCGCAGCCGACGGACTGCTCCGCGGTGCTTGACGGCGTTGTCGATTCCTTCCGCGTGACCGGATCCAAGCCCGATGTGGAGCTCTCGCGCAATGTCGCCCCGATGCCGCCGCTCATGCTCGACCCGCAGCGTCTGCGCCAGATTACGTTCAACCTTTTCAGCAACGCCGTCAAGTTCACCGACCGTGGCCACGTCGTCCTGCGCGCCTCCTTCTCGCCCGACGCCGTCGATGGCTCAAGGGGAACGTTCTGCCTCGCCATCGAGGACACGGGATGCGGAATCGCCCCAGACGACCTCAAGCTGATCACCTCGCCTTACGTTCAGGTGGGCTCGAAGATTTCACGCAACGGCGGCACCGGACTTGGTCTCGCGATCTGCAAGCAGCTGGCCGAGGCCGCCGGCGGAGCGCTCGATGTGGAGTCCTCGCTCGGCCTTGGGTCAACATTCACCGTCACGCTCCCGGGGGTGACCGTGGCCGACACCGCGGCGCCCGCCCCGGCCGGAGCGGACAGTTCGTCCGACTCCGCCGCCGTTGCCGCGCCGGCGTCAGTTCCCGACTCCGCGCCGGAGACGGTGCCCGACTCCGCGCCGGCGTCCTCGCCCCCGGCAGCCGCACAGGCCGACGTCGCGCCGGTTCCCGACTCGAAATCCGACGCCTCGCCATCGGCGCCGACCCCGGCCGTGGCGGAATCCGCCCCCGCCGCCGCGTCCGCGCCAGAAACTCAATCGGAGATCCCGAAGCGCATCCTTCTCGTGGACGACGCCAAGGTGAACCTCCTTGTCCAGAAGGCGCAGCTCAAGAAGCTCGGAAACTTCGACATAATGACCGCGGAGGACGGCGTGCAGGCGCTCAAGGTGCTACAGACTCCGGGCGCGGCGCCTTTCGACCTCGTTCTGACCGACATGTGGATGCCGAACATGGACGGGGAGGGGCTTGTGAGGGAAATCCGCTCCCGCCAGGAACTTTCAGGACTGCGCGTCGTGGTTGTCACCGCCGACGTCGAACTGAAGGGCAAGGCCGGGAAAATGGGCTTCGACGGCATTCTGCTCAAGCCCGTCCCGGCCAGCGCCCTTGCGGCGACGATTCGCGGCGAGGCCCCGGAGGCGCAGGAATGAGGATCGCCCACGTCCTGCGGCGAATTTCGTTCGCGGACTGGGGCGGCACGGAACAAGTCGTCTGGAACCTCGCCCGCGCGCAGATGCGCGCCGGCCACGACGTGCGGCTCTTCGCCACCGAGGCGCTCTATCGCGGCGGCGGTCCGGACGCGGCTCCGAGTCCCGGCAATCCCCCGGTGCTGCGCTTCCCCTGCGTGTATCCGTGGTTCCCCATGACGCGCCGCGTCCGCTCGACGCTCGACCGCAAGGGCGGCAATCCGCTCGCGCCGGCCCTTTTCCGGGAGCTGCGGCGGTGGGGGCCTGACGTGGTCCACTGTCACGCCATGGGACGCCTCGCCGAGGGATGCGTCAGACTTTGCGAAAGGACCGGCGCCAGAAGCGCGGTCTCCCTGCACGGCGGTGGCGCTAACGTCCCGGCGGCCGAGGCGGCGAGCCTTCGCGAGCCAACCCGCGGACTTTTTCCGTGGGGCAAGGCGCTTGAAAAGGCGCTGCGCCTCAATCGCCGCGTTCCGGAGGACTTCGGCGGCGTCGTTTGCGTGGGGGAGGACGAATACGAGCACTGGCGCGCCGTCCACCCCCGCGTCCTGTTCCTGCCAAACGGCGTCGATGTCTCGATTTTCGCCGGAGACCGGGCCGGAGCCGGCTCCGCCGCGGGACCGCGAATCGTGCTGTGCGTGGCGCGCATCGACAGGCAAAAGGACCAGATGGCGCTGGTGGAGGCGCTTCCGGCGCTCCCGGGCGATGTCCGCGTGCGTCTTGTCGGGCCCGTGACACAGCCAGACTACCGCGACGCGCTTCTTTCGCGCGCCGCCGCGCTTGGCGTGGCGGGACGTCTGGAAATCGTCGGCGCGGTTCCGCCATCGTCCCCCGAACTTGTCGCCGAATACCGCCGCGCCGACGTTTTCGCGCTTCCGAGTCGGCACGAGCCATTCGGCATAGCCGTGCTGGAGGCGTGGGCGGCCGGCGTTCCAGTCGTCGCCTCCGGCGCCGGCGGACTCGGCCGGCTCTGCGCGGCCAATCCCGGCGCCGCCGCCACATTCCCGCCCGGCGACGGGGCGGCGCTCGCCGCCGCGCTCTCGCGCGTCCTTTCCCCGGATTTCGACCGCGCCTCCGCCGTTGCCGTCGGACGAGCCGCCGCCGCGCGCTACGACTGGAGCGCCCTTGCGGCGCGTTTGCTTGACTTTTACGCCGCTTTATGACTGAATCCGCCCCACTTACGGCATGGAATACGTAATGTCAGAAAGCGAGCGGGAGCAGCTTCAGAGGCTCTCGCTCCTCCAGAAGGTTTCAGGTCTCATTCTCAAAAAATGGGCCTGGCTGCTTGTCGGCACATTTGTCGTTCTGGCGCTTTCGTTCACCGTGTTCCTGGTCCGGCACACCGCCATGAGCGGCCACCGCTACACTGCGGTCACGAGCCTCATGTATGCGCCGCGGCAGGTGGCCCGCATCGAAAACATGAGCGACAAGCAGCTCATGAGCGTCCTGAGCCGGCGGTCCGTGAAGCGCAGGGTCGGCGCGGAAATCCCCATGACGCGCGACGAGATGGAATGCCTCACGATCGACCTGGAGATACGGCAGGAGCGCCATCCGTCGAACATATTCTCGCTCACGGCCCGCGCGCCGTCCCGCGCCAACGCCGTCGCCAAGGTCAACGCATACGCGGCGCTTCTCATAAAGGAATACGTTTCGTATCGGACGATCGACCTGGAGAACTGGCGCGACTCGATCATGGTGCGCAAGCAGTCGCTGCAGCGCCAGATCGCGGATTTGGAGAGCGAGGAATCGACAGTCAAGGCGAGCGCCGGCGTCGTTGCTCCCGTCGAGACGCTGACGATGATCAACTCCATGCTCTCCGACCAGCGTCGCAACCAGTCCGACATCAACGTGCAAATAGCCAACGCTGAGGCCAGGCGCAGGCGGCTGGAGGCCACTGTCGGAAAGATCGGCCCGCTGGTGGCGGAGAACGCCGGCGCGATACGCCGCAAGACGGAGGAGATCGCCGCGCTCGACGCCGAAATCGCGCGGCTGCGCGAAATCTACACGGACGCAAATCCCAAGGTCATCGGCAAGCTCGAAGACCGCCAGCGCCTCATGCAGGACTATGCCCGGTATCTGGAGTCGCGCGGCATGACGGGCGTCGATCCGGCGTCGATCGACAGACTGACGGAATCGGCCGACGAGCTGGCTGAAGTGACGATGCGCGTGGCGGCGCTCAACGAAAACCTCGCGGCGGTGAACCGCGCAATCGAGGAGAACGAAAAGCGCGCCGGCGAGCTCACGGCGGTGATTCCGGCCTTCGAGCGCCTGCGGGTGCGCCGCGCGGACCTCGAAAACATAATGCGCGGGCTGGACGACCAGCTGGAGAACATTTCCTACCTCGAAATGTCGATCGCCAACGACCTGCGGCAGATCGAGCGCACGGAGGGCGCGGACGGCACCGACCCGCTGCGCAGCCGCAACTTCGTCATCGCCTTCGCGGCGGCGGCGTTCTGCACCGCGGTGCTGGCGTTCTGGATCCTGGCGCTGGAACTGGCCTTCGGCAGGGTGTCCGGCGGTCGCGAAATCGCGGTTTACGACGACATGCGCTACCTTGGCGCCATGCCGGAGAAGGGCGCCATGCCGGAAGGCGCGGAAAAGGACGTGCTTGGAGTGATCTCGCTCAAGGTGGCCGAGGCCGACGTCCCGAACGGCATCGTCCTCGTGAGCCGCCTGCCCGGGGCGCAGTGGCATCCAGGCTTCTGGGAGTCGCTCGACTGGACGCTCTCCATGGCCGGGCGGCCGTCGTTCATGCTGGAAATTGTCTCGACGGCGGAATTCACGCCGCCCGAAGGCTCGGAAACGCTGGTTAACACAGTCTTCAAGGGGCAGAAGGGCTGGTTCCCGGTGGACAACCGCTACACGCTGGCCCCCACGGAGCTGCAGCTGCTCCAGGCCGACCTGCAGCAGCTGCGCGAGAAATACGACATGATTCTTCTTGCGATGCCGAGCGACATCCGCCGCGGTGGCAGTTTCTACGACCAGCTCCTCGGCGTGTGCGACACGGTGCTGCTCGGCATCGGCGTCGGTAAGACCCCGCGCACATGGTTTTCGTATGCAAGGACGCACGTCGAGGCGGCGAAGAAGCAGGCCATGGCCGTGGCCACCGGGGAAAGCGCGCGCAAGGTGCGCAGGGAAATGGAGGCAAGGCATTGAAATACGCGGTTTTCCGTTTTTCCGGAGTTCGGGCGGGCGCATTCGCGCTCGCCGCCGCAGCGGCCGCTCTCGCGGCGGGCTGCTATCCGGGGCGCCTCACGCACAACTTCCGTTCGTTCGAGGCGCCGCCGGATACGCTTGAGGACCCTGTTCTCGCCGTGTCCGGGCACGACGCGATCAGCGCCGAGCGCCAGAAGGAGCGTCTGGAGCAGATAGCGCGCGAGGACGAGGCCGTGTATCGCATGAACTCCGGCGACCAGGTCGAAATCCGCGTTTACGGCCACGACGACCTGAGCATGGTCACGCGAATCGGCCCCGACGGCACGGTGGGCTTCGCGTTCATGGGGCAGGTCAAGCTCAGCGACCTCACGATCGCAGAGGGATCCGATGAAATACGCAAGGGGCTCGAAAAATACATCAAGAACCCCGTGGTGAGCATAACGATACGCGAAGTCGCCAGCGAAACCGCGACGATCTCCGGCGCATGCTCCCACCCGGGAGTTTACCAGATCTCCAACCAGACCCGCCTCGCCGACCTCTACGCGATGGCGGGCGCCAGCGGAGTCCGCCTCTTCAACGGAGTGGACGTCGACGTGGCCGACCTCGAGCACTCGATCATATTCCGCGAGGGCGAGATACTGCCGGTCGATTTCATTAAGGCGATAAACGCCGGCGACCCGCTCCACAACATCAAGATACGCAAGGGCGACTACGTCCACATCGCGCAGCGCCTGGAGGCGTCGGTCACGATCTGCGGCGAGGTCAAGACCCCGCACAAGCGCCTTTACGAGGCGGGGATGGGGCTTGTGGAGACGCTCGCCACCGCCGGATGGATGCGCGACACGCACTGGAGGCACGTAATCCTCATCCGCGACAGCCTGGCCGACCCGAAGATGTACAAGGTCGATGTCGACGGCATACTGGCCGGGCGCTGCCGCAACATCCCGCTGGCGCCGAACGACATCATCTACGTGCCAAAGGACGACCTGGCGGAGTTCAACGTGTTCGTGAACAAGCTGCTGCCCACGGCCGAGATAGCGAGTCTTGTGCGCAGCAGCGTGACCGGCACCTGGTCGACGAGCGAGGAATGACGGAGATTTGGGGTTCGGACGGCTGATGGCGGTTGAGACAGGGGGTTTTCGATGAAGTATCTCGTTTTCGCTATTGCTGCGCTTGGCGTCCCGCCCCTTGCATGGCTGCTTTCCCTCAACGCGCGCTGGATGCGGCACGCGTTCTGGGGCGTCGCGCTGGCGCTGTGCCTCTACCAGAACACCGCTATCAACTTCTTCTCCAACGAGTTCTACCGCGGCACCTCGCGCGGCATGGAGACGAGCCTGGCACACCTGATGTGCGCCGCGATCGTGCTCGCGCTTGCTATGCGCCGCCGGATCCGCTCGTGGCTTCCCGGCCCCGGCTTCAAGCTCTACGCGCTCTACTTCCTGCTCTGCCTGCCGAGCTTCTACACTGTCGAAAGCGCGCTCATCGGCTGGTTCGAAGTCTGGAAGATGCTCCTGCTGCCGATAATCGGGCTGGCCGTTTTCGGATATCTCGACACGACGGACGACATCGAGACTCCGATCCGGGCGCTCGCGTTCCTCGTGATCGCCAACGCCGTCTGGGTCCTGCGCGCGCACTTCCTCCACATCTACCAGCCGGCCGGACTCTTCCCGCACCGCAACAGCATGGCCATGGCCATGCAGCTGGTGGGTCCGGTGTTCCTCGCGGCGTGGATTGAGTTCGGACTGAAGCCGCGCTTCGGGCGGCTGTGCGCGCTCGCGTTCCTGTGCGCGGCGTTCGCCACCGTGCGGTCCTATTCGCGCGGCGCGATCGCGCTGGCGCCGATCGGCTACGGCATCACGGTCCTGTGCTGCGTCTCCGAGCGCATCGGCTTCGGGCGCAAGTTCCGGCGCATGCTCCCGATCGCCGTCATAGCCATGATCGGCGCCGCGATCATCGCGCCGCGAATCGTCGAGCGCTTCGAGACCGCCCCGGCCTCATCCAAGGACACCCGCATCGAGCTGGCCGCGTGCGCCCGTGAAATGATTCTGGACGAACCCTGGCGCGGCGTCGGCATCAACAACTGGGGCATAAAGATCAATCCGCCGTACGACTACGCGGCGCGCGCCGGGCGCGACACCGGGCGCGGCGAGGGGTATGCGGACGGCATCGTCGAAACAGTTTACCTGCTCGTCGCCGCGGAGTGCGGAATTCCGGCCCTCTGCGCGATGCTGCTCTGGTTCTGGTGGTATTTCTTCAAGTGCATCGGGCTCATGCGGCGGACGAAGGGCACCATGTGGCACTTCCTTCCGGCGGGCCTCGCGGGTGGCCTTTTCGCGAACTACCTGCAGAGCGTCCTGGAATGGGTCCTGCGCCAGCCGATCAACATGATGATCCTCATGTTCCTCTTCGGAATGGTCTCGTGGCTTGACGTGCGCACCCGCAAGCGCCCCGATCTCGACGGAAGCGGCGGTCCCGACAGGGCGCCGGACGCATTGGAAGCGGGGGTCGTCGTGCCGTGAATGTGCTGGAATCCGGCACAGGCGCCGCCGCCGGCGCGAATTCGACCGTGGTCACCGCGGGCGATGCCGCGTTCGCCTGGGGCGCGCTCACGCTCGTGGCGAGCATGCGCCGCAACGGCATGGCGCAGCGCGCGGTCGTTGGCGCCGTGCAGTGGCCGCGGCGGATGAGGGACCGCGTCTCAGCGCTCGGCGGCGTGACGCTGCTCGACCTGCCCGCCGACCGCCGCTGCGTGACGTGCCAGAAACCCATGCTCATGGCGCACGACGCCGTAGAGACCGACTGGGTCTGCTGGGCCGATTCCGACGGCGTGTTCGTGGGCGACTGCACGGAATGGCTCTCCAATGAAAGCGACGGCGAAATCGCGGTTCGCAAATACGACCCCCCGCCGGAGGACTTCACGCCCGCGACGCTCGCGACGTGGCGGCGGGACGTTGAGCGGTTCTGCGGCCGCGCGAATCCAGAGCCGCGCTACGCGACGCGCGTCAACGCGCCTTTCATAGTCGTCCACCGCAAGTGGAGGCCGTTCCTGGAGCGGTGGCGCCGCCAGATCGAATGCGTGCTCCCATCGGACGTCGCGATCGTCATGGGGCGCGGCACTCCGTATTTCCAGACCGACGAAAGCGTTCTTGGCAGTCTGCTGCTTTTCGATCCGGACGCGCCGAAAGTGGCGGACGACTATCGCGCGAACGGCAGCGCCGACCGAACCCGCTACTTCGCGCATTTCGCGTATAATCCCAAGCCGTGGCAGATGTGGAACGGCTGGGCGGCGCGGTGGCGCGGGGAAGTCTTCGCGAACGCCGACTGGCTCGTGGAAAACGGGATCGTGCGCCGCGCCGAGCTCCCGCTCACGTATCGGCGCGACCTCTGGCCTCTCTGGCGCGCCGCCGCCCCGGCCGCGCCGTGGGTCTGGCGCGCCGTCAAGGCGAGGCGCCGGCTTGCGGCGGCTATCCGCCGGCGCGTCTCAGGAAAACGATGAAGCTCGCGGCGATGGCACCGATGCGAATGAAGGATTTTCTCCGCGGAATCAAGCGGGCGATCGACGCGCGGGCGACGCGCCGCCGCGCCCTGCGCGACGCGCGGCGCGCGTTTCGCTACGACAGGGAGCGCTTCGAGCGCAACGCCGGAGCGCTTCATCTCGATCGCGCCGCCGCCGCCGCCGCGGAGATTGCCATGGGCGCGCACGTCCTCGAAAAGGGGCTCACCATGCCGCGCCGCAGGATCCCCTTCGGCGAAAGGGCCGCGCTTCACCTCGCGAATCTCGTGGAAGCCTTCGAGCGCCGCTTCGGGCGCGACGACCCCAGTCCGCGGCACGCGACGGGCGTCCTGCGCGAGTGGCGCGCCGTCCACGCGGCTGCGGGCGTCGCGACTCCACGCGTCGATGCCTTCCTGGCCGCCCGCCCGGACGTCCCCGCCGAGCCGCAGCCCCATGTGCGGCGCGAGGATTTCTTCGCGTGCAGGGACGCGCCGTTCGCGGCCTTCGCCGCGTCGCGCCACGTCGTGCGGCACTTCGTCGGCCCCGCGCCGCGCGACCGCCTTGACGCCGCGCTGCGCCTCGCTCCTCTAGCCCCCAGCGCCTGCAACCGCCAGCACTCCCGCGTCCGGGTCGTGGAGGACGCGGAGACAATCAGCGCAATTCTAGCCGTGCAGGGCGGGACGCGCGGGTTCGGCGACGACGTCGGAACGCTTCTCGTGGTCACCGCAGACCTTTCCTGCGTGCGCTGGGGATGGGAGCGGCACGACGTCTGGACGAACGGCGGCCTGTTCGCGATGAATCTTTGCTACGCGCTGCACCACAATGCGCTGGCGCACTGCATCCTGCACTGGTCGGTGCCGCCTTCCGCGGACCGCGCGGCGCGCGCGCTGCTGGCGCTTCCCGAATCCGAGGAGATCGTCCTCCTGATCGCCTGCGGCGAACCGCCGGCGGAGTTCGACGTCGCGTCCTCGCCGCGCCTGCCGCCGGACCGCGTCGCCTTGCGTCACTGAGGGAGATCGTCCGCGATGAAACTCGACTTCCGGCGCAACGTGAAACGCAACATGCTCGCGAACGCGTGGAACTCCGCGGCGCGGCTCGTGCTTCCGTTTCTCAACCGGACGCTGTTTCTCTGGCTGCTCGGCCCGGCGTATCTTGGCCTCAACGGCCTCTTCGTGTCGATTCTCGGCGTCCTGATGCTGGCGGAGCTGGGCTTCGGCCAGGCCGTGGTCTGCTCGATGTACAAGCCCGTCGCCGACGACGACCGCGAGATGCTCTGCGCCTACCTCCGGTTCTACCGCTCGGTCTATCGCTGCGTCGGCGCGGCGATTTTCGCGCTCGGCCTGTGCCTTCTGCCGTTCATCGGCCGGCTTGTCCACGGCGACGTTCCGGCGGACGTCGATCTTCGGCTGCTCTTCCTGATCCACCTCGTCAACACGGCGGCAAGCTACTTCCTCTTCGCCTACCGCGGCGTCGTCCTGGGCGCGCACCACCGCAACGACGTCATAACGAACATCCGCACCGCCGTTTCCGTGGCGCAGTACGTCGCGGTGTTCCTGATTCTCCTTGTGATGCGGCACTTCCTCAACCAGCCGCCGGCGATGGTCTACTACTGCTACGTCGTAGCGACCGTCGTCTTCACCGTCGTGCAGAACGTATTGCTCGTCACCGCGTCCCGCAGGCTCTTCCCCGACATCGAGCCGCGCGGCGTTCTGCCGGCCAGCCTGCGCCGCCACGTCCTCTCCGACGTCAAGTCGATCTTCATGCACAAGGTTGGCGGGGTTATCACCCATTCGACGGACAACCTCGTGATCTCGGCGTTCCTCGGCCTCGTCGCGGTTGCCGCGTACGGAAACTACTACTACGTCGTCACTTCCGTCGGCAGCCTTGTCGCAATCGTCTATGCGTCGATGACTGGAGGCTTTGGCAACAAGATATACACTGAGTCGAAGGAGGAGAACTTCAAGCTGCTGATGCGGATGAACAGCCTTTCGATGTCGGTCGTCATCTTCTGCGCGGCGATGATGACCGCTCTCTACCAGCCGTTTATCTCCGTGTGGGTAAAGGACAATCCCGCCCTCGTGCGCCACACCCTTACGCCCATCCTCATGGTTCTCTATTTCTATGTCATGCAGTCGCGACAGGTGCTGATGTCGTTCAAGTCTGCCGCGTCGCTATGGTCTCAGGACCGCTGGAAGCCGATTGTCGCGGGATCGGTCAACCTCGTGACGAACATCCTCTTCGTCGTGCTTCTCCCTGACGCCTACAAGCTCGACGGCGTCATCTTCTCGACCATCATCGGCTTTGCGTTCATCCAGATTCCGTGGGAGTCGCACGTCATGTTCACGGCGTTCTTCTCCCGCGCCGAGTCGCGACTTTGGTGGCGTGCACAGCTCCGCTTCGCATTGATTGCCGTCGCGCTGTGCGCTGCGGCGTGGTGGGCGGCGCACCTTGTTCCGCTCGCCGGAATCGCGGGGCTGGTCGCGAAGGGCGTCGTGGCGTTCGCGGTGTCTGCCGGTGCGGTGCTTGCGTTTTTCAGAGGTGATGTGATGTCCATCGTCAAGTCGAAGGGGAGAAAGTGAGATGGAAAAGATCGACTTTGTCGTGACGTGGGTGGATGGCGGCGACAGCGAATGGCTTGCCGAGAAGAGAAAGTACCTTGATGCCGCGTCGTCTGCAACTTCCTCGCTCGCCGGAGGCGAGGCCAACGCCGAATGCCGCTACCGCGACAGCGGGCTGCTGAAGTACTGGTTCCGCGCCGTGGAGAGGTTCGCGCCGTGGGTGAACCGCGTGTTCTTCGTCACCTGCGGGCAGAAGCCGGACTGGCTGGACGAGTCGAACCCGAAGCTGCGGCTCGCGAACCATGCCGAATACATCCCCGCGGAATACCTGCCGACGTTCCATTCCGACACCATCGAGCTGAACTTTCACCGGCTCCCCGACCTCTCCGAGCGGTTCGTGCTCTTCAACGACGACACTTTCCTGCTGCGCCCGGTCGCCCCAGGCTTCTTCTTCAGGAAGGGTCTGCCGGTGATCCCCTGCGACCTCGGGATTCCGCGCTGGATCGGCTGTAGCAACATCAGCCGCGTCGTGGTCAACAACGCCGGCGTGCTGAAGCAGGGGCTGGACGTGGAGCGGCTTGTGCGGAGGAACATCTGGAAGTTCGCCAACGTGCGCGCCCTTGGCCTCGCCCGAGCGGTCAAGAACGTGGCTTCGTTCGCGGTCAACCGGATGTGGATTCCCGGAACCTTCGGGCACCTGCCGATGCCGCACCTCAAGTCGACGTTCGAGGAGATCTGGCGCTCACAGCCCCGGGTCATGGACAGGACCTCGCGCAGCCGCTTCCGCATCGACGACGGCGTGAACCACTGGCTGGCAAGCGCGTGGAATGCGGTGTCCGGGCGGTTCTGTCCGGCCAACGAGAAGCGCCGCGGCGAGTTCGTTTCCTTCGACGAAAAGACGCTCGCTGGCGTGTGCGGAATCGTGCGCAGGCAGGGCTGTCCGCAGCTCTGCCTCAACGACCGCGGCGATGATGTCACCCCCGAGCGCTGCTTCGCGGAGATCGCCAGTGCCTTCGAGTCTGTCCTCCCCGAGAAGTCGTCCTTTGAAAAGCCGAAAGGCTGAAACCTTTCAACTTCTCAACTTTTCAACTTTTCAACCTTTCAACCTTTCAACTTTTCAACCTATTTGCCAAGCGCGTCCCTCGCGCTCGTGAGCGGGTTGTAGACGCACAGGAAGAAGGCGTCGGCGAGCCACGCCAGCGATGGATGCCGCGCGAAGAGCTTCACGAACCGCGCGGCAACGCGGCGTGGACGCGACGCGGCGCGGACGAGCGCGTCGAAGTCTCCGGTGCCGTCCGCGAAGACCTTCCCGAGCGTCTCGCACCTGGACGAGCGCGGCGCCCCACGCATGGCGCGCGGAGAGAACCAGTAGTAGAATATCCACGTCAGCCAGTGGCGGGCCCAGTATGCCGAGATGCGCCGGTCGAAGCCGGGCTCCGCCGACACCTTGGCATGGAACGCCAGGAGCGACTTCAGGATGGCGGCATAGTCCTTTAGTAAGTAGTCCGTCTTCTTCGCGAGCGTCGACACCGACCCGGTCCTGATCCGGTAGAGGTAGAACGGCTCGTGGATCGGCACGACGCGTTTCGCGAGGTAGAGCGCGCGCGGCGCGAACTCGCTGTCCTGCCGCTTCATGCCGTACAGGCACTTGAGGTCGTTGACGACCAGGTGCTCCCGCCTGAACACCGAGAGCTGCAGCATCGGGCAGGGGTCGCGACGGCGCTTGTATATCATGAGAGTCGCAGAAGGGCCGTCAAGCTCGCCGTTGAAGTCGGCGGGGTAATTGTCGCGCAGAGGCGCGTTGCCTCCGTGCACCTCGTCTATTACTGGCATGGCGCAAGGGTATATGTCCGCGCCCGGCCTTTCTGCGATCTTGTCGTGGATTTCCTGGAGCGACCCCTCCGCAATCATGTCGTCGCCGTCGAGGAAGATGACGTACTCGCCCGTCGCCATGTCTATCCCCGTGTTGCGCGAGGCAGAGCACGACCCGCTGCGCGGGCCTGTGAACATCCTGAAGCGCGGGTCCTTCGCCACGTACTCGCGTACGAGCTCTTCCGTCTTGTCCTTCGAAGTCTCTACGCCGAGTATGCATTCCCAGTCGGTGAAAGGCTGCTGCAACAGTGAGTCCACGCAGTCGCGAAGGTAAGGTTCGACGTCGCAACAGGCGACGACGACCGAAAAGAATGGATGCGGACCGTCCTGCACCGCCGCCGGCTTCCCGGAACCGTTGATCTCCGATGTCGTCATGCGCCGGATACTACGCCAGGCCCCTCCGCCTTGCAAGCGCGCCGTCGCCCTCCCTGCCGCGCCGGTATGGCCCGCGCGCCGCGCGGGCCGCCCTGGGAGCGCGGGCTTCCAGCCCGCGAAGGCCGCGGGCAAGATGCCCGCGCTCCCAGGAGGGGCTTCCAGCCTGCGAAGGCGGCGCGCGGCCTACCGAAGGGAGTTACCACACTGCTTCGCCAAGTTGAAAGGCTTAAAGTCTGATTCTGCATATTGGTGGGTGTGCTGTCGAATTGCGGCTGTTGAATTTCGAAATTGTTTTTAGCCACAAAGGCCACAAAGAGCACAAAGTTTGGGAGATATTTAGCCACAAAGCCCACAAAGAGCACAAAGTTTGGGAGATGTTTTAGCCACAAAGGACACGAAGCGCGCGAAGTTTTTTTTTGAAATTGGCGGCTTGTGGCATGGCCGCCAAAGCGGCGTCCAAATTACACTGGCACCCTTTGCGTTCTGCTGATCTCGCAGATTGTGCACTCCCCTCCTTGTCAGCCAAAATGATTACGCACTTGACAAGTTACGGGGGGGGGTATCTTCTCCGCGTTGCACGATTTTTTGCAAAAAAAATCCGGGCTTCCGTAAGTTTTTTCGCGAAACCGGGCAATACGACTGAAAAGGCAAGCATGCCGCGACTTCAATCAAATTGCCGTTCCGGCAAAATACAACCAACAAAAACAACAAAAAAACAATGAAAAACACAAACAAAATCCTCTCGGCGCTCGCTATCGCGGGACTTTCTCTTTCCATCGTCGGATGCGCGTCAACCGGCGGCGGCAAAAACGAAACCGACGGCGTGCAGGCGCAGTTCCAGAAGTGGGCTTCAAAGCGCTCTCCCGTCGAGCAGGTTGTCTCGAAGAGCGAAGACCCGCAGATCGCCGCAATCGTGAACGGCGTTGCCGTCATTCCCGGCGAAGTCTATGGATACCTCGCCAATGGCGCGGACAAGGCGATGGCCCGCAATGCAGGGCGCGAAATCTACGAGGCGATCATGCGCGACAAGAACGCCGGCACGCCGCTGGAGGAAATCCGCAAGGTCGTGTCCGATGCCGACTGGGCCGCCGCCGCCGATTACGAGAAGTTCGTCAAGGCCCAGGACTACGCCACTCTAAAGGACAAGCTCGCCGGCATCGCGGCCAAGCTTGCCGAAGATGGCGGGAAGGTTGGCGGCGCCGTCGCCCAGATCAAGAACCTCGACTCGATGAAGGGAAAGAACCCGCTCGCACTCGCCGCCGCGATGAAGGCGCCCACGGCCGAGATCAACACGATCAAGGCGCAGCTCGCCGACGCCGTCAAGGCCTGCACCTACTGGCAGGACCTCAACAAGCAGGACGAGCAGGCCCAGAAGTTCATGAAGGACTATCCCATCGAGAAGTAGCCGTGCAGATGGCGGAGCGCGCGGCGAAGACCGCGCGCTCCGACCGCAAGTAACTAGGGCATTCAAGTTTCCATGAGAGCGAAAACCGTAGCGACTCTCGTCCTCGCGCTGGTCGGGCTGGCCCTGACCGGATGCGAGGACGGAGAATACTGCCTGGCGCAATGGATTGCACCAGGCGGCCATGATCACGATTCAGGTTCGTCGTCCGGATCCCACAAGAGTCTGACCGGGACCTGGCATGGTCGTGCCGGAACCGGCCAGACTGGCACGACTCTTCGTCTGACACAAAACGGGAATTCGCTTGGCGGTTCCTGGACGTGGGGGGCCGGCGACACGCGGAGATGCACGGGATCCGTTGAAGGGTCCAGCATCGTCCTGAAAGATCAGTCTTATGCCGGGGACACCTGGTATCTGTCCCTTTCCAACGGGAATCGGACGCTCTCGGGAACGGGATACAAATACGGCGGGGGAACATACAATGTCGAATTCAACCGATAGTCGTGAAACCGGCGGCATGCGGTTCCGGGCGGGCGCCGCCCTTCTCCTCGCCCTCTTTGCCTCCGCGGGCTGCGTAAGCGTGGAATCCACGCAACAGCGCCGCATCGACGAACTGTCCTCCCAACGAATCACGTGCGACACTCCGCCGGAGGGATTCGAGCCGCCGAACAACCAGACGGTGGCCGCGGCGCTCAACGTTCTTCCCGGATTCGGGAGCTTCTATCTGGCGTCTGGCACGGCCGGCCGCCCGTCCCACTACCTGTTGGGCGTGGCGAATTTCCTGCTGTGGCCCATCAGCATTGCATGGGCCGCTCCGGAAGCCTATGTCGATGCCGGGCGAATCAACAGTCTCGCCCTGGTGGAGTTCTGCGGCGAAGGAGGAGCGGCGGCCGCCAGGCCCGCAGGCGTCCAGGAGCGATACGAGGCCTGGCGGCGCGGACGCGCTCCGACCGACATGATCGTGTCGGCCTGCGAGGACCCGCAGGTGAAGGCAGTCATCGACGGAATCGCCGTCATACCCGGAGAAGTTTACGGCTATCTCGCCGAAGGCTCCGACAAGGCGATGGCCCGCAACGCCGGCCGCGAAATCTACGAGGCCATCATGCGAGACATCCGCGCCGGAACGCCCAAGGACGAGATACTGCGGGCCGTCTCGGCGGAAGATCTCGACGCCGCCGTCGCCTACGAGAAGTTCGTAAAGGCCCAGGACTATGTCACGCTCGGCGAGAAGCTCGCTGGCATCGCCACGAAGCTCGCCGAAGACGGCGCGAAGGTCGCCGGAGCGGTCGCAAGGATCAAGGACCTCGACTCGATGAAGGGCAAGAACCCGCTTGCGCTCGCCGCCGCGATGAGGGAGCCCGCCGCCGAAGTCAATGCCATCAAGAACCAGCTCTCCGACGCCGTGAAGGCCGTCGGATTCTGGCGGGATCTAAACAAGCAGGACGAGCAGATGCAGAAACTCGCCCAGGAGTATCCCATCGAAAACTGACGTCCGGCCTTCCAGTCGCCCACTACTAACGCTCACATGCGCGAGCTCGCGCAACCGCGCCAGCCCGCAATTCTCCAGAAACAACATTCGAAACGACACAACATGAACAAAACGATTCATCCCCTCGCCGCCGCCGTTGCGGCGCTTCTCGTCGCCGGCTGCTCCACGCCGACCGAAACCATCGACCTCGGCCCGAGGCTCACGACCTTCTCCGAAGAGGAGCTGATGAAGCGCCCGACGATCACGCTTCCGCCCGGATACAACACCGACAACTTCCGCAAGATACGGATGAACGTCTTCGTCCAGTCCGTCGACGGCAGGGAAAAGGTGATCGACTCCGACGGCAAGCTCGTCGAACGCCAGCTCGCCGCAAGCCAGAACCTCGGAGCGCGCCTCCAGGGCGCCATGGCGGAACTCAACCGCTTCACGGTCCGCAGCGACTTCAATCGCGGAGGCGCCCTCGCGGAAAACATCCGCAAGGGCGAGGAGGACGTGAAGCAGGACGCCGACATTTCCCTGTCCTGCATGATCACCGCCACGAAGGAGAAGGAAAAGCGCTACAACGACACGCTCGTCATCTACGAAGTGGACGTCGACTACTCGTGCGAAGACCTCAAGACAGGCGACGTCGCCTTCTCCGGACACGCGAAGGGCCGCACCGCGCGCTCGCAGTTCGTCGGCATCACGGGACGCGTCACCGGCGGCTTCATGGACACCGCCGAGAACGAGAAGCAGGCGATCGAGCAGGCCGCGCTCAAGGCTCTCGTCGAAATCGCGAACCGCCTCGGCAACGAGTATCCGGTCGGCGGCCGCATCGTCGGATCGACCGCCACGGGCGAGAAGCTCACGCTCGACAAGGGCGAACTCGACGGCGTAGGAGCGAACCAGATGTGCGTCGTCTTCGTGAACGACGGCGGAGTGGACATTCCCATCGCGCTCGCGGCGGCGTTTCCCAAGAAGACCGGCAGCGCCCAACTCGAAGTCCGCCGCTGGAACGACCGGGACAAGGATGCCAAGCCGCTCCTCAAGCTCTTCAAGGCGAATCCCAAGGGATTTCTTGCCGAAAACAAGGTCTATGCCGTCGGCTACGGCATGCCCGTTCCTCCGGAATGGAAGCAGGGCGTTGACGACGACAAATACCGTGTCGCGAAGTAGAAGGCTGACGACATGAAACGATTGCTGACACGCGCCGTCGCCTGTGCGGCGGCCGCCATGATGGCGGGCGACGCCATCGCCGCCCCGCCCTGGCTCGACATCGCCCGGGAAATGGCCGCCGACGGCGAGTCCGTCCGCCCCGGCGAATCATCCGGAGGGTGGTATGTCGCCGCCCTTTCGGAAATCGTTTCCGGCGAAGGAAAATCGGAAGCCGAGGCCATGCAGCGGGCCCGGCTCGTCGGCAAGCGCCTCATCGCCGGATTCGTCTCCGGCGAGAATATCGGCGCGTCCGAAGAGTCTTCCATCGAGGAGACGACCTCGGGCGACGCGACGGAAACCCGCGAGACGTTCCGCCAGAAAATCACGGTTGACGTTGACGCAGTGCTTCGCGGCGCGGAAGTCGTCGGCACGGTGGAGGGCGACGGCGGACGAAAGTTCCTCGTCGTCGCCGCTTCGTCCGAATCGGCGGACGCCTCCGCCGCGCTTGCGGCGAAGATGGCCGAACTGGGACCCGACACCGTTTCGGCGAGCGGATTTGCGCCCGTTGCCGAAGGTGGCGTCCCAGCCGCGCAGAAGGCGGCTCTGGCGTCGGCCAAGTCCGCGGCCGTGGAAATGGTTCTCGGTTCGTCTGTCGCATCAACCGAAGTCGCCCTCAACATGAACGCCGGCGCGCGGGTCTTCGCGAACGCGGGCGGATTCATCGAGAGTTTCCGCGTCGTCGAGGAAGGCGACCGCGACGGCGCCTACAAGGTGACGATCATCGCCAAGGTCGCCCGGGACAAGCTCATGGAGGACTACGGCGCCGCGCTCGCCTCGATGGGGAACGTCAAGTTCCACGTCGAGAAGACGGGGCGCGCCGATCTCGACGCGATGCTTGAAGAGAAGTTCGCGGAATGGAAATGCCCGCTCACGGACAACCGCGCCGATGCGGACTATCTCGTCTGGGCCAAGTGGGAGTTCGCCGACGAAGTTCATCCCATCGACGGACGCGAAGGCACCCGGCTCACCCTCACGATTCGCATGCTCGACGCCGCCACGGGCAAGGAATACTTCGCGGTCAACAACGATCCGCGCAAGGCCGCGTCCTTCGTGGGCGACCGCCGCCGCCGCATCCGCAACGCCGCCGATCTGGCCATGAAGGAAATCCACGAGAAGATCCACAAGCGTCTCGACGCCATGATCGGCTCAATGGCCGCATCCGGCCGCGACGTGCGCATGGTCTTCGACAACTACTCCGAGGCGTATGCCGAGACCTTCGAGGCGATCCGCGCCGCCGTCGATTCGCTTCCCGGTTGCAACAACGCATCCGCGACCATCAACGGAAGCGCCCGAACCGCGGAAATCGCCTTCCGCTGCCAGATGGACATGGACTCGCTCCGCCGCATCGCCGAAGAAGCGATCCGCACCGCCGTTCCCGGCGCCGCGATGCGCCCGGACACCGTTTCCGCCGACGCCAACACCTGGAATCTCTCCTGGTGAGGGCCTCGCTTTCAACCATTCAACTTTTCAACTTTTCAACCTTTCAACCCAATGAAGAGTGCATCCATGAAAAACACACGCACATTTCTCGCGGCGCTCGCCGCCGCAACTTTCACCTGCGCGGCAACCGCGCAGGAACCCGCCCCTTCCTCCCCAGAAGACGCCGTCGGAAACGAAGCCGCCGTCGAGACCAAGTCCGTGGAGGATGTCGTGCAGGAGTACCTCGACGCGAAGGGCTGGACCGAGGGCCAAAACGCCAAGAAGGACGGCTCCCGCATTTACGTGTCCACCGGATATGGCACAATTCTGGCACCTCTGGAAGACATCAGCTACTCCGATTCCCGCGTGAACGCCTACAACAAGGCCATGCTCGACGCCAAGACCAAGATGGCCAGATACCTCGAAATCTGGATCCGCACTGAAACCGAAAATGCGCTTATTGCCCCCCCGCGAGATTCCGCAGGGTCCGCATCCGTTGATGGCGAACCTTCCGACATGGGCATGGTTTCAAAAATCAAATTACTGGCCAACGCAAAACTGAATGCCGCCCTCCGCGCCGAAGGACTTGATCCTGACAAGGCCGACCGCGAGGCTCGCGAACGCGCCGCAAAAAAATTGACACAGTCTGAAGAGTTCAGCAAGGTCACTTCGGCCGGCGCTCGCGCCGAAATCACGGGAATGCAGGCTGCATGTTCCTTTGAATGCGTTCCCCCCGGCCAGCAGGGGCAAATTGCCGTTGTCGCGATCTGGAGCGAAAAGCTCCAGTCTATGGCGCTGTCCATTTCGCGTGGTGGAAAACCTCAGGGCGGCATAGGAAAGCGTCCCGTGAAGGAGCAGATCCCGACGGACAAGAAGGTCCTTCTTTCCACCTTCGGAGTCCAGCAGAAGATCGACGAGAATGGCAATCTTGTGCTTGTCGCCTTCGGCCAAAGTGGAGCGCCCACGGATTCCCCATCCGGCAAGAATATCGCATACAAACGTGCACGGTTGCTGGCGGAGTCCGCCATCCGCGAATTTGCCGGGGAGACAGTGATGACAGACGAGGACATGACTGCGGCTGAAAGTTATGAACAGTTTGAAAATGCGGCGCCTGACTATAAGAATGCCTCGTCATATACCCAGCGTGTCAAGGCCAAGGCCGATGAAATGAACATCTCCGGCATTTCGACCATCAAGGAGTGGGGGTGCAAGCACCCGCTTTCGGGCCGCATGGTGTATGGCGTCGTCTGCTCGTGGAGTACGGAATCGGCGGCACAAGCGCAGTCGATGAAGCGAACGATGGACGCCGCCGCCGCGGGCGCTCGCGGATACGGCGCGCCGCAGCCCGTCGCCTATCCGAACGGCTCGCTCCAGGGGCAGGGTGCCGACGCCGATGAAGACGCGTTTTAGGCCGCAATCCGTCATCGCCGCCGCGTTTTTTGCGGCGGCGACAACGCTCCTCGCCGCGACTGCGGCGGAGCCGCCGACGGCGTCGGATGTTTTCGTTCGCCATCGCGAAGCAGTGCTCGCCGGGAACGCCGTCCCTGCGGAAGGCTGGCTCTTCTGCGTCGGTCGCGCGAAATCCGACGAGAAGCTAGGCGCCTCCGTGGGTTTCGGAAAGGCGCGTATGTTTGCATACGACCAGATCGACAAGTGGCTGTTTGGCACGGCGCCATGGCCTGCCGACGCCACTCCGGGCGAACGACTGGCGGCGTGGAAGCGCATGCGTGGCGGAAAGCCCGTTGCCATGCAAGGCGCGCAGACCATTGTCGAAGAAAAGCCCGGCCCCGGCCTCTACCTCGCGGTCGTCGCCGTGCCGGAAGCCGTGGCGGCGGCGATCCGTCCCGGCGCGACCGCCCTTGAGGGCGCCGTCCTCGCCGTTAGGGAAAAACCGGATTCTCCGTCCCGATCCGATTCCGCCGATTCTCCGGGGCGCGCGGAGGATTCCGAACCTCGCGGCTATTGGGAGGAAAACGGCGTCCAGGCCAACGAAACGATGAACGAATCGCAGTTCCTGTAGCCAAGCGCGGCCCTGGAAACGCGGGCTGCCCTGAGAGCGCGGGCATCCTGCCCGCGGATCTAGGTGGGTGCGGCCTCTGGCCTCGCCAAGCCTGGGAGCGCGGGCATCCTGCCCGCGGAACTTGGGGGTGCGGCCTCCGGCCGCGCCACATCTCCTTGCCTCTAAAAACTTGAAGAACAGCGCCTTAAGCGCTAGTATTCCGTGGTGCCTGCGGGATTGTCCCGACAGCCACGCACTGCGCGGCGCGCGCCGCGCAGGTCGTGGCTGATGTCCGGAATATGGCATGGCGCTGCGCGCTCAACGAGAACATGACAGAAGAACATCGGAAAATGGTCGGACGAACGTTCCGGCACTTCAAGGGCAATCTCTACCGTCTAGAGGGTTTCGCGAAGAACTCCGAGACGCTGGAGGAGATGGTCGTCTATCGGGCATTGTATGGTGAACGCGGTCTTTGGGTGCGTCCGGCAAGGATGTTCTTCGAGACCGTCGAGCGCGACGGGAGGACGATGAAGAGGTTTGAGCTTGCTGAGGAACTTGCGATGGAGGTCGGAGATGACGCTTGAAAGCACAATTGCCGGTTCATGGTATCCCGGATCGGCGTCCGGTATCCGGGCGCTTGCGGAGAAATGGGAACGCATGATGCGCGATGCGGATGCCGCGCCGCGGCAAGGTCCCAACGTCCTATTCCTTCCACATGCGGGATGGGCGTATTCCGGCGAGACGGCGTGGAGTGCTGTTCGGATGGCAGGGAACTCGGCTTTCCGGCGCGTTGTCGTTCTCGCGCCAAGCCACCGCGCCTGGATCGAGAATCGCCTCGTCGCGCCGGAATCGGACTCCGTCTCGACGCCGCTCGGCGACATCGAAATCGACGGGGACTGGCTTGCGCGGCTTTCAATCCTCGCGCCTGTGACCAGAAGCGACGGGGTCCATCGAGGAGAGCACGCTGCGCAGATCGAGTATCCGCTTCTCCAGCTGGCGCTTGCGCATCCGTTCAAAATCGTCCCGCTCGTCATGGGCGGTTTCGGCGCGGACCAGATGGGAATGTGCGCCCGCGCCTTGTCGCGGCTTGTGGATGCCGAAACGCTGCTTGTCGTTTCCTCCGACTTCACGCACTACGGCGACGACTTCTCATATTCTCCCTTCGGCACGGATGGAGGCGATGAAGTGCGAGAAAAAGTCGCCGCGCGAGACGCCGAGGCGCTGTCTCTGATTTCAAGGTGTGACGCCGACGGATTTTCCGCATTCATAAAGCGAACGGGCGCAACCATCTGCGGGCGCGTTCCCATCGAAATGGCGTTGCGCGCGTTCCCTTCAGGCACGACCGTCTCGACCGTGCGCTATGCGACTTCCGGCGACGAAGACCGCGACTTCCGGCGCTTCGTGTGCTATGCGGCGGCAGCGGCGCATGCCGAATGGCATCGCGAAACGGATGAGTTCCTTGACGCCGAAACGCGGACATTCCTGCTTCGCGTAGCCCGGAAGTCGATGGAGGCTGCGGTCAATGGCGGAAACTGGCGTTCGCAGTGCCGTGAACTCGTTTCCAACGCGCCCGAGGCGACGCGCGCAAGGATGGGCGCGTTCGTCACTCTGAA
Source organism: Verrucomicrobia bacterium UBA6982 (assembly GCA_002448475.1). Taxonomy (GTDB): domain Bacteria; phylum Verrucomicrobiota; class Kiritimatiellia; order RFP12; family UBA3636; genus UBA3636. Next base: position 44,919 of record DJYI01000080.1, read on the forward strand.
CGACACTGCCACCGGGGCGCTTCGCGGATGCATAGGGGAGATCATGCCGATGCGCCCGCTCGTCGAGGCGGTGGCTGCGCGCGCCGTCGATGCCGCGTTGCGCGATCCGCGCTTCACGCCAGTGTCTGGAAGCGAACTTTCCTCGCTGCGCGTTGAGATATCCGCTCTCTCTCCACCCAAGCCTGTCGCTTCGTGGCGCGAAATCGTCCTTGGGCGCGACGGCATGACGCTTGAAAGGGATGGACGCTTCGCCGTGTTCCTGCCGCAGGTGGCCCCGGAACAGGGATGGGATTTGCCCACGACGCTTTCGCATCTCTCGCGGAAGGCCGGGCTTGCATCGGACGCGTGGCGCGACGGCGCGACATTCGAGACTTTCCAGGCGGAAGTGTTCCATGAGTGACGCGGAAGAGGCGCGAACGGTCTGCCCGGTCTGCCCGCGCCATTGTCGGCTCGCCGAGGGAGAGACGGGCTTCTGCCGCGCGCGCAAGGCCGAAGGCGGTCGAGTCGTGTGCGCCAACTACGGGCGGGTCACATCCATCGCCCTCGATCCGATCGAGAAGAAGCCCATCTCGTTTTTCAAGCCGGGATGCAATGTCCTCTCCATAGGCAGCTACGGATGCAACATGCGGTGTCCGTTCTGTCAGAACGCCTCCATATCTCAACGTGGCGGGGGCGAGGTCTCGTTTCAGACGGCGACGCCGGCGGAACTTGCGGACGCGGCGCTTCGACTGAAAAAGGGGCAGGGGAACATCGGTCTTGCCTACACCTACAACGAGCCTCTTGTCGGATGGGAGTTCGTGCGCGATTGCGCAAGGGAGGTCAGGGCGAGGGGGATGGAGAACATTCTCGTCTCCAACGGATGCGCGGAGGCGGGCGTGGTGGAGGAAATCGCGCCGCTCATCGACGCCGCAAACATCGACCTGAAAGGTCCCTCGCGGGAATTCTACGACTGGGCCGGCGGCGATTTTTCGTCAGTTTGCAGCACCATTGGAATCCTTCATTCGGCGGGCTGCCATGTCGAGGTGACGACGCTTGTCGTTCCAGGGCGCAACGACTCGGACGCCGACATTGACTCGATAGCCGCTTTCATCGCCTCAGTTTCTCCGGACATTCCGCTTCACGTCACGCGCTTCTTCCCCCGGTGGCGAATGGCGGACGCTCGTCCAACTCCAGTTTCCGACGTCCATCGGCTTGTCGATGTCGCAAGGCGCAGGCTTCGCAATGTGCTTGCCGGAAACTGCTGAAACGTTCCGAATGGGAGCGAAGGCGAACCAAGGCGCCTGCTGAAAAAATCTTCTTGACTCCAATGCGGCGGAATGCTAGTTTTCCTGCCCGTCGCGCCAATGCCTCTATCGTCTAATGGTTAGGACGCCAGGTTCTCATCCTGGTAATCCGGGTTCGATTCCCGGTGGAGGTGCCACTTTCAAAACCCAAAAACCCGAAAACCGCAATGGTTTCGGGTTTTCGTGTTTTTCGCGGCCAGTGAATCGGCTTGTCTAGGGCGCTGAATTCTTGCGACTTCGGCGCTAGTGTGCTGTTCGATAAAAAACTTGTCCATTGCGTAGGGATGGTGCTTTCCGGCTAGGCGTTGGTTTTAGGCGTAGTGACCTACGCCGAAAACCGACAACGAAGCCGGAATGCGCCAGACCAAGCAAGGAAAAGGAATTTTGAGAACGGCACACTAGAGACTCCTGCCTATCGCCGCCGCGACGCCGCGGGCCTTTTCGACAAGCGCCGCGAACTGCTCAGGAAGGAGTTGCTGCGACGCGTCCGACAGCGCCTTCTTCGGGCAGTCGTGGACTTCGATTTCGAGTCCGTCGGCCCCGACCGCAACGGCCGCGAGGGCGAGCGGCTCCACGAGCGACGCGACGCCGGCGGCGTGGGATGGATCGACGAACACCGGCAGGTGCGTCCGCGCCTTGAGAACGGGCACGGCCGAAAGGTCGAGCGTGTTGCGAGTGGCCGTCTCGAATGTCCTGATTCCGCGTTCGCACAGCACCACGTTGGGATTGCCCTCCGAAAGTATGTATTCGGCGCTCATCAGAAGCTCCTGAATCGAGTTGGAGAATCCGCGCTTGAGAAGAACGGGAAGCCGCGAACGGCCGACCTCCTTCAGGAGCTCGAAGTTCTGCATGTTTCTCGCCCCGACCTGGATCATGTCCGCGTATTCCTCGAACAGGTCCATCTGGGACGGATTCGTGATTTCGGTCACGATCGGCAGTCCGGTCGCGTCGCGCGCCTCTTTGAGATAGTGCAGTCCCTCGGCCTTCAGACCCTGGAACGCGTATGGAGACGTTCTTGGCTTGAAGGCGCCGCCGCGCAGAAGAGTCGCGCCCGCCTCCTTCACCGCGGCCGCGATTCCGGCGATTCCCTCGCGCGATTCGACGGAGCATGGACCGGCGCATACGACAACCCCGCCGCCGCCGATCGTGACGCCGCGGACATTCACGACGGTGTCGGCCGGGTGGAACTTCCTGTTCGCCCGCTTGTATGGCTCCTGAACCTTGACGACGCGCTCCACCTCGTCGAGGCAGGCGACATCGTGTTCCGGCACGCGAGAAGTGTCGCCGACAAGGCCGACGACAGTCTGCTCGCTGCCGTATATCGGATTGGTCTGGATTTTGTATTTGGATTCCAGAAGTTCGCACAGCGCATCGACCTTGTCGCGCGCAGTTCCGTGTTTGAGGACGAGTATCATGGCAATTTCAAAAAGTGAAAGACGATGAAGAAGGAAAATGGAAAACAGGAGGAGATTTCCGGCTGGAGGAACGACGTTGAACGCCGGATCGACGAATTCGGCGCGCCCGTGCCTCCATGAACGGCGAACGGCGCCCTGGTTCAACCCGGGCGCCGTTCCGCTGCGAATTTCCAGATTGTGGAAGTTCCGCTAGGAAGCAACGGCACCCGGGCCCGTAAAGAAGAAAAACTTCTTTGCGAACAGGAAAAACGCGGTGCCGAAAGCAGACCTATCCATGACGGCGCGGAATCCTCCCATCTTCCCCGTCGCAATGCAAGCGTTTTTTTTGCGGGGTGGGGGAGTGGGGGCTCCGCCCTGAACCAATATGGCCTACAGGGCGAATTTTCCGGAGGCGGTGTCGCGGCCCCGGGTCATCCAGCGGCCGTTGGTGAAGTCCGGGTAATAGACCGGCGCCGAACCGAGAGCGATCGACTGCTCCGAGAGCGCGGTCGTCGCCATCCATGCCGCCACGTCATAGACGTCGATCGGCGTGGGCCGCCACTCCCGGATCGCGTTAGCGAACGCCGCCAGTACAAGCCCGTCGATGCCGCCGTGTCCGCCCACGGCGCCGCGGCGCAGGCAGTCGCGCCAGATCGGGTGCTCGTATCTGCGGCGGAACTTCTCCACGGGGTCCCAGTGCCGCTCCTCGTAGGGGTTTCCGGCCGCGTCGATAGGGTGCGTCACCTTGCTCAGCCCCTCCACGTAGATGCCGCCCACGTCCGCGTCCCAGCAGCCGCGCGTGCCCTGGATGACTGCGTGGCGCGAATAGGGGCGGGGGAGGGACACGCCGTGCGTGAGCGACACGAGCTGGCCGCGTGCGCATTTGATGACTGTCGTCACGACGTCGCCCATCGCGAAGCGGGCGTCGCCCCATTTGCCGTCGTGCCCGTAGTGGGCGGCGGCGAGTTCACGACGCTGGCCGCCGACGCGCAGACCGCGTCGTGGTCTGAATCCGATGTCATTCCCGCCGAATGGATGCCGCTTTCAGGAAATCTGCTGGCCGGTCTCGTCGGCGCGATCAACGGCGCAACCGCCGGCTCGAACTATGCGACATCCGACACCCGTGTGTTGACGGACTCCACCGTGCCGTCCGAGGGCGGCGCCGCATACATCGTCGGATTCCAGAACAATTCGGCGATCGAATGGGCGTTCGGGAAGCCGATGACTCTAAATCAAATTCGGCTCTCGGCCTGCTATTTGGCCGGGACTTCGTTCTCCGGCTTGCAGTTGCCGGAATCTCGGTGAAAACCGACGGCTCGGACTCATGGTCCGCGCTTGACGTTCCCGCGCTTTCGGACATCTCGGGCAGAAATGGCGGCGTTGCCATCTGCGCCTCCCTGACTGACCCTGAGAATGGATTTCTCGCCGAGAATGCAGTCGGACTCAAGATCGCGTTCGGGAACTCAGGCGCGCTGGCGAGCTACTGCGCCGAGATCGAGGCAGTCGGGCATCCGAGCGTCGATCCGACCGTCGTAGTCTTCCGCTGACAACCGCCTCCTCTACGGGGCGCAGACTGGGCACGGGCGGCGGGGAGTTGTGTCGCGGATGAACGCCGCGATGCGGGTCTCTTTGCAGTCGGGCGAGGGCGGGAGTCCGGAGCGGACGCACACCGGGGCTGTTTCCACCATGTCCGGCATCGGCCCGAACCATTGCGCCGCACCATTGGGGTGCATCGCTCGAAACACCTCCCACGCAAGAGGCGCGGCGGCCGAAAGCGCCGTCACGGTTCGGTCGCCGAAGCGGCCGGCAAGGTGGCCGCACCAGACGGCCACGACTTGCTCAGGTCCCCAGAGCACGGTCCATGCGTCGCGGTGCGCCGCGGACGTTCCCGTCTTCCATGCCGCGCGCGGCAGCGCGGTGTCGGCGGTGTGGCCGAGGGCGGCGAGGGAGCGCTCGGGTCCGGACAAGATTTCGGAAACTATTCTGGCCGCTGCTCCGGCTGGTGTTGATCCGTCGGTCGCGTCGCGCGAAAACGACGCATACGCCAGTGCCAGGTCCACAAGACGCACTGGCGCGTTGCCGACTGCTATGCCTAGGCCATGCTCGTCCGGATTGTCGCCAACAGAGGCGAGTCCGCGCTCCCTAAGGCACGCGAGGGCGTCAGCCGGTCCGATCCTGCGAACGATCTCGAAGAACGGAAGGTTGAGCGAAAGCACGAGCGCTTCGTCCGCGCGGACAGTGCCGCGCGTCGATCCGTCCGAATTGGCCGGACGGAACGTCCCGTATGCGGTCTCGGCGTCGGGAAGCGCCTCGGTCGGGGCGGCGAGTCCCCTGGAAAGCGCCCGCGCGAACAGAAAGGGCTTGAGCGTCGATCCTGCCTGCCGGAGCGCGAGAGCCGTGTTCACCTGGCCTCCTCCTCCGCCGAAATAGTCGCCGGAGCATGTCATGGCGCGGACTTCGCCGGTCGGGACATCCACCACTAGCGCGGCGACATCCGCGCCGAGCGCTTCGGCGCGGCGCGCGACGGCCTGCTCGAGCAGCCGCTGAATCGCAGGGTCTAGAGGCGTCCGGAAGTCAAGGACGCCGGGCGGCGCGAGTTCGCGCGCGGCCCAGTCGCAGTAGTGCGGGTGCAGAAACGGTCTGGGGTCGCGGCGGACGTGCGGAATTTCGCGTCGCGCGGCCGCGATTTGGCCAGGGGTGGCCCAGCCCAGCGTCTCGAGTCGGGAGAGAACGTAGTCTCGCCGCCGAAGGGCGCGATCGAGATGCCGGTCGGGGCGAAAGCGCGACGGGGCCTGGACTATTCCGGCCAGCAGGGCCGCCTCGCCAAGCGAAAGCGAATGCGGATCCTTGCCGAACCAGCCGTGCGCGGCGGCTTCGGCGCCTACGAGATTGGAGCCAAAGGGGGAGCGGTTGAGATACTGGGCGACGATCCAGTCCTTGGAGCGGGCCTTCTCCATTTTGAGCGCCTGCCACAGTTCAATCCATTTCCAGCGCATTGTGCGCGGGTGCGGCTGGATCAGGCGCGTTGTCTGTTCGGTGATCGTAGATGCGCCGGAGATTCTTCGTCCGAAGAAAAGGTTTTGCGACACCGCGCGGGCGAGGGCGCGAAAGTCGGCGCCGCCGTGGTGGAAGAAGCGCTTGTCCTCCGACGCCACGATCGCGAGCACGAGCCAGTCTGAGCGCTGCGGGACATACCATGGACGGCAGTCCGTGTCGCCTGGACCGAGCGAAACGCGCATTATGCCGCCTTCGCGGTCGCGCAGCACAAGACCGGCCGGAAATGTCTCCGCCTCGTCCAGCGGCGGTTTGACCAGCGCCCACGAAAGCGCGCATGTCAGCGCCGCCGCCGCAATGGCGAAGGCCCCGATGGCGGCGACCGCCCGCAGGAGTCGCTTTTTGCAATGTCTCGTGTGCATGTCCGCCCCATCCTAGCCCATGCTCGCAAAAAACGAAAGCCCGCCCTGCGTTTTGGCCCTCCTGGGAGCGCGGGCATCCTGCCCGCGGAACTGGGGGCGTGCGGCCTCCGGCCGCGCCGCGTCTTGGGTCCTCCCTGGGAGCGCGAGCATCGACATTCCGTATCTGGCGCGGAAGAGTCGTTCCAGCACGCGCCGGGTCCGGAAACCGCATCCGGCTACGATTTCGCCAACGGGCGAATCGGAGGCAAGGAGGGCCTCGCTCGCCAATTCGAGTCGGCGGTCGCGGATCGTCTCCGCGATCGTCTTTGAGCAAAGCTCGCGGAACCGAAGTTCAACGAGGCGGTGGGACACCCGGAGGTGTTTCGCGACATCCGCCGGCGAGATGCCTTCGGCCGCGCGTTCCCGGATAAAATCCAGCGCCTGGCGGATGAGATGCGAAGCAGGCACGGAGCCGTCCGGCGTATCGATGACCACGGTTCGGATCCGCGTTTCGGCGATTGCGTCGATGACGTCCCATGAGCAGACGCGGGACAGGATGAGGCCAGCGATGCCGGAGCGGTCGTAGCCCCGGATCGTGTCCGGCGTCACGGCAAGCACGATTCGGAATGATTTCCCCGACGAGGTCATGGGCTAGTCGCCGGCTCCGTTGCGTGTTTCGGCGTAGCCCGAAGCTCCGTTGAGAACGGGGCGCAGATGATCGGCATTCGCTGTCATGCCCTTCAATTCTACGAAACGCTCGTTCGGAACGCAAATTCGCGTTTCCGGCGGACTCTTCAGCACACGGTTGGATATGCGGCGTTCCTCGCGTCTGCGCCGCGCTTCTGGAGCGGGAGCATGCAGACTAGAAGAGCGGCGACCGGCACCGGAAGCACGAGCAGGAAAAACAGCCGGAACTGGCCAAGCGGTCCGGCAAAGGCGTGGAACGGCAGCGCGGAAACAAGGTCGCCGGAAATGGAGACGAGCCAGGCTCCAAGCGCGGAACCCGCGACTCCTGCGCCGGCGCCGGCGAGTAGGTTCACAGCCACGGAGCCGGCCACTTGGTCGCGCTTGTCCGGGCACGCTTCGAGAAAGGCCGCGTTCGTCGTGTTGTAGATCGCGTAATAGCACCCGCCAAGCCAGAAGAACAGCATGATCGCGGACGGCATGGCGAGCGGTCCTGTCTCCGGAAACAGCAGCCACGCGAAGGGGACCGCCGCGAAACCAAGCGCCGAGACGGCCATGACGCGCCGAGGTCCGAACGCGCGGCACAGGGGCCCGCAAACGAACGAGGCCAGCGTTCCGGCCCCGAACTGCGCGCAGGCGCATATCATCGCCCTGGAGTCTGCAAACCCGCAGCCGCGCTTGAGGGCCAGGACCGAAATCGGGACGAACAGAATGATGGACAGGTTCAGGAGAAACCAGTCAAGCGAAAGCCTCCGCAGCGCCCGGTTCCGCAGCGCCCTGCGCATGCCGGCCCGGAGCGGCTCGCGCGCCGCGTCGCGAATCGCACCTGTCTCATACATTCCGCGCACGAAGAACGACGAGCATATTCCAAGCGCCGCTCCTGTTACGATTATCGCCGCAAGGGCAATGCGCCCGTGCCATCGGTGCATGACGGCGGTTACGCAGGCGATCGCCGCGACTGCGCTCAGGTTGAAGAATCCCGTTGTGCGTCCGATGACCGACGACGCCTCCTCCTCCGTGGAGACATCTCCCAGAAGCGGAGTGAACAGGGCGCTTCCTGCGGCGCGGCAGCCGTAGAAAAGGAACGCCCCCGCGACAAGAACGGCCCATGAGGCCTGCGGGGAGACGACCCAGACCGCAGCCGCCGAGGCCGTGACAAGGGCGGCCGCGTTTCTGGCGATCCAGAAATCCGCCTGGCAGGCCGCCGCCCCCCGCCGCGCCGTTCGAAGAACTCCAATGGGCAGCATCGCGTATCCGACGTAGAGCAGCGCCCCAAGCAGCGACACGACGGAATTCGGGGCGCCGAGCTGCGCCGCGAACAGAACAAGCACCCCTTCGCCAAGGCACATGTAGCTCATGCCGTTGATGAAGTTGAACGCGCAGTAGAGATTTTGGGAGCGGCAGCGCTCTGCCGCCGTTAGTTTCCGTCCGAGAATCATGTCGTCGTTTCGAGTCTTTTCGTCCGAATTGCAAGGGCAATACCGACGAATGGCAAAAAAAGATACCAAACGCCCCGTCCGAACGCAAACGCGTCAACTCATCGTCCAATAATGTCATTGGATTGACCGGCGCTGGCCCGTGTCGTATGATTTCCGGCAACGCCCCGCCGATCGGCGGGACTTCCTTTCTCCCGACCGGGAAGATTCCACCGAATGAATCCGGATGACATTCCGCAGCGGACCCCCACGACGTCCGAAACCCTGCTTCGCGACGCTGCGGCGGACGGAGCGTCTCCGCGCGCGGAGGAATTCGCCAGCCTCTACGAGCCGGTCCTGCGGCGCTACGCGGCGTCCGTCCGCCCCGACGGCTCGTTTCTCCAGCCGGCCGACCGCGACGATCTCGTGCAGGAAGTGTTCCTGTCCGTCCGTTCGGCCCTTCCCGATTTCCACTACGACCGCTCGCGCGGCCGTTTCCGCGACTACCTGAAAAGCGCCGTCCGGAACGCCGCGTCGCACATCGCGCGCCGCCCGAATCCCGTGCCGGAAGGCATGGCGGACGACCGCCTCGCGCCCGATCCGCACGAGGGCGATTCGGCCGAGACGCTGCTGCGGATCTGGACGCTCGCCCTCGAACGCGTGTTCCGCAGAGGCCGATTTTCCCCGAACGCAAAGGCCGTTTTCCGCCGCGTGGCAGTCAAGGGGGAGAGCGTCGCCGTGGTCGCCAGGGAGTTCAAGATGGAGCCGAACGCGATCTACCAGCTTCGCAGCCGCGTCATGCGCGCCGTCCGCGACGAACTCAAGGCGTTCGGTCACGGTCGTCTTTCGGCGGACGATCTTCTCGAAGCGCTGCTCGCCGCCGAACAGCAGGAGGCGCGGTGAAACAAGTTGGATCCGGACTCCACCCCGATGCCGTTCCGGTAGGGGCCGCGCGCCGCGCGGCCCGCGAAGCGGAAGCCGGACTCCACCCAGATGCCGGTCGCCCTTCTCCTCTGCGCGCCGGCATGCGCCTGGCCGGGGACTTCACGCTCCTGCGGCCTCTCGGCGAGGGTGGCATGGGCGCCGTCTGGCTTGCGCGCGAGGACCCTCCCGGCCGCGACGTCGCGCTGAAGGCGATGAAGCCGTCGCGGAGCGCCACGCGGCTTCGGCGCTTCGAGCGCGAAGCCGCCGCCCTCGCCGCGCTTGATCATCCGTCGATCCTGACCGTGCTGCGCACCGGCGTCGATCCTGCCACGGGCATCCCGTTTCTCGTGACGCGGGCGCTGCTGCTTTCTCCGACGGAAATCGTGCGCCTCTGCGACGAAGTCTGGCGCTGTCCATACCCGACCGGATTCGATCCCGCCGTCGCCCAGCCGCGCCCGCTCACGCTCGCCGATTTGCTCGGTGACGGCAAGGCTCTGCCGGAAGCGGCGGTTCTGTCGATTGCCCGCGACCTGGCCGGCGCGCTTGCCGCGGCGCACGCCGCCGGGATCGTCCATCGCGACCTTAAGCCCTCCAACATCCTCTTCGATTCTTCCAGCCGCGCCCTCCTCGCCGACTTCGGTCTCGCCAAGTTCTTGGATTCCGATTCCGCTGCGAGTCCTGATGGCCGGGCGCCGTCCCGGCCAGAGAGGGGTTCGGGGGCCGCGGAGGCCCCCGACTCCCTTTCCATCGATGAATTCGGCCAGCGGAAATTTCTCGGTTCGCCCGCCTACGCCGCGCCTGAAACCTTCCGCGCCGGCGCCCCCTCCGCTTCGCCCGCCACCGACTGGTATTCCTTCGGCGCCGTTCTGTACGAGGCGCTCACAGGCGAAAAGCCGCGCTCGCTGCGAGTTCCGTCGTCGTTCGACCCCGGTCGCATTTCAAGGGCATGGGATCCTTTTCTCGCGTCGCTGCTTGAGCCGGATCCCTCCAGGCGACTCCGCGATTCATCGGAGATTCTGCGCGCACTCGACCGCATCGCGCGCCGCTCCTCCCGTTCGCGCCGCCACCGGGACGCGGTCTTGGCATTCGCCTGCGCCGTCGTGGCCGCCATCGCCGCCGTGTCGTTCCGTTGCAATAGAAAGCCACCCTCTGCCGTCAACCCTCCGGCGCCCGCCTCCGATCCTCCAGCCCCCTCCCCGGCAGGGGCCGCGCGCCGCGCG
>DJYI01000080.1:55311-55852 GCA_002448475.1 Verrucomicrobia bacterium UBA6982
AGAACCATCGCCCCCCGCCACTTCTCCTTCTACCCCCTCGCCAATCACCCCCTCCGACCCTCCACCCCCCGCCGCCCCGTCGCCCGTCCCTCCCCTCCTCCTCCACCCCACCGTCCCGCCGCCTCCGCGCGACGCTTCCATCCCGCAAACCGACGACCGCGGCCCGCTTCAGCTGCTGGGCACGTTTGCGGTCAAATCCATCACGCGATTCGAAATCGACGCCTTCTATGGCGCAGGCCGTCGTGTCGAGCCGGGCCTCATGAAGAATCTTGACGCCGGCACGGCCGCGTGGAACACGTGGATCGATTCGGGCGATGCTCGCGATCTTGCCGCCGCCGCGACCGCATTCGAAAAGGCGGCGGCGATCGCAGTCGAGGCGGCGGATTCGGCGGAATCGCCCTCCCCGGAGGCGCTCGTCCGCGCCGCGCTGCTGCTGGAGCGCCAAGCCTGGACGCGCATGGCGGCGGGCGACTCCGCCGCCGCGATCGCCGACTTCGCCCGCGCCCTCTCCGCCATCGCGCCGCTTGTGAAGGCCGACGCT
>DJYI01000080.1:55931-60696 GCA_002448475.1 Verrucomicrobia bacterium UBA6982
GCCCCTCTGCGCGCATGGCTCCTGGCCGACCGCGCCTGCGCCGAATGCGCGGCGGACCGGTTCGCCGAATCGCTTGCCGACCTGCGGGAGGCCGTCGCGCTCTGGGAAGCGCATCCTGGATACGCCATCGAAACGTATTCGAACTCCTTCGATCCATGCCGCCATGCCGAGCTTGCCATTCTGCACGCGTCCGTCGGCGCCATGGCGCACAAGACCGGCGACGCCGCGCTCGCGGCATCCGCCTCCGCGCGCGCGGTCGAACTGCTGGAGCCATTTCTCGCCCAGGGCGGCGCCGGCGAATACGGCGTATCCGCCCTCACCGCACTCCTCGACGGCTGCCGCGCCCGCGCCAAGTAGCCCCCGCGCCACCGGCGCGGCACGATTGCAAATTCGTCCGCCGAGCAGTGCAAAAACCTGCAATGTTCGTCGATTGATCTTGCAAAAACCTGCAATATTCGATGATTCAAGTTGCAAAAACTGGCATCGCCGGATAGAATCACCCGCGTTTTCCGCTTCCAGGACGGATGGCGGAGATAACGACAGGAGCCGATCATGGCCGAACTGAAACGGGAATTCTACGAGACGCTGAAGGCGTGGAAGCGAACGAAAGGAGCGGAGTGCCTCCTCGTCAAGGGGGCGCGCCAGATCGGCAAGACGTTCATCGTCGAGAAGTTCGCGAGGGAGAACTACGGCAGTGCCGTCTCGCTCAACTTCATCGCGCATCCCGAGCTGGTCTCGGTCTTCGACGGCAGTCTCGATGCCGACCGCATCTATGCGGGCCTGACGGCGGTTTTGCCGGACATCCGGATCGTTCCCGGCGACACGTTGCTTTTTCTGGACGAAATCCAGGAGTGCCCGAACGCCCGGACGGCGATGAAGTTTCTTGCGCAGGACGGGCGGTGCGACGTGGTCGCATCCGGCTCGCTGCTCGGGATCAAATACAGGCGCCGCAAGGACCGGCAGCCAAAATCTGTCCCCGTCGGGTTCGAGCGGCAGGTCACGATGCACTCGCTCTCGTTTCGGGAGTTCCTGTGGGCAAGGGGCTGGGATGACGAACGGATTGATGTCCTTCGCCCGTATTTCGAACGACGCGAGAAGGTCCCCGAGGCCGTGAACGAGACGTTCCACCGGCTGATGCGCGAATACGCCGTCGTCGGCGGGATGCCGGAAGTCGTCAGCAGATTCGTCGACGAACCGCACTACGGCGACGTTCAGCGCGCGCAGGAAAAGCTGGTCGCGTCCTGCATTGACGACATCCACAAATACGCGGAGACGGCGGAAGTCCAGAAGATCGAGCAGTGCTACCGGGCCATCCCGCGCATCCTCGCGAAGGAGAATAAAAAGTTCAAATATTCCGAGGTCGACAAGTCCGGCTCCGCGCGGAAATACCTCGCGAGCGTGGAATGGCTCCGCGACGCCGCGCTCGCATCCTTCGCCGAATGCGTCGAGGCTCCTCTGCCCGGGCTTTCCGCCTACGTCCGAGAGGGCTGGTTCAAGCTCTATCTCTCGGACATCGGGCTGCTCTGTTCGCTCTACGGGATGCTCGTCAAGCGGCAGCTCCTCGACGGCACCCTGGCCGGGGCGCTCAAGGGTGGCGTGTACGAAAACCTCGTGGCGGGCGTTCTGGAGCGCAACGGCATTCCCCTGCACTACCACAGCAAAGACGGCGGACGGCTCGAAATGGAGTTTCTCATTGAAACGAAGGACGGCGTCGTGCCGGTCGAAGTGAAGGCGAAGACCGGGGCGACGCTCTCGCTGGACAAGCTCCTCGCCGATCCATCGGTTCCCTACGGCTACAAGCTCACTGGCGGCAACGTTGGCACCGTCGGGAAGAAGATCACGCTTCCGCACTACATGGCGATGTTCCTGCGTCCCGTTGCGGAGTAGCGCGCCACCGGCGCGGCACGATTGGGTTGGTCGATTTGGTCGATTTTTTCGACTACCGACCAAATCGACGACCGACCAAGCCAAGTCGAAAGCAGCGATGCGGGAGGGCGATGCCTATTTCGCCAGCCGGCGAAGCCAGATGGCGAAAAGCCGGTCATAGATGACGTAGCCGCGATCCGTGCGGTAGAGCAGTTCGCGGTCGACCAGGTTTTCGAGAACTCCGGCGATCGTCGATGGCGCGCCAAGTCGATGCCGCAGGAGAAAAGACCGGCCCGTCGGCGCCGTTGCAATGCCGTCTTCGGCCACGGCTCTCAGCACCGAGCGGGCCGCCACTCCCTGGCTGCGCAGAAGATCGTGGAAAACCAGATTGCGGTTGTCAACAAGCGAACCGATGGCTTCCTCCACGTCTTCGTCATTGCGAAAGCCGGTGCCTTTCTGCCAAATGCGGTTCAGAACCGACTGCACATACCATGTGACGCCTTCAAAGCGCCGGTAGAGACCGGCGAACGAGTCTCCAGAAAAAGGAAGCCCCTCCGCCACGAAAAAACGCTCCGCGAACTTCCGGTATGGCTCCTCTCCGATGACATCAAGAGGCATGATGTCCGTCGAATTGTAAAACGCCCCTCGCGGAGCGACGAACATCCCGGACATGAGTCGAAGCTGCGACCCCGCGAAAATGAATCGGATGTTCGGCAGGAACTGGATTCTTGACCGGAGCAGCGCCTCGACGTTTTCCTCCGGATACTTGCGGATTTGCTGGAATTCGTCGATTGCGATGACAACGGGCCGCTTTCTGGAAGCCAGAAAATCAAAGGTCCCATCCAACGACGTGCGAACGGCGGTTTCGGCCAGATCAAACGACCACTTCACGGAACCGTCTGGCTGTGGTGACATGGTTGGACGGAGACTTCCGAAGAACCGTCCCAGCGTCGCGGCGAATTTCCCTCCGGGCGTCGCAAGCGACGTAACGACGGCATCCGCGAATGTCGTGACGAAATCGGACAGGCGTTCCGTTGCATAAATGTCGACGTAAACCTTGTCAAACTCCTTCGGCAGCGCGTTCATGGCATTGCGGATCAGGCCGGTCTTCCCGTATCGGCGGGGCGCGATCAGCGTGACATTGCGCCCGTTTTCCAGCGCGGAAAGAAGTTCGGAAGTCTCGCGCTCCCTGTCGCAGAACGTTTCCGGTCCGGCATATCCGGAGGTAATGAACGGATTGGGGGTTTTCATGGGTTGCCAAGTCTAGCGGAGCAGGCGCGGCGCGTCAAGAAGATTTTTCGGATTTCACGAATCGGTTTTTCCGAAATACTCGTTCGACAGCGTCATGGCATGATAGCCCCTGCTCTTTGGCGCCGCGCAGCGAAGCCAGTTCCGCGCTCCTCGAAGGCCGCCATGCGGCTTGCGCTCGTTCCGGGGCGGATGGCTACACCCGGAACGAGCGGATGTTGCGGACGAAAATGCCGGAGGAAAGATTGAGGTCGTCGCCATCATAGACGACAGTCGGGTCGAAAGCGGTCTGGGTCTCTTTGACAAACGCCCGGATGTTGCTCGCGAGCGTATCGCGCCACGTGACGGCCGATTTGATTTCGACCGGGCGCAATTGGCGGGCCGAAGAGCGAAGAAGGTCGATCTCGAATCCATCCGCCGTCCGCAGGAACCAAAGATTGGGCGGGAGCCCGGCGTTGGCGCGCTGCTTGAGCGCTTCGACCACGACAAGGTTTTCGAACAAGTTGCCGCGCAGTGGGTCGCGCAGCATCTGTTCCGGTGTTTCGATTCCAAGCAGGGATGCGACCAGACCAGGTTCCGTGAAGTAGATTTTTGGAGTTTTTACCATCCGTTTCGCGATTTTGCCGTGCCAAGGACGAAGCCGGAACACGAGGAACGACGCCTCTAGCGCGGATATCCATCCGGAAATCGTCGGCGCGGACACGCCAACTTCGCCCGCCAGGGCGGAGGCGTTGACAAGCGAGCCGACGCGGCCGGCGAGCAGGACGAGAAAACGCTCGAACGAGTCGAGATCCTTCACGTTGACAATCTGCCGCACGTCCCGTTCCAAATAGGTCTGGACGTAGTTCCCGTACCATGGCGAGGGCCGCATCTTCCGTGCATGGAGTTCGGGCATGAAACCCCGGAAGAGCAGTTCGTCCGTCGAAGTTGCCGCGGCGGCGCCGCCGAGTTCGTCCAGCGACGGCGGATAGAGGACGTGGATCGCCGTCCGCCCGGCGAGCGACTGGGACACGGCCTCGGAAAGTTTCGTCTGGTGGCTTCCCGTCAGGATGAAGCGCCCCGTTTCGGATCGATGCTCGTCGATCAGGATCTGGACCTGCGAAACGATGGATGGAACACGCTGGATTTCGTCGAGAATCACCGGAGGGGGAAATCGCTGGAAAAAGCCATCCGGATCGGTGGCCGCCAGTTCCCTCGTCCCCTGATGTTCGAGGTTGGCGTAGCCGTAACCGGGAAAACACGCTTTCACAAGCGTCGTTTTTCCCGATTGGCGCGGTCCGAACAGCGTGACGGCCGGATACTCCTCCGCCGATTGTCGGAGAATGCTCGCAAGATGACGTTCAATCATGGAAGTTCATTGTGGTTCGTGAACAGAGGCAATTCTTCCACAATATGCCGTTTTTTGCAAGTTGAATTTTTAAATAACGGTATGTTCCAGAGGCTAGAAATGGCGATGGCGCCACGACATCGCACGATTGGCCTTGCCAACTTGGTCGCCCCGCGCCACCGGCGCGGCACGATTGGCTTGGTCGATTTGGTCGATTTGGTCGCCCCGCGCCACCGGCGCGGCACGATTGGCTTGGTCGATTTGGTCGACTTGGTCGATTTTTTTTTCGACGACCGACCAAATCGACGACCGACCAAGCCAATC
>DJYI01000080.1:60810-71905 GCA_002448475.1 Verrucomicrobia bacterium UBA6982
CAATCATTCTCGACGACCGACCAAACCAGTCGAAATCGCGAAACCGTAAGATTCGGGCAGTTCAGGACTATATGTTCTTTGATTACCCCACCACCGATCAAACGAATAAACGAACCCATGCCCGGTCGAGAATGCGCGAAAACGGAGTTGATTTCGAAGCGTGGCAGTGCTAGACTCTGCGCCAACAGATTTGCTCCGCTGCAAACCGTCGATCCCCTGAAACCTGGAAAGTTCAAAAGATCAAGACGGCAAGTCGGCAGGGTGCGTGTGCAAGCACGCCCTTCCTTCGCGCTTCTTGATCGGGCTTTTCCAGGGCCTCAGGGGAACCGCGAAGAGAGGGTCTTTTTCCTTTTTGCGCCCGGAACCTTTCACCAACAACACCAACCCCTCCAACAGGAGAACAACACACATGAACAAACACATCGCAACCGCGCTCGCGGCCTCGGCGCTCCTCGCCTCCCCCGCTTTCGCGTTGGACCTCGACATGGACAGCATCGTCGCGGACGCATCCTCCATCGTTGACCAGGTCTCCTCGACCACCGAAAAGCTGCCGCCTGCCACGGTTGAAAAGTTGGAGCAGGCCGCCGTCGCGGCCAACCCGCCTCCGACCGAGGAAGAGGTGAAGAACGACGCCGGCACCCAGGCCGTCATCACGATGCAGGATTCCACGCCGTCGGCACCGGCGGAAATTAAAGGCAAATCGGCGAAAGACCAGGTCTTGAGCATCCTCGCGAAGAACGGCTTCAATGAGGGGCGGACAGACGATCGCTACATCGCCGTCGCCGAAACGGCCATTCCGATGACCGAAGAGCCGGCCAAGGACAAAGGCTTTTTCGTCAAGCGCGATCTCATGGCGAAGCAGCTCGTCCTGCAGATGAAGGGCAAGATTGCCGAGGGAATCGGAACGAAATTCACTGCGGAGGAAAAACTCGAGATGTTCGCGAACGAGACCACCGCCACCAACTCCATTCAGACCAAGGCCGGGTTCGTCGCCCAGTGGCCCATCTTCGGCGTGACTGTCCTCGCGCAGGCCGAGTCGTGGGACGGCAAGCAGTACCACATGGCGATTGCTTCGTGCTGGTCCAAGACGCTCCACAAGGCCGCAAAAGCCACTCTCCTCGGAGAGGACATTCCCGGAAAGGCCGGCCAGAAGTCCGTCGCCCAGTGGCTTGCCGACCGCGATCTGTCTCTCGTCTGCGGTCCGCGCCAGCTGGTCGATCCGGAAGGGAACCGCGTCTTCCTCGGCATCGCGGCCCGCGAGGTCGGGATCAATTCCGTTCGCGACGAGGCCAACAAGCAGTCGGCCCAGGCCAGCGCCCTTTCCGCTTTGGTTTTCTCCCTGTTCTCCGACGTCGAGCAATTCGTCGCGCACCAGTCGGCCATGACCGCCTACGAGAACCCCGACGAAACGGCCGCCGCGGAGGCCTCCGAGGAAATCAACAAGAAAGTCTCCCAGCGCGTGGACAACCGCATGATCGAGGGAGCCAACGAAATTTTCTCCGCGGAGGTCGTCCATCCGCTCTGCGGCAAGACGGTTTACGTGAGCGTCTACTCGCTTGACATGAAGAGCGCGGCAAAGGCCCGCGTCATGGCCGAGGAGCTGATCGCGACCCGCGTGGCCACGGAGCTCGCCAACAAGCGCGCCCTCGGCCGCAACCAAGGATATCGCGACCAGGTCGAGCGCGCCAAGGCGAACACAGCCGAATTCGAAAAAGGCCGCGCCGAAGGCAACAAGGCCATCCAGGACAAGCTGGCCGCGCCGAAGGGGCGCACGGTGAACTCAATCGACGCCGCGCCCGCGACACCTGCCGCGCCCCAGTCGCAGCAGGGCATCTTCTCCGGCGAAACCGACATCGGCGATGACATCTAGCCGTTTTGCGCTCGCCGCCGCATTCACGCTCTTCGGCGTGTCTGCGGCGGCCCTGGGCGAAACCGTTCCGTCCGCCGCTCCGGCGGCGGACGAGTTCGCGTGGTACGCAGCGACGCTCAAGCCGGGCGCGACCGGCGTCCTGGAAAAGGAAGGAACCGTCTATTTCCACTACCGCTCGCCCATGAAGGGCTCCGGCATGTTCCGCGAAGAAAGGGCGGCTGGCCCTGCCATGTCCGCCGTCGAGCGGATGGTGTTCGCGTGGATCTCGTCGAACGCGGTCTCTGTCGCGGCCCCGGCCGGGCCGTTTTCCGGCATTCCCGGAACCTGGTTCGACGCCAAGGCCGAAGCGACCCGCGCCATCCGGAACCTTCCCTCTCGAGTGTTGCACCGCGGCGCGGACGGTGACGACTATGTCTTTACCATGGCCGTAGCGAAAAACGACCTGCTCGCCGAGTCCGCCAAGGGCCCGTTCGAAGCTCGTCCCGAAGCCCACGAACGGCAGTGGAAGGAATCCGTTCGCAAATCCCTGACGGCGCCCGACCGCATGGCGTTTTTCCGCGACTGCGGCGCACTGGACCTCTGGACGCTCCTGTCCGAGCAAACCAGCGGAACCAAGGCTATCGAATGGTCAGAGAAAACGCAGTCCGCCGACTGTCGCGCAGCCGTGGAGTCGCTCCGCAAGTCCGCCTCCGGCGCGCCTGAACCCGCCGCCCCCGAATGGATTTCCCTCCTCGGAGAGTTCCCGGAGCGGGCCGAGGCCGAGACGAACACGGTTCCCGGCATCGCCTCGGACGCGCGCGTCGCGACCATGCTCCTCTCGTTCGGGTCCTGCCCCGCCCCAGTGGGAGGAACGGCCCCCGACCTCGACCGGATGCTTCTGCTCCTGGACGAACCGGCGACGAACGCCGCCGCGACCGCCGAACTGGCCGCCATCGTCGCGGTTTCGCCGGGCGTGGAAATGCCCTGGTGCCTGCTGGGAGACCGGCTGCTGGACGCCGGAGCGCCGCATCTGGCGCTGTCCGCCTTCCGCAACGCTCTCCGGGCGAACCATGCCAGCGCCTTCGCGCTGGACGGACTCCGCCGTGGCTATCTCGCGCTCGGAAAACCCGCGCTCGCGCGCGGGGTGGCAGCCTTGATCCTCGCCTTGTCCGAGGATGGTTCCCTTTCTTCCGCCGCGGCGGCCACCCTGTCGGAACCCGACCGATGAAAACGCCCCGTTTCGCCCTTCTTTCCGCCGCGCTTCTCCTCGCGGCATGTCTCCCTCTCCTCGCCTCCGGCTCCGTCGGCGGCGCGGAGTCTCTCGTCCGCGAGCGTTTGGCGGCGAAAGGCATCGCCGTCGGAGCGGATGCCGCCACGGGCCGCTACGTCTTCGTCGGGACGTGCGGCCGCGAGATGTCCGACCCTGCCGCGGAGCCCAAGTTCCCCCGCGTCCGGCGGGAATGCGCCGAAGTCGCCGAGCTTTCCGCGAAGAGGGACATCCTTCGCGCGTTTCGGATGCGCGTGAACGCCCGCGACGAGGTGTCGTTCCGCTCGGATGACGAAACGTCCGAACGGACGACGACGTCCGTCATGGAAATCCTTTCGGCGGAGGCCCTGTCGGGCGCGTCCGTCGTCGCGTCCGCCGAATCGTGGGACGCCGCCACCGGGCTCTACCAAGTCGCCGTCGCCGTCGCATGGACCAAGAAGCTCGTCTCGGCCGCGGTCGACGCGGCTCCACCGCCCGCTCCCGTTTCCGAGGAGGAGGACCAGGCCGAATGGGACCGCTGGCTCGAGGGCATCGATCTCTCCATCGCCCTCGGCATGCGCCAGTTCGTCGATTCGCGCGGACTCCGCCGGTTCGCTGGCATCGGCTGCGCCGACGTCGAGGGCAAGACCGGCGCCGCGCGCAACGCCGCCCGCATCGTCGCCGAAACGGAGGCCACGGCGAGCCTCGCCTTCGGTCTCTACGGCGATTCCGAAATGAAGTCGGTCGCGACGATGGCGATGACGGAACGGGAGTCCGCCTCCGAGGAGCTATCAGCGGACGCATGGGCGACGTTTGCCGGCAAGGTCCGCGCCCGTTGCCGCAACAAGCAGCTCCGCGGCCGCGTCGTCCGGCAGGAGGAAGTCGTCCATCCCGTCACCGGCCGGCACATGCTCGTCTGCGTCTACGGCATGACCGCCGCCGACCAGGCCGAAATGAACCGCATCAATTCCGGCAACCCGTGAGCTCTCGTCCTCGCCCGGCCGTTCCAACCGTGGACACCACCCCATCCGGACCATCCGAACCATCCAGACCATCTCAACCATGAAAACCTCCTTTCTCCCCGCGGCGCTCGCCGCGACGCTGCTCCTTGTCGCCGGCTGCGGCGGCCGGAAGGACGCTCCCGAAATCGGCATCGACGATGAAGACGCCCTCCCGGAGGCGTTCGACGAGGGTGCCCCCGCCGAACCGAGCGCTTATGACAGCATCCGCACTCAGCTGGAGGCGAATGGCCTCGAACCGGGCTACGATGCATCGTCCGGCCGATTGGTCTCCATTGGACAATTCATCAGCCACGAAATCGCCAATCCGGCCGCCAGTTCGTTCGCGGCTGTTCGCGACCATGGCTTGGAAAAGGCGCTCCATGCAGCCAAGTTCGACATTCTGGAATTGATTTGCGCGAATGTCGAATCGACGGAGGATTCGTCCAAAGAACCGGCCGGGACGCCGAACAAGACGAATACGACGGTCGTCTCCGTCAATGAAACGGTGACGGGGCTCCGGATGCTCGCCATGGCGGAATCCTGGACGCCGAAAGAAGGAGGCGTCTACGAAGTCGCCGTTGCCGTTGGCTGGAGCGAGAAATGGCACGAAGCCGTCATGAAGCGCCTTCTGGCGGAATCGGGAGCGTCCCTGTCCTCCGAGGCGGTGCAGGAATGGCTCGATCGAAAGAATCTGGCGTCACTCGTCGGACCGGCGGCGTTCTCCGACTCGGACGGCAACTTGCGGATGCTGGGCATTGGAGCGGCGGATGCGGAAACGCCCGGCGCGACGGCTCGCGCGGAGGCGATGGCCCGGAAGTTCGCCGCCTTCTCATTCCCGACCGCTATCAAGGCCAGCCGGAAGCTGGTCTCGACGATGGTAGGAGACGAAGAATCCCTTGATTTCTCCCAAGAATACGACGAAGCGGTCGATCCGAAACCGAGGACCTTCCTGACCGTCCTTTCCACCGAGATCGTCCATCCGATCTCTGGCCGCACGATGGCCGTCGTCGTCGTCGAGGCGATTCCTTAGCCTAACCATCTAACCGCCCAACCACTTAACCACCGAACCACCAAACTATGAAAACCGCGCCATTGCCGGCGGCGCTCGCCGCATTCCTCCTCTGCGCCGGATGCGGCGAACCGAAGAACGATTCCGTCCTCAAGGCTACAATCGAGAAAAAGAAAGCCGAAACGGAAACCAGGGTGACCGCACTGCGTGAGCGCGCGGAAGCGGCCGGCGCGACCGCCGAGCGCGATCCGGCGCTCGAAGCGAAGGCCGCGGAGATCGAGGCTGCGTTCGATGCGGACTCCGGAAACGGTCCGCATTCGAAGCAGGTCTCGGCCGGCCTGTCGTCGGTCGGAACGAATGTCGTTTCGACCGAAATGTCGGTGTATTCCGCCACGACGTCCGAAGGCACAACTTGGCGCGCGAAGATCGTCCGTGCAAACGGCGTCGTGACGAAGGCCATCCGGAAGGACGATGCCGCCCCGGCGCCGGCCCAGAATCCGGACGCCGGGTTCTGATGTCCCGAAGCGTCTCGCCCCCGCTTCCGCCACGGGTGACGCTCCGTCCCGTTCCAAACAGTTGCCCGCCCCATCGCCCCGAACCACCTGACCACCGAACCACCTGACCACCCAACCAACCAACCCATGAAAACCACAGCATTCTTCGCGGCGCTCGCCGCATTCCTCCTCGCCGCACCCTCCGCTTCCTTCGCGCAGGCCTCCGGCTCGTTCTCCTTCGGCGCACCGAAGGCCGCGAATCCCGCCGACTTCGTCACGGTCAAGGCGAAAGGCCAGGGCAAATCCCCCGAGGCGGCCAAGGCCGACGCCGCGCGCAACGCCATCAAGAAGGCCGTCGGCGAGCTCGTCGACGCCAAGACGCTCGTCGAGAACGACGAGCTGGTGGAGGACAAGATCCTCACCTTGAGCAACGCCGTGATCGAGAAGGCGGACTACGGCGAGGCGAAGCGGTCTGCGGACGGCCTCTTCGAGGTCTCCGTGCAGGCCGTCGTGAAGAAGGGCCGGCTCAACCAGGAGCTCAAGGCCGCCGGCATTGCGACGGGCGCCGTCAAGGGCGACAGCCTCGCCGCGACGCTGTTCTCCGGCAAGGAGCGCGTCGCCAACGCCGAAAAGTTCTTCACCGAGCGTCTCCGGAACTTCCCGAAGAACGTGCTGGAGGCCGAGCTCCTCAAGAAGGCGGACGGCTCGCCCGACATCAACGTCGACGCCAAAACCGGCGAGGTCTCCGCCCGCTTCGGCGTCCGGGTCAATCTGGAGAACTACAACGCGTTCGCCCAGGCCCTGCAGGAATTGCTGGGTTCGGTATGCGCCGAAAAGGAAGAGATAAGGATTTCGTTCAAAGAAGCCGAAAGGGAAATGGAGGCACGCGATTTTTACCGCAAGGTTCCTGCGGTCGTCGTCGCCACGCCCAAGAAGCCCAACCGTTCCGCGTGGGATGGCGTGGCGTACTATCTCGACGGCACGATGTACGAGACGCTTTACAAGGTGATGGACAAGCAATTTCCGAAATGGGGCTCCGTTGAAGTCGCCCTGACCGACGAGGACGGGAAATCCGTCTGCAGCGAGAAGGCGGCGCTGTTCACAGAGGGCGCCCGCAGCAATAATAGCAAATCTCTTCCAATATTTGTACAGGGCTATGGTGACCGTGAGTCCAGCATCTTCATTGCACCGTACCCGGGGATTCATGCTTATTACCCTAGGGAGCTAAGGCGGCCGAAGGATTCGATGCCGTCTTACTCCATCAGTCTGGGCAAGGTCCCGCAGGAAGACCTCGGCGACGTCAAGGGATACGAGATCAAGCTCGATTTCGCGGGTCCGAAGAACGGCGGTGAAGACTAGAACGGCTTCAGCATCTAACCTTTGCCATGAAACGCTGCATGTTTCTCCCCCTCGCCTCGATCCTCCTTTTGTGCGGTTGCAAATCCACCGGCGGAACATCCGGCTTCGGCGATTTCCTGAAGAACGCGAGCTCCGTCCTGAATTCGGTGGTGAACGAACTGGACGCCGCCGCCGCACAGGGCCGGCAGGCAGGTTCGCGGCCGGCCGCGCGAACCCCCGGCTCGGGCGGCGGAATCGCGACGGCCGCCCTTGCCGCCGCCGATCCGGGGCCCCGCACGATCGGGGCCTCCGGATCGATCTCCGTCGACGGGAAGACAGGCGCCGTCGCGCTTCGGGAACCGGCGGGTGACGCACCGGCCGCGGCCGGAGACGCGGACACGGGGAAGGCCGTCGCCGATTCCGCCGCCGCAGCGGGCGGCGGGCTCGACAAATCCCTCTTCGTCGGCCGGAACCGCCTCGCCAACGCGGAAAGGCACTTCGCCGAGCGGCTCGCCGGCTTCCCGCAGAACGTGATGGAGGCCGTCCTGCTGGCGAATCCGGACGGCTCGCCCGCCCTCGAGGTCGACGTCGACACGGGGCACGTCTTCGCCAACGTCGGCATCCGGGTCGTCCCGGAGCGCTACGCCGCGTTCGCGCGGCCCTTCCGCGAGCTGCTGGGCGCGGTCTCCGCCGGACAGCATGAGAAGACCGTCGCGTTCAAGAAAGAGCAGTACCAGAAGGACTCCTTCCTCGCCGAGGGTGTCGCCACCTCCGTCCGGGGGGGCGACGACGAGAAGGGATCGTTTCCGGTCGTCGTCGCCACGCCCGCGGACCCGCTGCGGCTTTCATGGCCCGTCGCCGTGTATTCCCTCGACGAAAGGATGTTCGACGTCCTGTGCAAGGTTCTGGACGAGCGGTTCCCCAAGGCGGGCGTCGTCGAGGTCTGGCTTCTGGACAAGGACGGAGAGCCCATTGTCGGCGAAAAGGCGGCGGCGGTCCGGAACGGCGCAAGGGACAACGATGGCGGCTCCCTGCGGTGCCTTCCGATCGCGTGGGACAATTCATACAACAAGAAGGTCTGCTTCGCCCCGTATGTCGGCGTTCGGACGTCCGGCACGGACGGCATGGAGCTGCCGAAGTCCGCGATGCGGACTTGCCGCATCGACCTCGGCGAAGCCTCGGAGGAGGACCTCGCGGACGTCGCCGCCTTCGAGGTCCGGCTCGAGTTCCGATGAACCCAGATCCGCCGGCAAGCTGGACGTCAAGCTCGTGGAGTGACCAACCCTTCAACCCTTCAACCCTTCAACCCCTTCAACTTTACCCTTTCCCCTTTTCACGTTGCCCCAAGCCATGAAACGCCTCCTCCCCGCGCTCCTCGCCGCGCTCCTCCTCCCCATCGTTGCGCTCGCGGCGGAAACGCAAACCGTTGTCGCAACTGGTTACGGAACGACCGCAGACGACGCGAAGAAAGCCGCGATTCGCGCGGCCGTCGAGCAGGTCGTCGGTTCGATGGTCGACGCCGAAACGCTCGTCGAGAACGACGAGCTCGTCCGGGACGAGATCCTCTCCTATTCGGCGGGGCTCGTCGAGTCGGCCGAATTCGTCGGCGAGCCGCGGAAGACTCCGGCGGGGCTCGTCGAGGTTCGCACCCGGGCCGTGGTCAAGAAGACCGAAATCGAGGCGAAGCTCCCGAAGTCCGAAAAGATCGTCCGGGAAGTGAGCGGCCAGAGCCTTTTCGCCAAGCGCGTCTCCGGAAAGCAGAACCTCGAGGACGCGGAGGCCGTGATGAAGAAGGTCTTCAATCCGGAGAAGGTCCGCGCCTGCGTCAAGGCGGACCTCGTCCCCCTGAACGACGAGGGTGCCGTCCTCGACGTGGACCCCGCCACGGGCGAAGTCTTCGCGGACGTGAAGGTCTGGGTCGACATGGACGCCTACAGAAAATGGACGAAGGGAATCGTCGAAAAGATCGGGCCGATGGCTACGAAACGGCGCGAAGTCGTCGCGAAGCATCAGAACGACGGCTTCTCCAACTATCTTTCCTGGACGATTTCGGACGAACCCCGGAGTGCCCCCTTGAAGTTGCTGGCCATTCTGGAGAACGAGCGTTCGGGAAAACTCATTCTCTTCACGATGGAAGAGGAGAAGTGGAAACGGTTGGAGGCTTGCGTATCCGAACTTCCGTGCCATTCCCTGAAAACCACTCTTTTGGACGCCTCCGGCGACGAACTCCAGATCGACGAGAAGATTCTTTGGAAACAACTTGTAGGACGGCACTCTTTTCCGAGGCCAGGGATCGTCTCCGTTACCTATCCGGAGCTCGACGACGTCGCAGCCGTGATTTGCAATCCATTCCTTGGTATGGGGAGCGGAACCTTCCAGAACAATCCAGACCCCTACAGGCCCGCTTTCAGCGGGATGGTGTACGGAGGCGTTTCCTCCCACGTGTTCCGGGTTTCCTTCGGCAAGATGGACGAATCCGATCTTGCCGGCATCGCCAAGGTTTCGACCGAAATCATTCCGTATTCGGGAGAATAGCGCAAACAAGAAAGGTGTTCATGAAATCCTGCTTTCTCTCGGTGCTCGCCGCGCTCCTCCTTCCCCTTGCCGCGTTCGCGGCGGCTGACGATTCGCTCGTCGAAGTGTTTGCCACCGGCGTCGGAACGACGCAGGAGGCCGCCATGAAGGCCGCCAACAAGGCCGCCGTCGAACAGGTCGTCGGCACGATGGTCGACGCCACGACGCTCGTCGAGAACGACGAGCTCGTCGAGGACAGGATCCTCACGTATTCGGCCGCCCTCATCGCAGATTCGAAGATCGTCGGAACGCCGAAGTCGGCGGACGGACTGATCACCGTCAAGGTCAAGGCGACCGTGAAGAAGACGGCTCTCCGGGAGAAGCTTGTCGCGGAGAAGCTGGTCTCCGTGGAACTCGACGGCGAATCGCTCTGGGCGCAGATGGTCTCCGCGCAGGACAACCTTGCCGACGCCGAGGCAATGATCAAGGACATCCTCGCCAAGCATCTCACGTGCGTCATTGCCGAGCCCGTCCCCGGCAAGACCGGCAAGTCGCCCCTCGACCTCGATCCGAAGATCGGCGAGGTTTTCGCCAATGTCCGCGTGCGCGTCGATATGGCGAAATATGCGCAGTTCGCGAAGGAAGTTCTGGACAAGCTCGGTCCGATGGCGACGAAAAAGCAGAAGATCGTGAGCAAGGGGTGGCACAAGACGGACTGGAAATACGCGGGGGACGGATGGATCGACTTCGACATTCCCGACCTCAATCGGTCATCTGACAAGAAAGAAAGGAACTTTCTTCTTGTCATGGAGAACCTGCGGAGCGGTTCCGCGACGGTCCTCTGGTTCGATGACAACAAGATGGAAGCCGTTCGCAACGGTTTGGACTCGGGAATCATCACGGTGAAAGCCGTTCTCCTCGACAAATCCGGAATGACCGCCGCGGAATGTTTCGTTCCCGTTTCAAGCGGCAATCCGGGTTGGAACGGACCAGTTCCTTCAATCCTGTGCGGCGGCGAGAGGTATCTCAGCGGGGCGATCGTCCCGTTCTTCGGCGGCGAAGGACTCAACTTCTATGGAGGGGTGAGCCACGAGAACAAAAGCAGCGACAACTGCCAGCCCAAAACGGACCAAACCTTCCACATCCCTCTCGGCACCTTCACAGCCGACGAACTCAAGGCCGCCGGCAAGCTGGAGATCAAGGTCGGTCACATGAAGGACGGCCAGTTCGTCGAGTAACGGACTCCGCTTCCTTCAGGCCCGACTTCGTCGACTTTGTCGATTGCGTCGATTGCGTCGAAAGGCCGGTCTCCGGGGGAAGTCCCCCCCCCTCTCCCGGCCGGGCATCGACCGGCCGCGGCCGGACACACCACATCAAACACGAACGGAACAACCAAACATGGACAACTCAGACCTCACGGGCAAACAGCCCGATTTCAACACGCTTCCGGCTTGGGAGCGTGTCAGGATTCTGGTCGCACATCCCGAACACGCCGACAAATGCGACTGGGAGGCGATGGAAGACTGCGACTGGGCGCGGCTTCTAGCCGCGCAGCCGCAGTTCGCCGAGCATTGCCGCTGGACGACGCTGAATGGCGGCGACTGGACGTGGCTTCTCAGGGCGCAGCCGCAGTTCGCCGAGCAT
>DJYI01000080.1:72054-90247 GCA_002448475.1 Verrucomicrobia bacterium UBA6982
CGCTGGACGACGCTGGATGGCGGCAACTGGACGGCGCTTCTCGCCGCGCAGCCGCAGTTCGCCGACAAATGCGACTGGGAGGCGATGGAATACGACGACTGGGCGCGGCTTCTCGCCGCGCAGCCGCAGTTCGCCGACAAGTGCGACTGGGAGGCGATGGGCGAATTGTGGTATCGTGACTGGATCGATCTGCTGGCGGCGCAGCCGCAGTTCGCCGACAAATGCGACTTCTCGAAATGGGATGGATACGCCGTGGCGGGATTGCTGTCCAAAATGCCGCAGTTCGCAGACAAATGCGACTTCTCGAAACTGAATGGCTGCAACTGGGAGGGGCTTCTCGCCGCGCAGCCGCAGTTCGCCGACAAATGCGACTGGGCGAAATTGTCGCTTGAAAACGTCTCGAAGCTGCTCGTCGCCCAGCCGGGACTCACCGCGCTGGCCAAGGAGAAGAAGGGCGTCAACGGCAGAATCCTCTACATTTCCGTCGAGCCGACCGTTCGCCCGGCTGAAATCGGATTCATGGAATTGACGAAATACCGGAGGCGTTTCGGGAATCTACAGGACGAGATCGAAAATTGCGGAGGGATCGAAGGCGTCCCGATCGACATCGAGTTCGGAAGCTCGGGCTACTACATGGTTCTCGGCGAGTCGGACGAAGCGGGGAAATGGAAGTGGAATGGTGTCGAGCTGACGGTCCGACTCGACGGCAAGGTGATTCTGGAGGAGACCGTATCTCCGGAAGACTTGCATGGCGTTCTTTTCGAAGAGGAAAAATCCCCGCTGGAGTTCGACTTCGACGGTGGCAAGGACGAATGGCTTGTCGGCGCGGCGCGCTGGCGACTTTTGGTCTGGGCGCGATGCGTCAAGGAGGTGCCGGACGATTTCCGCTTCGTGGCGGGCAAACTCACGATTCCGTATTTCCGGGTGCCACTCGACTACGGTGCGGAGCCGGCGGCCGTCGTCGATAGGGCCAACATCCGCTACGAGGGCTTCGACCGCGAGGATTTCGATTCGGACTGGGAGCCCGATTGCGAGAAGGACCGCACCTACCTGCTGCTGACGCGGGACGGAATGAAGCCGTTCCCGGAGCGCATGACGGGCTGGGATTGGGCGACCCTGCTTCGCCACAGCCCGCAATTCGCCAACCAATGCAACTGGGGCAAACTCGAAGGACGTGACTGGCCTTTGCTTCTGTCGGCGCGGCCGGAGTTCGCCGACAAGTGCCACTGCTGGGACAAGTTCTCCAAATACTCCAGCTGGAACTGGGCGCGGCTTTTGGAGACCCAGCCGCAGCTCGCCGACAAGTGCCATTGCTGGGAGGAGTTTTCCGACGAGGAATGGGACAAACTTGTCGAGAAACAGCCGCAGCTGGCTAAATACAGAGAGACTCCTAGCCACTAACCATTCTCGGCATGTTTGTCGGCGTATTCCTGTTCGTGTTCGTACTGGGCGCGGTCGCCGGCCATTGCGCGCTTCGCGTTCGACTGCCTCAATGGCGTCTTCAAGCAACAACAGGCATGGGCGGGAGGTGCAGAGGCCGCTCGAAGAGCTCGCCCAATTGGTTCGGATCAACAACTGGAACACTACCGTCAGGCTGATTTCCAAAATCGACGATACTCGAATTTGGTAACGACTGAATTCGAGCATCGTCGATTTTGGCATTGGCACGGCCACAGTGTCGGGGGTTGTATCCAGTCCATGAAACGCATCTACGAAATCCTCCTTGCGGACCATTTCGCACACAACCGTCAGATGGCCTTTCTTTCCGGTCCCAGGCAGGTCGGGAAGACGACACTGGCGGAGAGGACCCACCGCCTGAGCGACCATGTTGTGACGCACACGCTCCTGCCGTTCATCCGGGATCTGGGGGCGCTGGACGGATGAATGTGCGGTGTAATCTTTTTTTCGCATTTCTCCCATTTTGTCATTGAAATATAATTGACGGACATGTAGAATGAGACCCGTTCACCAATTCCGGCATATGCTGGATACCACTGATCGCAACCTAGTAGAAATGCAGCCATGGACACGAACCCCAGCAAACTCGACACGTCCCATCTCGCATCGGCGCGGCCGGCGACCGCCACAGGCGCGGCAAGTAGCCGCGCAAACCAACTTTTCACCAACCACCAACACTGAGGAACAACACAATGGATAACGAACAGGACAAGGAACAGGCTGCGGACGCTTCCGAGGAGATCGACTTCGACAATCTTGAGGGCCAGGAATTAGTGGATCTGCTCATAGAGCAACCCGAACTGGCCGACAAATGCGACTTGTCGAAGCTGAGTGGCGGGGAGATTGTCGAAGTGCTGAAGATTGCTCCTGGATTATCGATCAGATGTGATTTGTCAACGCTCGAAGGCTATGACTGGGCGGACCTCATCGAGGAGGATCCCGATTTTGCCGTCGAATGCGATAGGTGGGACGAAATTCCCGGATGGGCTTGGGCTTCACTCCTGTCAAAGCGACCGCAGTTTGCTGACAAGTGTGACGTGTGGGACGAAATTGAAGGGAATTGGTGGGTGCGGCTCCTCATTGCCCAGCCGCAGTTTGCTGACAAGTGCGCCAATTGGGACACGATTCCAGGCAAGGCAGATAGTATTGACATGGACTGGCCGGCCCTTCTCGCCAGCCAGCCGCAGTTCGCGAACAAGTGCGGCAAGTGGGACGAATTTGACGGACGCGGCTGGGCCATACTCCTTGGAAGGCAGCCGCAGTTCGCGGACAAGTGCGACTGGTCTAAACTTGACGGCGAGGCCTGGGCCCGGCTTCTCACGACGCGTCCCGAGTTCGCGGACAAGTGCGACAAGTGGGGGGAGATTCCTGAAAAGTCAGAAAGATGGAACACGGATTGGAGCTCTCTCCTTGCCGAACAGCCGCAACTGGCGAAGTACAAGCTGGAGAAGTAGTTGAACGAGTTCAGCAAGAACCCGCTTTCACCCGCATTTCAAGTTACTGCCACTTGGCATTCTGATATTATGCTTGCATCGTGACGAAACGCCCCAACCGCATCGGCGCGGCCGGCAACCGCCACAGGCGCGACAAGTCGCCGCGCAACCAACTTTTCACCAACCACCAACCAACACAGGAGACAAGACTATGGCCGACGAACAGGACAAGAATCAGAAAACATCGACTCTTCCCCCAACGAAAGTAGCGCAAGAAAGAGCACAAGAGAACGATAGCGGAAGCATGGGATTCACTTGGAAAAAGTTTTTCACGGCTTTTGCCGATAGACTTTTGGCACTGGGCTATGCCGATAATGCCCAAAAACGAAAAGATGAGTTGATTCCAAAGCTCAAAGCCGCCTGCAATGACACAGGCATGTCCTTCCCCTTTGATAAAATATCCGACATTGACCCTTTTTCCATCTACAGTTTGTTCAATGGGGGAGTTCGCGACGACGCAAAACGTCTAATGATAATCAAAGAACTAAACAAGAGCTTCCCGAAATCAAGCGATCCTACTCCTGTCAATATCGTTGATGAGAAAGACCTTCCATCGGACTTTGTGGGTCTTCAGGTTATAGAAACAGGAGGAGGTGGGCTTAGTTCTTATTTTGTGTCTTACTCGTTCTATAGGAATAACAAGCCCATTAAAGACGAGGAGACAAAAATTGCAAAATTATGGGATCTTTTCGCCAAAGCAGTCACATATGCTCGTTCCCCAGACGATGATGGAAAGGAAAAGTTTAAGACCTCTTATAAGGAAGCAAAGAATTTATTTGATTTCTGGAGAATAACGGCGGGCCTTTTCTGGATCGCCCCAGATTTTTTCGTGCCTTTGGATAGCCACAGTCGAGGTTACATTGATTTCCTAAGTAGCATTGGCTTTTTTCCGAGTGACATCAAAGACAATGTGACTGCCGCATTGGGACGTAGGCTTCCAGATGCAGATGGCTACATGACAATAAGGGATGGCCTGTGCGAATCGTTTAAGCAAAATACGGCTATCGTCTCATTCTGCGAATTTTCCGACAATGCTTTTCGTTTTTCGCGTATAGCTGAAATGAAATCGCTCCTTGAGGCAAATGGCCAAATCATCCTTCACGGCGCCCCCGGAACAGGAAAGACTTATACGGCAAGGGAATTGGCTTTTGTGGTGACGCGAACTGACTTCCAGAAGAAGGATAATCCACAAATCAAATTCGTCCAATTCCATCCAGGATATGATTACTCCGATTTCATCGTCGGACTCAAACCGATCCTCGTCGATGGAGCAAACGGAATGAAGCAGGTTTCGTTTGAATGGAAATCCGGGATTCTCAAACAATTCGCCGAAGCCGCAAAGGGTGCGTTGGACTTTTACGCACACAATGATTATCCGACTATGGGTGGGGACGCCGAGTTTGATCCCCCAAAGTTTGTTCTGCTGATTGACGAGATCAACCGCGCCGACTTGTCAAACGTTTTTGGCGAAGTCTTTTCCTGCATGGAGTACCGTTACCGGTACAAGCGCCAAGACAAGGAACTGGACAAGCTGGAAAGGCAGGATGGTAATCCAACCTTTGCAATTGACGAAAATGCGGTGGAAATTACGTTGCCGAGCATCAAGACGGACGTCATTGGAAATGAAGTCAGAGACAAGGATGGCAAGCTTGTCCACGAAACACTTGTCATTCCTGAGAACCTCTACATCATCGGCACGATGAACGACATAGACCGCAGCGTCGAGAGCATAGACTTCGCCCTGCGCCGTCGGTTCGCATGGAAGGAAATCGATGCGGCGGATTCAAAGCGGATCCTTGAAGCCAAGACTCGAAAAGGAGTTTTTGACGAATCTGTCAAAAACCGGCTTGAAAAAGCCATGGACGATTTGAATTTTGAGATTTGTGGCGAAGCAGAAGAACACAAGGAGCCAAAATTACGGTTGCGGTTAGGAAAACCATACGAACTCGGCGGCGCGATTTTTGCCAAGTTGGAGTTGTATGTTGAAGGTGATGGAGAAAGGAAAAAGTATCCGGATGCCGCATTCAAATCTCTTTGGGAAAACCACATCGCCGTAATTCTTCGGGAATATCTGCGAGGTCAGGACAACCCCGAATCCAATCTGCGCGAGTTGAAGAAGATGTATGAGCAAGCCGTTGGCATTTCGGATGCGGAGCAGAAGAAGCCGAGGATCAAAAAGAATCAAAAAGGCGAACAGACACAAGACCTGGAACAGCCGCCTATTTCAGACCCCGACGCCGATGTGGACTAGAGCTAATGCGGAAATAATTGCGTGGTCCATGTTTCTCGAGGTAGACAATGGCCAATGACGAACAGACAGTTCTGCGTCTTACGGACAATTCCTTCGATGACAACGGGTGGTGGGTATTCCCCGAAGGATATCCACCGGATGCCCGTATCCTCAAGGCTGTGTGGATTGATTCGGGCGGGAACTCACATCGGTGGGAGTCGACCAATGGAACCCCACTAGATATCAAGACCATTCGCAAAAGGGCGGCGTTTTATCCGGATGGAATACAACGAAAAGAAGAGAGCGGTTTCAAGTCTGCAAACAAAATAGTCAGTAAGGTCCTTCAAGTCGTTAGGCAGTATTCCGGGAAACGACTGGAAGAACTCCTCGGTAATCCGGAGTTGAAGCGCGAGACGCTGACAATTGGTGTTCACGATCAAAAACTGACGCTATTCACCATTGGAAGAATCGTTAACGACCCCAAAGACGAGGATAATAGGAAGGAGTCGAAACCCGTTGCATTCCGTATTGATACTGGCAATCTAATGGGTTGGGTGGCACTCCCAAACCCTATCCAGTCAGACAACAGAAAACAATCACCTTCCATTCGAATCGAAATTACCTCAAGGTTTGATGGGGAAACAAAAAGATACGATGCCACGTCGGGTAAGAGCGAAGACCGCCATTTCTTCCTCAGCTATATTCTTGCGCGAGCTTGCCGGGTGAATCCATTGTCGGCAATTGACATCGACCGCGAAAACGAAGGAGGGATGGATCTGATACTCTTCCTTCTATTCGCGAACTACCTGGCGAAGGCTGAGCCCTATGGCGTCATGCGCGCCTACGTAAAGCTTAGGAAGAACGACTTGAACATCAAGGGGCGCATCGACGTTTCGCGACACGTCAAACTCAATTATCCGGTCTGCGATCGGATCGCCTATGTGCAGCGCAAGCTAACTACAGACATCCCTGTCAACCACCTAATCCGCCATGCCGCCGAGGCTATCTGCAAGCGCCGTCGAGGTCTCATAGAGAGTAACCCGCTGGCAAAATCTTTTTTGGAACAGTTGCGAATGGCAACGCCTTTGTGGCGGCCGGACTCCGTTTCAGATACGGCCCGAACTGAGGCGACCCGGGTCGTCATCCATCCCTACCACGCCGAGCAGTACGAGCCGATGCGGAAGCTTGCGCTGATGATTTTGCGGAACGAGGGCATCAATCTGTACGGTAAAGATGACGGTGAAACCGTCAGCGGCATCGTCTTCGACGGCTCGTGGGTGTGGGAGAACTACCTGTGGGCGCTTCTCCGGGAGAGCGGGATCGAAGATTTGGTCCACTGCGACAACGCCACCAAGAAACCATGCATCTATCCGTTCAAAGATGAACAAAAACTATTGCAGTGGTTTCCGGACTTCTACATCAACCGAAACGATGAGACGCGCGCCGTGTTGGACGCGAAATACAAGCCGCTTGACAGGCGGTTCATGGACGGCGAATGGATTAATGATGACGTTCACGAAGTCTTGTCCTTCATGTATGCCCTAAAGGCCAAGAGGGGTATATTGCTTTATCCGTACAGTATGAAAGAGGTCTGTCCGGTGCAGGACACGAGTGAAAACAGAATTGCAAACAAGCAATCCATTAGCCTCAAATTGAATGGCTTCGGCGGACATTTCGGGATTGTCGGACTTAAGATTCCACGGCTGGAACCCAACAAGGGCTACTCTGATTTCTGCACCCAAATTGAGCAATCTGAGGTTCGCTTCATTGATCAGATTGTACAATTCCCGAAATTGTATGAGTCAACCCCCTGACCCACCGATGTTAAACCGCGTTACGAACCGCGGCGAGGACCCGGCAGTCCTAGCGTCACACATGGATAAAATCGCGGGGGACTTTGTCCGCTGCAACCAGAAGGAGTTTCCATGACCATCCGTGAGCAGATTATCGAGGCGAACAAGGCCTATCGCCTTGGCAGGCCCGTCATGACCGACCAGGCCTTCGACGACCTTTGCGAGGCTTACGAGAAGACAGTGTCGCCCGAGGAATACGCGGCGTTCCGCGACAGTCTCCACGAGGAGACCGGCAAGGTCAGCCACCCCTTCATCATGGGTTCGCTGGACAAGATGAAGGCCGAGGAGCCTGACAAGCTCCTGGCCTGGATCGCCGCCCGGGTGCTTCCCGTGGCTCCGGCCCTCTCGGTCAGCGCGAAGATCGACGGCATCAGCTGCCGCCTCCACTACGAGAAGGGCCGGATGGCAAGCGCCACCACGCGCGGCGACGGCCATTCGGGCACGGACATCACGGACAAGGTGAAGCTCGTCGGCCATGGCGTTCCCGCCTCGGTCCAGAACCGCAAGGGCCCGCTGGACATCCGCGGCGAGCTGGTCATCAAGGACGCCGATTTCGTCCACATCGCCGGTCAGTTCGCCAACCCCCGCAACGCCTGCGCGGGAATCATGAACCAGAAGACCGCAGAACCGGACCTTCTCCGGCACATTTCCTTCGTCTCCTACGAAATCATGGGCGGCGAACGGACCAAGCGCGACCAGTTCTCCAGTCTCGCCTCCCTTGGATTCGACGTGGCCTGGAACACCGAAATCGGCCTTGATCCAGTCCCCGCCGACATCGTCGGCCAGCTGACGGGACTTGCCGGGAGAGACTTCGGGTACCCCACGGACGGGCTGGTCCTTTCCTCGCCGCTGTACAAGGCGGAGAACCGCTACCGCCCCCAGGCGCAGGTCGCCTTCAAGCTGAACCAGCTCGTCGCCCAGTCCCGGATCGCCGGCATCGAATGGGGCGAGCCCAGCAAGGACGGGCGGATGTGCCCGGTGGCGGTCATCGAGCCGGTCGAAATCGGCGGCAGCACCATCACCCGCGTGACGCTGCACAACGCAGACTGGATCCGGCAGATGGGCCTCGGCATCGGCAGCATCGTCGAGATTGTGAAGTCCGGCGACGTCATCCCGAAACTCACGCGGGTTCTCGCTGGCGGCAAGGCCACCCCCGTCAAGGTTCCAGGAAAATGCCCCTCCTGCGGAACGCCCCTTGTCCGCGACGGCTGCGACATCCGCTGCCCCAACGGGGACTGCCCCTCCCGCGGCTACGAGAGGGTCCTCGCCTTCATCACCAACATCGGCATCAAGCGCGTAAGCCGCAAGACCCTGGAGGCCTGGAGCGTCGGCAGCTTCGACAAGCTGCTGGCCTTCCGCTCCAACCCCGACTACAAGATGGAGGTCTATTTCGAGAAGGAGATCTCCCGCTGCGTCATGGGCGCTTCCGCCATCGATCTTTTCAAGGCGCTTCCCTTCAGGGATCTTGCGGACATCACCTTGACGAAGATCATCGGCCATTACGGCTACCGGAACCTGAAGGACGGGCGCATCGACGCGGACGACTTCCCGGATGGTGTCGGGCAGAAGACGATGGACGCCTTCCGGGCGTGCGCCGCCGCGAACTTCGCCATCGTCGAGAAAATCATGCGCGATCCCCGCTACCATGGCGCGGCGGCCGAGGACGTGGAATGGGAGTCCCGCCCCGTCGGCCAGAAGGGGTCGGTGTGCTTCACCGGCGCATTGGACACCATGTCCCG
Organism: Verrucomicrobia bacterium UBA6982; assembly: GCA_002448475.1. Lineage (GTDB taxonomy): Bacteria > Verrucomicrobiota > Kiritimatiellia > RFP12 > UBA3636 > UBA3636. The sequence continues at coordinate 80,828 of DJYI01000080.1, forward strand.
CGCCGAGGCGTCCAAGAGGGCCGCGGCCGCCGGATACGAGGTGAAGTCCTCCGTGGCGAAGGGACTTACCTATCTCGTGACCAACGACCCGGAATCGGGCAGCAGCAAGAACACGAAAGCCCGGCAGCTCGGGATAAAGATCATCACCGAGCAGGAGTTCCTGGCTCTTCTATAGGATGATCGGGAGTGACGACACCGGAATACAAGAGCCTTGGACTGGAAGAGCGGCGCGTGTTTTTCATCGCCGCGCTGGTGCCGGTTGGCATCCGCAGGGAGAATGGAACCGACGGCAGGCCGCGGTATGCGGGTTTCGCGGATTTGCTGGGAGCGAAATCCCCCGCCGCGCGCGACGACGTGCTCGCGGCCGGCGAAGCGCTCGCGGAAAAAGGGATGCTCAAGGGGACGAGGCCGGTCGGACGAATGGCGCTGGAGACCCTTGCCGCGATTGCGAAAGAAGCGGACCGGCGCGGATGGTGGCCGTCCTGCGACGCATTTGCGAAGGCGTACGAGCCAATCTGCATGGCGAACGTGTCGGACTATCGTCGGAAGAGCATGACCCAGGAGCAACTTCGCGAGACGGCACGCGACTCCACGAAGGTCGAGGCCGTTTTCTCCGAGCTGATGATGGCCTATTGGCTTTCCATGGCGGCCGGCAGCGGAAGGGCGTATGCGGAGCGAATCCGGGAGCGCGACCCCGAAAGCGCCGGAAGGCTCGCCTGCGAGGCCGTGTCGGCTGCCATGCAGGCATTCGTCGAACTGGTGGACGACGATCCGGACCTTGACGCCATGCCGGAATCCTTTTTCGGCGTGACCCGGGAGGCGCAGATCCGCATTTGGCTGGAATGCGCATTCTGGAATGGCCGGGACGTCCGAAGGACGCTGAAGACCCTTGGGGAAGGCCCGGTGCGGGATGGCGCGTTGCAGCAGGTGTATGCCGTCTTGTGCGTCTGGACGGGGTGGCGCGAGGGGCTGGACCGCGCGTTCGTCGCTTCGGATGCAATCTGCCTGGGATGCAGGGCCATATTGGCCGGGGATCTCAAGCTGGCCTACAAGTTGACGGATCCGCTCCGGAAGAAAGGCCTGCTGGGCGGCAGCGTGACGCGTTTTCTTCTTTACATGGTTTTCACGGCGGTCGTGCCGGAAAAGCCAAAGGTACTGGAAAGCATTCGGGATTGCGGACATCTGTTCACGAAATTTCTCAACCCGTATTGGCGCTCGGCCAGCAAGGCGTCCAGAAGGATTCCCGGCGGCACCTGGTTCTGGAATGACGCCGACAGTGCGGCCAGTCACGTTGCGGATAATCTAAGATCCGTTTTGAATGCGGCGTTTTGCGCCCGGAATTTGAGAAAAGACGATCGAATTGCATTTTGCCGCAGCTGCGGGAGGCGATGGTCGGACAAGCTTCTGGAGATCGTCGAGCACGGATACGTGAACTTTGGCGGGGCGGTTCTGTCGCTTGTCCCGGAACTGGGAATGGAGGAGAACGTCCAACCGGTTCTCCGCGCGATGGAGCGGGGCGGCACGTGGATTCTCCCCTATCGCGAGGTCAAGCCGCTGTGGGAGCGGTTTGCCGAGAACCTTGCGCGAGAGTCCCGCTATCTGCGCAGCTTGGAAGAAGAACGCGAGAACGCGCGGGAGAAACGGGAAAACGCGCGGGAGGACGAGGGGATTTCCCGAAAGATAACATGGCTGGTGACCTGCGGGGAACCGAAACGCGACGGCTTGCTCTCCGTGCGGCGAGTCGGCGCACTGTGCCGCGAGCAGAGGAGTGGCGGCGAAGCCTCCTGCAGCCGCGTGGAGCCCGGAGCCCTGCTGCTTGAAGAATACGCCAGTTGCATGGGCGAGTCCGACAGGCGCCTTGTATACGCGATGCTTGCCAGAAAACTGACCGACGATTGGCACGGGGATTCGCGCAACAGGCAAGTCGAGGCGATATCGCTTCTGTGCGGCATGGACAATCTGGAACTGGAGATTGAGTCGGAAGACGAGGAGACACGCGAGAGGCACCCCGTGAGAATCGAGGAGCGCGATTGCCCCAGGATGAGGACCGTGGCGGCCGATGACGGGAGCGTGACAATCCAGCTGCAGGACTGCCGCGCGATCGGAAGGGGATTCGATCTGTGCGGATACGTGCTGCGCGAGACGGAACGGGCCGATCTGCTTGTCTTCATGCGGGTCGAGCCTGTCGTCGGACGCATCGCCAGGCTTCTCAACCTATACGGAACGAATGGCGTCATGCGGATCCCGCGCGAAGGCGTCGAAAAGGAGATGCCCGCCTTCGAGTGGCTTTCCAAGGCCGTTCCCCAGGAGGATGAGCAAGCGGCGGACGACGGGGAAATCCCGGAAGTGAAGGCCGACACGACCTGCTTCGCCAGGCTGGAGTTCCGCGATGGCGCCTTGACGGTTCACGTCTGCACCCGGCCAGTCGCCCAAAACGCCAATTTGGCGTTTGAACCCGGATACGGGCAGAAGAGCTGCGTGATATCGGGCGAGGGCGGCGCGTGCCGCATCGTGCGCGACTTCGAAGGCGAGAACGCCGCCTTCCGCCCCGTGAAGGAGACCATGGCGGAATGCGACGCCTGGTTCGACGGACGCTGCTCATGGCAGGTCAGGAATCTTTCCGAGGCGGTGTCGGTCGTGAACCGGCTCAAGGGCATGACCCCCGCCATCGACATCGAGTGGCGGAAGGGGCGGTCGCTCAAGGTGTCCCGGCCAAAATTCACGCTGAAGTCCGGCGAAGGGGGAAATGGATGGTTTGAGGTCAGGGGCGAGTTCGCGCTCGACGACGGTCGCGTCATGGACGTGATGAAACTGCTTTCCGCGATGAGGGAAGCGGAGGAGGAGTCCGGATACGTCCGCCTTGCGGACGGGGACTATGTGGCGCTGACGAAGGAGATGCAGCGTCAGCTGGGGGCGCTGGCGTCGGCGGGCCGCGAGGAGGACGGCAAGCTCGAAATCCCCCGCGGCGCGATTCCGATGCTGCAGGCGGTGTTCGGCGGCGAGGGGGTGGCGCTGCCGGAGGCGATGGCGCTGGCGGCCGAGAAGGTTCGCGATGCGCTGGCGTCCGATCCCGAGCCGCCCCGGACGCTTCAGGCGCAGCTGCGCCCGTATCAGCTTGAGGGCTACCGCTGGATGTCCAGATTGGCGTCATGCGGGTTTGGCACGTGTCTGGCCGACGACATGGGTCTTGGAAAGACGCTTCAGATCATAACGCTGCTGCTCGAGCGCGCGAAGGACGGTCCCTCGCTTGTCGTGGCCCCCGCGTCCGTCTGCGGGAACTGGCGGAACGAAATCCTGAGGTTCGCGCCCACGCTCGAGCCGGTCATGGCGATCGAGGACGGGCAGGGCGTCGCGAAGGCGGGGCCGCGCGCGGTGGTGCTTGCAAGCTACGGCTATCTGCTTTTCCACGAGAAGGAGTTCGCGACAAAGCCATGGAACGGACTCGTCCTCGACGAGGCGCAGGCGATCAAGAACGAGTCGGCCAGGCGGACGAGGGCGGTGAAGGGATTCCATGCGAAGTTCCGGGTGGCGGCGACCGGCACGCCCGTGGAGAACAGGCTGCTGGAACTGTGGAGCATATTCGACTTCCTCAATGCCGGGCTTCTCGGCACGGCGGACGGTTTCGAGGAGAGGGACCGCAGCGAAATCAAGCGGCTTGTGAAGCCGCTGATCCTCCGTCGCCTGAAGGGCGAGGTCCTCGACGACCTGCCGCCCAAGACCGAAGTGACGCGCTTCGTCGAGTTGGGCACGAAGGAACGTTCGGAATACGAGGCCTGCCGTCTCAAGGTTCTCGACGACGTTTCCCAGGCCGACAGGAAGCAGCGACTTGCGCAGCTGCTGGCCGGCCTCACGCGCCTGCGCCGGTTCTGCTGCAATCCTTCGCTTGTCCTTGGCGGCGACGACCTCGCCTCCGCGAAGCTCGACGCGCTCGCAGAGCTGATGGCCGAGCTGCATGACGGCGGACACCGAGCGCTCGTGTTCAGCCAGTTCACCGACTACCTCGCCATCGTACGCAAGATGGTCGAGGAAAAGGGCTGGTCGATCCAGTATCTTGACGGATCGACCCCTCTCCGGGAAAGGGCCCGGCGGGTCGACGCCTTCCAGAACGGGGAAGGCGATTTCTTCCTCATCTCGCTCAAGGCGGGCGGAACCGGGCTCAATCTCACGGCGGCGGACTACGTGATCATCCTCGACCCGTGGTGGAATCCCGCCGTCGAGAACCAGGCGGCCGACCGGGCGCACCGCATCGGGCAGAACCGCCCGGTCACCATCTACCGGCTCATCGCACGGGACACCGTCGAGGAACGGGTCCTTGCGCTGCACAAGGAGAAGCGGGATCTGGCGGCGGACATGCTCGACGGCACAGGCTCCTCGCGCTTGAACAGCGAGATCCTGATGGGGCTCCTCCAAGGCCCGGAAGACGAAAACTAACCACTCGCCACTGACCACTGACATGGACTACACCGACTTCATCGACGCCCCTGCCGTCCGCGCTCGTCCGCGAACGCTCTCGCATGTCTTCACGCTCTATCTCCATCCGGACGACAAATCATACCGCTGGTGCTCGATCCTCGATACAATGGCTTGCTTCACGGAAGAATACGGCGAGCCCAATGGCGGCGAGGGCGATTCGGGGCCGGACGAGGTCTTTCGGGAATTCTACATGACGGGAATCCGCTTCGACACGGTCGAATGCGAACGGGTCGCCGTCTTCCTCCTCGACGCGGTCGAGATCGAACCGGACGACGAGGACGATTGGTGTGCCAGCCGACGGGTGAAGTCCTGGGGCTTCGGCGGAAAGACCGCCCGGCAGGTCAAGGAAAAGCTCCTTTGGATGCTTGAAACGTTCGGGGCACTCCTCGGGGCGGGCGAAATCAGGCTGGATCCGGAGCTGTCGCCGGACTGGCCGGACCACTTCACCGTCGCGGACGTCGACGAGCTAGTCGCCCATATCCGGTCCGAGGAACTGGAGGACAACGGGAACATCGGCTTCCGGGGCCGTCCCCAGGATCTTGCGACCATCGGATGGCCTCTCATCGACGGAAGGGTGTACCGCCTGTCGGTCCACGGCCACGAAGCGGGCGACTGGGAGATCCCTCACCTCCATCTCGACCGGGCCGACGATCTGGAACGGCGCAGTTTCTCGTTCGAAATCTCCCTGGTCGCCCTGCTCGCGACCGGCGAGCCGGCGCTGCTGAGGCAAAAGGATCTATACGCCGGATTCGCCGGCATCGCCCGGACGGGAACGGAATGCCGGTGGGACGGATACGAACGACTGCGCGACGGCCTCCTCGCGTATCTTGAAGCCGGTCCGGAAGGCGCCGCGCCGCGCTGTTCCCGTTCCAACCTGGAAAGCGCCATCATCGCCTGGAACAAGGAGCGCGGCCCGGATCCGCACGCGCTCGCGGACTACCTTCGGGAACACGGCGTCAGCGTGCTGGACAAGTACGGGAAGTACTTCCCTTCATTGCCCCGCCAGCCCCGTCCCGACTCGCCTGCCAGCTGACATGGACTACATCGACTTCATCGACGCCCCAGCCGTCCGCGACCATCTGCGGACACTTCCCCCGCTGCCGCCCGCGCAACGGAGCATCCTGATTGCGCAAAGCGGAATCCGCTCCCTTCCGGACAAGCTCGCCGCGCTGCGCGAAATCCGCGCCGCCACGCCGCCCGAGGACTTCGCCCGCGGCTGCTGGAGCTTCCAGTGCGACGATCCGTTCCCCGTCATCCTCGACCGCTATCTCCGGACGCGCGAGGAGCGCCTGGCGGCGTTCCGCAAGGCGGAGCCGGGCGTCGTCTACGTCGTGGAGACCGGCTACAGCCGCGACTACGGAACACCATTTTCGACCCTCGGTGCGGCGCTCGCCTCGGTCGAGCCGCTCGAGGAGGACGAAGCCCCGCCCTCGATCCGGCGCCGCCGCATCGACGACGCGGACGGTGCGACGCTCGTCGCGGAGCTTTCCCGCCAGCTGGAAATCGCCGAGATCGACGTCCGGGGCGGACCGGACGCCGGGAACATGCGCATCTGGGGCGGCGACCTTCCGAACGGCTACGCCCACGTCCCGCACCCGTTCAGGCGCGGCGACATCGTCCGGCAGGGCGACTCGTATTACGTCTTCGACGAAAGCGTCGAGGAGACCGGCGGCCGCTATTCGCGGGGTGTGGACAAATCCGACATGGAGCTCTACGGCGTCTCGTGGCACCGGAGGACCGGCTCCTTCGGCCACGAACATGTCTTCTTCACCCGGTTCGGGACGCAACGGGTCGCGCCCGCCGACCTCCCGAAGGAGGAGAAGATGCTCGCGGCCGTCGCGACCGTGATGCGCGACGGACATTCGCTCATCGAATTCCTGCAGTGCTTCACGAACGGCTACCGGAACGATCTCGAGACGTGGCTTCCCCCTCCAGCCGACGCTCCGGCGGCGCGGGCGGGCCGCCCGGCGATCCTCCGCGCCGACCTGCCGGGCCTGCCCGCGAACCTCTTCCTCGGCGGGGAAAGTCTATTCCGCGGCTTCCCGAAGGCGGTTCGCGTCCAGCGGAGCGGGGACGCCGGACCGAACTACCGGGACACCGTGGAGCTGACGCTCGAGCCCGAGCCCCGGTTCGGCGGCGGCACCGGCGACATTTCCCCGGACGACGTGCGCGCCGTCCGCGATCTCGTCGCCCGCAACCTCGACGCGTTCCTCGCCCACTGGGACGGCAAGATGACGCGCGAAGAGCTGCTCGACACGCTGAAAGCAAACCTCTAACCTCCAAATACGAACCACTCCCATGATCGGTGCCATCGTCGGCGACATCGCCGGTTCCCCCTACGAATTCGACAACATCAAGACCACGGCCTTCCCGCTCTTCGGGTCGCACCACGGCAAGCGCGCACGCCCCACGGACGACAGTGTGATGACGCTCGCCGTCGCGCGGGCGCTGCTCGACGCGGCGGACGACCCCGCCGCGCTGCCTGCCGCTGCCGTTCGCCGGATGCAGGAGTTCGGCCGGCGCTACCCGCGTATCGGTTACGGCCCCGCGTTCTACCGCTGGCTCTTCGCCCCGGCCCCGAAGCCCTACAACAGCTGGGGAAACGGCGCCGCGATGCGCGTGAGCGCCTGCGGCTGGGCCGCGCGGACGCTCGACGAGGCGCTCGCGTTCTCCGATGCCGTGACGGGCGTCACGCACAACCATCCAGAAGGACTCAAGGGCGCGCGCGCCGTGACCGCCGCGATCTTCCTTCTCCGCACCGGAGTGCCGTTCGAGGAAATCTGGAAACACATCACCGAAACCTACTACCCGCTTGACTTCTACATCGATGACATCCGCACGGATTACGAATTCGACGTCTCGTGCCAGGGTTCCGTACCGCAGGCGCTCAAGGCTTTCTCCGAGGCCGACGAGACGACCTGCGGATGGAGCGGCGTCGAACATGCCGTCCGCAACGCGGTCTCAATCGGCGGCGACAGCGACACGATCGCCGCAATCGCTGGGGCCGTCGCCGAAGCGCGGTGGGGCGTCCCTGACGACCTGCGCAACAAGACGCTCGCCCGCCTGGACGACTTCCAGCGCGAGACGGTCGAGGCGTTCGAGGCGCGCTTCGGCGCGCCCGTCCCCAACCGTCCATGGGACATCGACGGGGTGTTTCTCACAATTGTATGGTGGCACAATCCCAGGACGCGCGGCAATCTCCCCGCCAACATCGCGCTTTGCTGGGAGTGCGAAAAAATCGCCGAGGGGATCCTTGTCCAGCGGAACCACGACAAATACTGGCAGCACGAAAACGTCTTCCGCATTTCCCTCGACGATGACCCCGTGGTCGATGGCGACACGGGCGACATCACCGGGGACGAAATCGTCCGACTCAAGGACTTCGTCCGCCGCAACCGCGACCTCATCCACGCCCACTGGACCGGGAAGGTGGACTCCTCAGTCGTCTTCCAGCTGAAGTTCGATTGAGACGCGGGAAATTACACGCGGATTTGTTCGCCGCTGACGCGGCTCACGGAAAGGACTTCTAAAACATGAACAACGGAATCGTTTTCAGTGCCCCGTCCATCCATGATTCGGAGAACGAAGCTCTGGCTGACAATGTCTTCGGCCATGGTCTCTTCCCAGCCCCGTTCACGTTCTTCGCAGTGAACCCGGTGAAGGAGTATGTCCGTCTGGCCGACACCGATCCGGGTGCGCTGCTGTCGATCCTGACGGAGAGGGACGGCAAAGTCTGGGCGGAATTCGTCGCGCGTCGGCCGAAGTTCTTTGAAGCCGCACCGCTTGAATGTCTTTCGGGACGCGAACGGGCGATGCTCCTTGCCGTCCGCCCAGAACTCGCGGACCGCATCGACACGCGTTGTCTTTCGGCCCCGGACTGGGTGTTTCTGCTTCGCCGCCGTCCGGAACTGGCGCGGTTGTGCGATTGGTACGCGCTGTCCGGCGCTGATTGGGTCGCCCTCCTCTGCGGGGAGCGCCACCGCAATGTCATGCCCGGCGAGGACGCGCCGCAGCCTTGTTTCGCGGAGCACTGCCAATGGGATAGGCTTTCGGGCGCTGATTGGGTCGCCCTCCTCTGCGGGGAGCGCCACCGCAATGTCATGCCCGGCGAGGACGCGCCGCAGCCTTGTTTCGCGGAGCACTGCCAATGGGATAGGCTTTCGGGCGCCGACTGGGCGGTCATGCTCGCCGAACACCCCGACTGGGCGACTTACTGCAACACGGCTCGCGACTGTGATGGCCGGAACGGCTGGGAGCGGCTCGCCGGTGCAGACTGGGCGCGGTTGCTGGCCAGGCAGCCGCAGTTCGCCGCCATCTGCGACTGGGACGGCCTCACCGGGGCGGACTGGGCGGCGTTGCTTCGCGCACGTCCGGAATTCGCTGGGCAGTGCGACTGGGGGAGACTGGGAGGACACGACTGGACGGCATTGCTCCTTGATCGCCCTGAATTCACCGGCCGATGCGCGTGGGGGAAAATCGGCGGCGCCGATGCGGTCAGGCTTGTCTTCGCCCATCCCGGCCTGGCCGACCACATCTCCTGGCGCAACCTCTCCGGGCGGGACTGGCACGTCCTGCTCGGCAGCCATCCCGAATTCACCTCCCGCAAGCCCGCGGATGTCGCCATCGACCACACGTCCCAGCGTCCGCTGACGTGGCCGCGGGAATAGTGCGGGGATCATGGCACACAGATTTGGTCGCCGCTGACGCGGCCCACGTGAAAGGAGAAGAAACCATGTCCAACAATGAGAATCAAGAACAATCGACCGACGCGAAGACACCGCTAGCGCCATTGTCGAAAAGCATGAACCGCCGGCCGTGGAAGATCGTGAGCGGAGGGCAGACCGGCGTCGACCGCGCGGGTCTCGCTGCCGCAATGTCGTTCAGCATCGCGACCGGCGGCTGGATGCCGTGCGGGCGCCTCGCCGAGGACGGCGTGGTGCCGGAGGG
>DJYI01000080.1:90357-90856 GCA_002448475.1 Verrucomicrobia bacterium UBA6982
GGAGGAACGTGATCGATTCCGACGCGACGCTGATCCTTGTCGACGCGCTTCCGCTCGTCGGCGGGACCGCCTACACCGCCGACTACGCCGCCAAGAACGGACGCCCCTGCAAGGTCGTCCTCCTGTCCGATGCCGACGCCGTCACCCAAATCCGCGACTGGATGCTTTCCCTGGAGGACTCCGTGCGGCCCGGACAGCCCGGCGGAATCGTGCTGAACGTCGCCGGTCCCCGCGAGTCCGGCTCCCCGGGCATCTTTGCCCGAGCGAAGAAAACGCTGCTGGAAGTGTTCGCGTTCTTCCGCAACCACTCGGGCGGCGACTTGTCGGCAATCGACGAAAAGGGCGATCTCGTCGCATGGATGGACGCGGAGTTTGCGGAGGAGCTGCTGGACGACAAAAACTCGGCCCGCACGGAAGCCAACAAGAAGGAAAGGGAAGAACAATGAAACCTCCGAGCGGCGAAGCCGCAGGCTATCGGCCGATGCGCGGCGGGCGCGAG
>DJYI01000080.1:90950-120674 GCA_002448475.1 Verrucomicrobia bacterium UBA6982
ACATGGACTACATCGACTTCATCGACGCTCCCGCCGTCCGCGACCATTTGCGGAGGCTTCCGCCGCTGCCGCCCGCGCAGCAGTGCATCCTCATCGCCCAGAGCGAAATACGGTCGCTCACGGACAAGCTCGCCGCGTTGCGCGAAATCCGCGACGCCACGCCCACCGAGGACTTCTCGCGCGGCTGCTGGAAGTTCCAGTGCGACGCCCCGTTCCCCGTCATCCTCGACCGCTACATCAGGACGCGCGAGGAGCGTCTTGCTCGAATGCGCAAGGCGGAATCTGGCGTTATCTACTTCGCGGAGGATCTCGACGGCTCCTGGGTCGGCGACATGTTCTCCACGTTTGAGGCGGCGCTCGCCTCCGTGAATCCTCCGCTGCGCGAGGACGACGATCCGCCATGGATCGTCCGCCGCCCCATCGACGAGCCAAGCGGCGAAATCCTCGAAGCGAAACTCACGCGAGGGCGGAAGATCGCCGAAATCACGGTCAAGCGACACCATGACTCCGAATGCGGGCGCGACTGGGGCGGGGAGTTGCAGAACGGCTACGCGCACGTACCGCATCCATTCAAATGCGGCGACATCGTGCGGCAGTTCGGCGACACGTACTGTGTGCTGGCCGAAGACGCAAAGGATTCCGACGGCGGTTTCCCGCATGGTGCCGACTGGAGCGACATGCGACTCCATGGGGTCACTTGGGACCTGCGGACGGGGACGTTCGCCCACGACCACAATATCCTGTTCACGAAATACGGGACGGAACTCGTCGACCCCGCCGACCTCCCGGACAAGCAGCGAATGCTCGCGGCGGTTTCGCTCGTCATGCGCGGCGAGTATTCGCTGGCCGAATTTCTGGAGTGTTTCACAAACGGGCGGAGGAAGACGCTTGAGGAAGAGTCTATGAAGCTCGCCTAACAGGATGTCTGACGGCGTTTGACACAGGGGATGCGGAGCTTGTGAGGCAAGGAGAATGAAAAGGAGCGAAAATGACTAAGAATGAGTTGAAGATCGTGTCCGGCGGACAGACAGGCGTGGACCGCGGCGCGCTGCAGGCCGCCATGGACCTCGACCTCGACTGGGGCGGATGGGCGCCGAAGGGCTGGCGCTCTGAGGACGGGGCCATGCCGCCGATCTACCGGGCGAAGATGCGTGAGCACGCAAGCGCGAACTACCTGGGGCGGACGCGGCGGAATGTCATGGACTCCCATGCGACCCTGATAATCGTGACCTCCTATCCGTTGAGCGGCGGCACGCTGAAGACACGCTTCTTCTGCCAGGAGACGGCGCGCCCGCATTTCGTGGTGGCGCTGGGGGAGGCTTCAGCCGTGGCGAAGGTTCGGACATGGCTGGGGCAGTTCTTCGCCGCCGAGCATCCCGTGCCATTCGTGCTGAATGTCGCCGGTCCTCGCAAAAGCAAGTCGGGCGGCATCCAGAAGCGCACCCGCCGCTTCCTCGCGGAGGTGCTGGCGGGAATGATACAGGAGAGATGACACATGGACTACATCGACTTCATCGACGCCCCCGCCGTCCGCGACCATTTGCGGAGGCTTCCGCCGCTGCCGCCCGCGCAACAGTGCATCCTGATCGCACAGAGCGAGATCCGGCCGCTCACCGACAAGCTCGCCGCGTTGCGCGAAATCCGCGACGCCACGCCCACCGAGGACTTCTCGCGCGGCTGCTGGACGTTCCAGTGCGGCGACCCGTTTCCCGTCATCCTCGACCGCTACCTTCAGACACGCGCGGAACGACTCGTGACGTTCCGCAAGGCGGAACCCGTCGTCGTCTATGTTGTGGAGACCGGCTACAGCCGCGACTACGGAACACCATTTTCGACCCTCGGCGCGGCGCTCGCCTCGGTCGAGCCGCTCGAGGAGGACGAAGCCCCGCCCTCGATCCGGCGCCGCCGCATCGACGACGCGGACGGTGCAACGCTCGTCGCGGAGCTTTCCCGCCAGCTGGAAATCGCCGAGATCGTCGTCCGGGGCGGACCGGACGCCGGGAACATGCGCATCTGGGGCGGCGACCTTCCGAACGGCTACGCCCACGTCCCGCACCCGTTCAGGCGCGGCGACATCGTGCGGCAGGGGAACGACTATTATGTGATCCACCAAACCGAAACAACGGATGGCCGCTTCTCGTGGGGAGTGGACGAGTCCGACATGGTGCTTTACGGAATCTCATGGCACAAGCCGTCCGGTTCGTTCGGACACGAACACATCTTCTACACGCGGGGCGGGACGGAACTCGTCGCCCCCGCCGATCTCCCCGAGAAGGAGCGGATGCTCGCCGCCGTCTCGCTCGTCATGCGCGGCGAATACGACCTGATCACGTTCCTGCAGTGCTTCACCAACGGCGACCGGGAGACGCTGGAGAAGGACGCGGTGGACGACGCCGAACGGGCGAAGTCCCCGCCGCCAACGGCCAAAACGGAAATCCTCCGCTCCGACGTGCCGGGACTGCCCGCGAACCTCTTCCTCCGCACCAGCTGCTTCCGCGGCTTCCCGAAGGCCGTCCGCGTCCAGCGGAGCGGCGACGACGAACCGCATTACCGGGACACCGTGGAGCTGACGCTTGAAGCAGAACCTCGGTTCAACGGCGGCACGGGCGACCTTTCGCCTGAGGATGTCGGAACGATCCGCGATCTTGTCGCCCGCAACCTCGACGCCTTTCTCGCACACTGGGACGAAAAGATGACGCGCGAAGAGCTGCTCGACACGCTGCGTCGCTAAGGAGAACACGAAATGTGGAGCAAGACGAAACAAGCATTGGAAAGCCGGCTTGAGGAAATCAAGGCGCTGGACGACAAAGTCGCCGCCCTTGTGGAAAACAACAAGAAGGAATGGAAGGACTGATGAAGAAGATTCTCTATTTGCACGGATTCGCCTCGTCGGGCGCGAGCGGCACCGTCGGGCTGCTCCGGCGCGAACTCTGGGAAAAGGCGCCACCGGACCGTCGCGCGACCATCGTTGCGCCCGACATCCCGCTCGACCCGCTCGTCGCCTTCCCCATGCTGGAGGCGCTGGCCTACGACGAGATGCCGGACCTCATCATCGGGACGTCGATGGGCGGCTGGTACGCCCAGATGCTCCACGGGTTCACGCGCATCTGCGTCAACCCGTCCTTCTGGCTGTCGAAGAAATACGACATCCTCTTCGTCGGCAGGCACAAGTGGATGAACCGGCGCAAGGACGGCGAGACGGAGTTCCACGTCACCAAGGAGACCATCGCGCATTACCAGGAGATGGAGGCGCACCAGTTCGACGGCGTGACGGACGACGACCGCACGCTCTGCCACGGCCTCTTCGGGGACAAGGACGACACGGTCCTCGCTTCCGAAACGCGTCCCGTCTTCGAGCGATACTACCCCGGCATGTCGCGCGTCTTCCCAGGCGGCCACCGCCTGAGCGACCACGTCGTGACGCACACGCTCCTGCCGTTCATCCGTGAAATTGGAGTGCTGGACGGATGAATGTGCCGTGCAATCGTTTTTTTTGCATTTCTCCCGTTTCAACATTGATATTTAATTTGCGGATGGATAGAATAGGACACATCCGCCAATTCCGGCATGTGCTGGATACCACCAATCACAAACAAGTAAAAAAACAACCTTGAACCCGGAAAACTGCAACAGCAAACTCGACACGTCTCGTCTCGCATCGGCCGACATCGCCGACAAGATTCTGGAGAACTACGAAGAGGCCGAACGGAACTACGACTTGAGCTGGAAGCGCATCAACGGCGAGGACTGGGTGCGGATTCTGACAAAACTCCCCCAGCTCGCCGACAAGTGCGACTGGTCCGAGGTCATGAACGTCGACTGGGTGGAACTCCTGCGCGAGCGCCCCGAATTCGTGGAACTCTGCAAGAGCGAATATTGGAAAGCGGGGATGTGGAAAGCTCTCACTGAGAGCGACTGGTCCAGGCTTCTGGAGGAGCAGCCGCAACTGGCGAAATACAGGCCGGCGAAGTAGCGGTTGGAACTCAATTCGCCCCGTCCGGCGCCCGCCGGGCGGGGCGAACAACCAACCATCACTTTTCATCTCATCACCAACCAACACAGGAGTTTTTTTCATGCAAGCGATTGCAATCGACAAGACCATCAAGACGGCGATGGAGAATATCAAATCCCACCAGTTTGTCCTCCCTGCCATTCAGCGGAAGTTTGTCTGGTCCCCGGAGCGGCCGAAAATTTCCCTTGAACTGTATTCCGCGCGGTGGTAGACTGGGCTGCGTTGCGGCCAGGCGCCGCGACGGCACGAAACCAACCCGCTAAACAAAGGAGATAACAAAATGGCGAAAGCGCTCAACTTGAAACAATACATCAGCGACTTCTTCGAGTACGTCAAGAGCGAGAAGGTGGAACTCTACAACGAGTTTTCGCTTCAGCACGAGCTTGGAATCTACCTCCGCAATCACCTTCCGCGTGACTACAAGGTTCAGTTTGAGCGCAATGTTTCCTTTTTCCTCTTCGAGGACGAAACGGTCAAGAAGGAAATTGACATCGTAATCTTCACGGAAGATAAAACGAAACGGTACGCAATCGAGCTGAAATATCCGAGAAACGGACAGTATCCGGAACAGATGTATGCGTTCGTGAAAGACATTCGGTTCGTGGAGCAGCTGAAGGAAAAAGGATTTACCGGCACCTGCGCGGTTACGCTTGTGGAAGACAAACCGTTTTATTTCGATTCCGGCAGATCAACGAACGACATCTATGGTTATTTTCGTGGCGGCAAGACTATCAAGGAAGAAATCAAAAAGCCGACCGGCGAAGGAAAAGAAGAGGATTCCATATTGATTGATAGGGTCTACAAAATCAACTGGGTGGATCTGGATGAGGTTCCGGGTGAAAAGGCTGAGACCCGCAAAAAACGGAAGTACTACATCGTGACAATCGGTTGATTGACTCGGAAAGCCCACCCGACGACTCAATTCCGACCGCACCTCGAGCCTTCGGGCTTCCGCGCGAGGGTCGTCGATATCGTCGGCATCGTTGATGTCGTCGACCGGCCGCGGCGCGGGGGGAACTTCCCCCGGGGTGGACGGCCTCGACGACATCGACTACATCGAAGACGTCGACGACCCTTCGCCGGAAGGCGCACGGGCATCCTGCGGGCAATCCGTGCGAAGAGTGGCGGCGAGCGGTGAAGCCGCGAGCATCCGGCCGATGCGGGCGTGGCGGAGACCCCGCCACGCCTTGCGAGGCCGCAACCGCGAAACTTCCCTTGAACGGCAACGCGCGCGGTGGTAGACTCGTTGACGTTGCGGCGAGGTGCCGCCACGAAAACCACCCTCGCCACAGGAGAACCCAAAAATGGCACAGAAGAAAACGACCGCGGAGAAGACCGCCTCGAAGAAGGCACAGAAGAAGACCACGCCCCAAAAGCGCGTGTACCGCGTCGATATCAGCCGCACGTATTCAACATTCGTCTACGTGAAGGCGGAATCGCCCGAAGCAGCCGAGCGGTTGGCCGAGAAGTCGTCGGCCGCCGACTTGCGCGAGGTGGACGACCGGGGGGATTGGGCGGGCTATATTGAATACGAGTGCTTCGGCGACGAATACAACGACATCGAGCCTGATATCGGTGGCGAAGACGAGCCTGACGAATCCGCTGAAGAGGAAAAGAAGAAAGCCCCCGCCGTCGATCCCGCAGTCGTCGAAGGAATCGTCGCGTCGATGGTCCCGATTCCCGGCAAGGACTTCAAGATGTGCAAATTCCCGGTCACGCAGACGCAATGGGAGGCCGTGATGGGCAAGAACCCTTCCGAGTTCAAGGGAGCGGACCGGCCCGTGGAGCTGGTCTCGTGGGACGACTGCCAGAAGTTCCTGAAGAAGCTCAACGCGAGTCCCGCCGCGCAGGCGTCCGGCCTCGTCTTCCGGCTGCCGGCGGAGGACGAATGGGAGTTCGCCTGCCGCGCGGGCGCGACGGGCGACTACTGCAAGCTCGCGGACGGGACGGAGATCACCGAGGGGAATGCGAGCCCCGTCCCCAAGCGGAGCGAGCGCGGGGCGCGCAAGTCCGGCTCGTGCGCGGCGGCTTTGCCGCGCGCACGGCCGGGCGTTGAAACTTCGCTTTGCTCGGCGCACGCCTGACCTTCGGCCTTCCGTGCGCGGGTCGTCGATGTCGTCGGCGTCGTCGATGTCGTCGACCGACCGCGGCGAGGCCGCAGATCGGTTGATTATCCGGCCGCGGCGGAGTATACTTCCCCCATCCCCGAACACAAGCGGAAAGGAACGACAATGGCGAGAGCGCTGACATTCGATTTGGGCGGGACGGCCTTCCAGGCCGAGCCCGTGAAACTGGACCGGAAGAAGGTCTATGGCTGGACCGACATCGCCGCGAACGTCAAGAAGGGCTGGAAGGAGGTCGCCTAATATGAGTTTGCGCGTTTTTTGGAGCGATCGGCTGGAGACGATGGCCGACCGGATGCTCGACGAATGGACGTCCCGCCATCCGCATGACCCGTTCGAGCGAGTCTGCGTGGCCGTGGGCGACATGGCGACGCGCAACTGGCTCAAGGACCAGTTCCTGCTGCATCGCGCGCCCGGCGTCCGGCGGGTCCTGGCAAACATCGACTTCATGCCGCTGCCGGAGCTGGCGAACGACTGGCTGGCCGCCGCCGTTCACGGGCGGGAGGGCGCGGAGGGGCGCGATCCGGCGGACCATCCCTTCTCCAAGGGCGTGATGGCCTGGCGCATCGAAGCGATCCTGCGCGAAAAGGCCGCCGACCCGGCGTTCAAGGTCCTGGCCGGCTACATCGCCGCGGGCGGGGAAAAAGCCGTGGAACGCCGCCGCTTCGACCTTGCGACGCGCCTTGCGCAGATGTTCGACGACTACCTCGTCTCGCGCCACGCGACGCTGCTCGCCTGGGAACGCGGTCGGATCCCCTCCGGCGGGGACGAGCGCTGGCAGGCGCTCCTCTACCGGGAGCTGACGAACGGCGCCCGCTCCTATGCGGCCGACTACGCGGAGGCCCTCGCGCCGGACTTCGACCCCGAGAGGGCCTTTGCGAACGGCTTCCCTCGCTACGCCGCCGTCCACGTCTTCGACGTCATGGACGCCCCGTGGCCCTATCTGGCGATGCTGAAGAAGATTTCCACAACGATCCCCGTGACGTTCTGGACCTTCAACCCGTCGCGGGGCTTCTGGCTGGATAATCCAACGAAGAAGCAGATGCTACGCGACAAGGCCGTGCGTCTGCGCAAGGCCCTGGAAAACGGTGAGGACCCGGATGAGGAGCCTGAGACCCCTGACTTTTCAACGGCCGACTCCCGGCTGCCGGGGGCCCTTGCGACAGGGTCGCGCGGGATGCTCTCCAACGAACTCGACCTGACGGAAGGCGACTGCGAGTGGCTGGGGGATGGCGGAGACGGGGATTTCGCGACACTTCGTTCTTCCGCGGCCGAAATCCACGTGTGCCACTCCCCGCGGCGTGAACTTGAGGCCGCGCGGGACGCGCTGCACCGCTTCTTCGCCGAAAACAAGGAAGCGAAGTTCTCCGACGCCCTCGTCCTCTGTGCGGACTGGCAGAAGTACTCTCCCTTGCTGGAAGCCGTTTTCAGCGGAAAGGATGCTGCCGGAATGGATGGCGTGACGCTTCCCGTCGCCACCGCGGGAATGAGTTCCTCGACTCCCATCACCTTTTCCTTCGGCGAACTTCTTGACTTCCGCACCAATCGCTTCGAAGTCTCCAAGGTCTTCGCCCTTCTCGGCGTTCCCGAGATCCGCGACAAGTTCGGCATTGACACCGACGGACTCTCGGCGCTTCGTGACATGGTGAAGAAAGACAACATCCACTGGGGATATGACGATGCGGATGTAGAAAACATCCTGGGGACGGAGGGCAATGAGAAAGTCGGATGTTCCCACTTCACCTGGCGGCGCGGCCTCGACCGCCTGACGCTCGACGCCCTCCTCGGCCCTCGCGAGGACGAGGATGCCCTTTACGATGCGGGTAGAATCGGGCGGTTGCTCCCCAATGGCCATGTCGAGTCGCAGCGGGCAATGCTCGTCGGCGGCCTCGACTGCTTTGTCAAGCGCCTGATGCGGCTCCGCCGCCTTCTCCAGTCGCCCCATGCTGCGAAGGAGTGGCGCGACGGGCTTCTCGAGGCCATCGACGACTTCTACGACGCCAAGGACGCATCATTCGGGGAAGTGCTCGGTCTCCGCAAGGCCGTCGATGCGGTCGCGGAGGCGGCGATCAAGGCGCATGAAGTGGACGGGCGGTCGCCAGAGGAGGCCATCTCCGGCGAGGTTTTCTGCAAGGCGGTGACAGGGGCGGTGAAGGACGGCACGCGGAAGCTTTTCTCTGTCGGTGACGCCGTCCGCATCGCCCCGCTCGCGAACGGATCCGCCGTGCCGGCCCGCTTTGTCTGGATCTGCGGGCTCAACGACGGCGCCTTCCCTCGCAACGGGTTCCGCCCGACCTTCGATCTGATCGGGCGACACCCGACAATGTACGACGTGTCGCCGCGCGAACGCGACGCCATGGCGCTTCTCAAGGCGGCCATGGGCGCGCGCGGCAAGCTGTGCCTGAGCTATGTCGGACGTGACATCCGCACCAACGCCGAGATTCCGCCGGCGGTTCCGCTGACGGACCTGCTGGAGTGGTTCCGCGCATCGGGAATCCACTTTGCCGAATACCATCACCCACTTCAGGCCTACAGCGAGAAATACTTTCTCAGAGAATCGGATCTTCCACCTTGCTATTCCACCACCAACCACGATGCCGCGCAGACACTCTCCAAAGCCCGAAGGGAAGATACGAAGGGGAATTCAGATGAAACGACAATTGTTCCGTTTCCCCTAAACGAGGAGGGTGAGACAGTCATCGATGTTGACGACCTAGCGGAGTTTTGTGGGCGGCCGAACAGGTTTCTGGCAAAGCGCCTGAATATTTCCGTCTCCAATCCAAAATACGACAAGATCAACGAGGATGACGCCCTT
Source organism: Verrucomicrobia bacterium UBA6982 (assembly GCA_002448475.1). GTDB lineage: Bacteria > Verrucomicrobiota > Kiritimatiellia > RFP12 > UBA3636 > UBA3636. The sequence goes on from DJYI01000080.1 coordinate 99,901, forward strand.
GATGGCGATCCACCATCGGAAAATACAGTGGCCTGCCTTACCGGTGCCATCATGCTTTCAGATGAGGACTTGGCGGAAGAGGCGGAGCGGCTAGTTGAGAAGGGCGACGCCTCAGAGCGCGATGAAATTGCGGAAAAGATCCGTGATGCTACCTCGGCGGCTGCCATCGAAAAATTTCAGAAGCTGGTCATTGGATTCGCCCAGAAATCCGATGAGCAGAACCTTTTTGGGTGTCCAAATGATCGCCTGTGGCAAAAATACACGGAGTATTGCGACAAAGCCCCGGAACCATTTCCGCCGATTTCGCTGAAGATAAAAGCAAAAGTTGAGCGGGACGGAAAAGAAACGGAAGTGGAAAGAGAAGTCAAAATCGTCGGATCACTTCGACCATTGGTGACACTGAAGAACTCCGCCGGAGGTTTAGTTCCGCATGATCTCGTCTTTTTCAACAAGAATCCATACCCTTCTGATTATGTGGAGACATGGATACGCCATCTTGTCCGGCAGGCTCTCCGAACTGATGGAGGCGATCCTTCCGTCACCGCGCTTTTCTGGCCCACCAATGTCCGGTCACTTCATCCTGTGCCGCCTGAGGAAGCCAGAAGCCGTTTGCGAAGAATTTTGGAATTGACAACAACTGAAATGCCAATCGACCTGAAGAAGGTGTGCGGAGGGGCAGACATGCTTCCGGAAGAGTTGTCGGAGCCATTGGATTATGACGCATACTGCAAGTACAAGGGCAAGAGGGGCAATAAGTGAGGACCCGCAAAATGAGTGAAGAACCAAAGGTATTCAGCGACGAGATTTTCGATCCTGAGTTCCCCCTTGTCGGTCCGCATCTCGTTGCTGCGTCGGCCGGGACGGGAAAGACGCACAACATCCAGAACATCTGCGCCCGTCTCGTAATGGAGCGGGGGCTGCGCATCTCCCAGATTCAGGTGATGACCTTTACGGAGGCGGCGACAAAAGAGTTGAGAGATCGTATTCGCGGGGTGTTTGCCAACCTTCAGCGATTTTTCGCCAACGACATGAAGGACATGGACAAGCATGAGATCGAACGGCTGGAGAAACTGCGCGATTGCGCACGGAGGAATCTTGGCGAAGGCGCGGACGAAAAGGCGAGGATCGCCGTAAGTCTCGCGTTGCTTGAATTCGATCAGGCCGCCATCTCGACGATTCACGGCTTCTGCCGTCGGGCGCTCGTCCGTTTCGCCTTTGAGACCGGGAGCGCGTTCCGGACAGAGTTCGGCAATGACAAGGACGCGGACCTGAAGCGTCGCGCCCGCGACTGGTGGCGGGTCAATCGCCCTTCCATCACTCTTGCGGAATTGCAGAAAGTGGTAAAAGCCCTTGGGGGGAAGACGGATTGGTCCATCGACGACACATCCGAATCCGAGGAAAAGAACGAATGCCTCGACATGGCTGCGAAGATCGTCAAGAGATACGAGGAAGACCGCCCGTTTCGGGAGTCGCAGACATTCGACGACCTGCTGCGTTCTGTGCGGGAGGCGCTTGAAGACAAGGCCCGTGGCCAGATCCTCGCCGAAAGGCTCCGCGATGAATTTAAGGCCGTTGTTGTCGATGAGTTCCAGGACACAGACCCTGTCCAGTACGGCATTTTCCGAAAGGCCTTTCTTGAGTGTCCTGAAGACAAACGCCCCCCGATCTTCTTTGTCGGCGATCCCAAGCAGGCCATCTACTCCTTCCGCGGGGCCGACATCTACGCGTACCGCGAAGCTGCGGAGAAGGACATCCCCGCTACCCGCACTTACCGTCTCGACAAAAACTTTCGTTCCTCGGAAAGACTGGTAAAGGCCGTGAACCTACTTTTCGGGGATGAAAAGGATGCGGACGGGAAAGTCATCGGTCGAACCTTTAACGACGATTTTATTCCCTACCAAAACGATGTCCTGTGGTCGAAAGTCAATGGTCTCCCCATCGCTTCGGGCGACCATCGCCCTATCGACGATCCTCATCCTTTCCGCGTCGTTCTCGCGGAAGACAAGGAAAGTCGCCACGCGGCAGTCGTCAATGCCGTGCTGGAAACGCTTGCCGAGCAACGCGGCCTCCATACGGTGATTCGGAACAAGGAAGGTGACGAAGAGCCGTTTGGCCCCAGGCACATCGTCATTCTCGCTTCGCACGACGATGGGGCCAGATACCGCGACGAGCTCCGTAAACGGGGTGTCCCCGTCGTTCTCCAGAAATCTGGAAACGTTTTCGCGGGCGAGACAGCGTCCGAATTCCGCATTGTTCTCATGGCAATGGCCGGAATTGGGGGGCGCAACCAGATTCGCGTGGCTCTCGCGACATCGTTCTTCCAGTTCTCCGCGAGCGAACTGAAGGAAGACGATAGCGCTGTCATGGCCGACATGGCAGGGGTATTCGGCCATTTGAACAGGGTCTGGCTGAAACGTGGGTTCAATGCGGCCTTCGCCGCTCTACAGAACAACGAGCGATGCAATCTACGTGTCCGGTTCGCCGCATTGCCCGATGGGGAGCGGCGGCTGGCCGACATTTTCCAGATTGTGGATCTCGCCACGACCGCCATTCGCGAACTCGGGCCATCGCCCGAGACGTTGGTGGATTGGATCACCGAGCGGATAAACGCTTCGGGAAACGATGATGACGAGAAAGATTCCGAGGAATACGCCCGGGAGCTGGAGACGGAATTCGACGCCGTGAAAATCATGACGGTTCATGCGTCAAAGGGGCTTGAATTCCCGGTGACGATTGTTTCGGTCTCGAAAGGCAGGTCGTTGGAACAACCATATTTCCATCATATTGGCAACGACCTTTGCGTTGGTTGTGGCGATGAAGCCAAGAATGCCGCAAACAAGGAGAACGATGATGAAAAGATGCGTCTCCTCTATGTCGCCTTCACTCGGGCCTCCATGAGGTCCATTGTTGTTGCGGCCGTTTCCGGGAAGGAAAAAAAGCCAGAAAATACACTTCTCGCCTCTCTTCTCGCGAACGCGCGCAGCCGCGGTGCGGGCGAGGACAATCCTTCCGATTCGCCCATCCTCTGGAAAGACTACAAGCCCGCCGATCCGCCGCTTCCGAACTACCGGCCTGATTCGCCCATTGCGCCGGAAGCCCTCTGCGAAGCCGAGGTTCCCCGGGGGTACTCCCAGCACCGTCAGAAGGGTAGCTATTCCTCGCTTTCCCCTTCTTTGGAAGAAGACGGAGGGAGGGGAGTCGGTTCTGACGGCGGGAATGCTGGCGAAAGCTCCGGCGATGGCGCCGAACTATCTGCCGATGGCCATGATTTGGATTCCGGGATCGAGCAGGAGGACGGCGACGAAGCCGACGAGAATCCGATTTTCTCCATCGGCGGCGGGGCCCGGACCGGAACCTGCTGGCACGACATCCTGGAGAAGCTCCCCTTCGACGCCACGGATGAAACGATTCGCGAGGAGACTTTGCGGTCCATGCGGATCCATGGTCTCGCCAGAGGCGACGAAAAGGAAGTCGAAAACCAGGTCGACACCGTTTCCAATATGATTCGGAGGACGCTCGACTGGACAATCGTCTCGCCTTCCGGGGCGCAATTCAAACTTTGCGATGTGCCGATGGACCGGCGCTTCAGCGAGTGGGAATTCGATTTCTCCTCGGCGGAATCGGCGGAGACAACGGAGGCCATCGCAACAATCCTGAATGACGAATGGAAGGATGACCCGGCGAAGGATCTCTTCCTGAAAGCCGTGGAAAAATGGAACCGCCAGATTCCCAAGGGCTTTCTCGTGGGTTTCCTGGACCTTCTCTTTGAGCACGACGGCTACTACTACGTCGTGGACTGGAAGTCCAACAAGCTTGGGGGAAAGGTGGCGAACTTCTCGCCGGAAGGCGTGAAGGCCGAAATGGCGAAGGAAGGCTATTTCTTCCAATACTTGCTCTACTCGGCCGTTCTCCACCGATTCCTCAAGGAAACGCTTGGGCCGGCCTACTCCTGGGAAAGAAACTTCGGCGGCATCCGGTACTACTTCCTACGCGGAATCGCTGCGAACGGGGTGGCCCCCGTCTTTGAAGACCGCCCCGGGGAGAATCTGCTCAACCGCCTTTGCGACGCGCTTGGACTGAAGGGCTGAGAACATGAAAGACACTGTTTTTGACTTCATTTTCCGCATGATCGGCGGCGGCGACAAGGCCGTGGGCGTGGCGGAGCTGTGCGCCGCGACGGTTGGCGCCCTCGAGGAGGGCGACGTCTGCCGCGAAATCGACGAAGAGCAGCGAGAGCTGCTCAAGGGCTTTCCCGATGTCGTTTCCTTCGTGGTGGAAGGCACATCCCCCGACACAGTCCGTACGCCGTTCGTCGTTGCCGACGGCCACCTCTACACGCGGCGCAACTGGGTCTATGAACGGCGGGTCCGGGATTGGATAGTGCGCAGCATTCAGACGAAAATGGACGATTCCGTCACGGAACTTCCAAACGACCCGTTCTACGCCGGCCTCCGCTCCGAACAAAGGGATGCCGTGATCGCGATGTGCAACTCGCGATTCTCCATTCTCACCGGCGGCCCCGGCACCGGCAAGACGTTTACGATATCCCGCGCCGTCAAGTTCATCCACGACCGTCGGCCGGACTTTCGGCTGGGACTTGCCGCACCCACCGCCAAGGCCGCCGCCCGCATGATGGAGTCCATGCCAAAGGACATGGGTTTCGCCATTCCGAAGGCCACGACCATCCACAAGCTGCTGGAATCGAACTACGATTTAGTGACCTTCAAGCACAACCGCGACAATCCGCTCGCCTTCGACTGGCTCGTCATCGACGAGGCGAGCATGATCGACCTGCCGCTCATGGCGAAGCTTGTCGACGCCATTCCGGCCTCCTGCCGTCTAACCCTTGCGGGCGATGCCGACCAGCTCGCCTCCGTTGAGCGTGGGTGCGTCTTCCATGACCTCTGCCGCTTCCCGGGCGTCGCGGTCTCGCGCCTCGTGGAGAGTCGCCGATTCCCGCCAGACGGCGACATCGCAAAGCTAGCCGCCGCCGTGAACGCCGGCACCGACGAGAAGGCCGACGAGGCGATGGCCATCCTGAAAGGCAAGTCCGATCTCGTCTCCTACGTCGACCTTGCCGGCCTGTCCAGGGATGCGGCCTTTGATCCTGCGAAGTGGCCAGGCTTCGCGGACAAGGTTCTGGCCGGCTTCGCGGCTTTCACCGGAAGTCCTGCTTATAAGCCGGAAGGCAAGGAGGGCGAGCCAAAGGATCCCGTCGAGTTCGCCCTCGCGCACCTGAACGACTTCCGTGTGCTTTGCGCCCTGCGCCACGGCCCCTTTGGTTCGGAGCAACTCGCCAGATGGATCAAGAAGCTGCTGGATAAGAAGTGTCCGGTTCCGTTGATGATCACGAAGAACGACCGGACGCTGGGGGTTGACAACGGCGACGTCGGCGTGGTCATGCCGGACGACCCGAAGACGCTGCATCTCCCTGGGGGCAGAAAGATCAGGCTGGAGCTGCTGCCGGATACGGAACTCGCGTTTGCATCGACCGTTCACAAGGCGCAGGGGTCGGAATTCGACGACGTGGCGATTGTGCTTCCGCCCAACACCGGCAAGCCGGAGGAACGCAAGGAGGAGTCCGACTCCTTCAAGCTCCTCACACGCGAGATCCTCTACACCGCGATCACGCGGACGAAGAAGACCGTCGCCATCTGGGGATCCGAAGATGCGATCCGCCACTGCGCGCAACACGCCATCGAGCGCGTTTCGGGACTGGCAGCACGAAACGATTCCTGACTGCCACCGGGATATTCTTGCATACTGAATTCACGAAGAACACGCGGAGAACCGACTATGAGCACGAAATGCAGGCACTGCAACAGCACGTCCTACGGCCACGGCTGCCAGTACGGACCCGACCACCTCCACGAGCACATCGACGACGAGAAGCACTGCGAATGGTGCGGCAGCTCGTCCTACGGCCACGGCTGCCAGTACGGGCCGAACCGCCTCCACCGCCACGGGCACGGCGGCGGCAAGTGCATCTGGTGCGGCTCCACCTCCACCGGCGCCGGGTGCCAGTACTCGCCAACCCGACGGCACGAGCGGTAGAACGAATCCAGCCCACTTCATTTTCAACAACCAACCCCTCCAGCCGCTAAGGAGCGGAGAGAAAAACAGTAAGGAACTAATGCTATGAACCCCCTGAGTAACGAACAGAAAGCAGAAATTGCACGGCAATTTGTCACGGAACCCAAGTCATGGTCACAACCAAACGGGAATGTTTACGACTGCGCATTGTGTGATATTGGTAATGTGACAATCATCTTTGTATACGGTTACACTAAGCCTAGCAAACCTGGGTTTGGTCTTAGTGTGCAGGGGAATGATCCAGAAGACATTTTGAACAGATTAAAGGAACTACAAATTGAGTCTCCCGGATTTATGCTCAATGAAGACCAACTTGGAAAAAACATTAAAACTGCTGAAAAGAAAAACGCGAAACCAAGAACACTATGGTTTTATCGGGATGGATGTGAGGCCCCTCAAAAAGCATATGAGCAAATTGTCGCTTCGCCTAAAGATGCAACTGCATGGCGTAGCTTTTTCAAAGAACTTGTTACCAAAGTCAGCACAGTTGTAGATGCAACCGCCAAGTATCATGGACAAGTCTTTGACTCTGACAGCAGCCATGACGCACAGGCTGGTTCTCCACTAGTTCCAGCCAGCCACCCAGCTGACCAAAACGACAAGCCGCTCTCCCGCAACCTCATCTACTTTGGCGCACCAGGGACGGGGAAGAGCCATAAGCTCAAAGAAGCTGTCGAAGGAAAAGTGGACAATGCGGGGAAGGCATCCAAAAAGGATGTTGACGGCAATGAGATATTCGGATATTTTGTCGACATCGACAATGAAAAAGTTGTCAAACGCCGCTACGAGCGCGTGACGTTCTATCCTACGTATTCCTACGCCCAGTTCGTCGGTTGCTACAAGCCGGTGATGAAAGAAACAACGGATACGGACGGCAAGAAATCGGAAGAAATTGCCTACCAATTCGTCCCCGGTCCGTTCCTCCGTGTGCTGGTGGATGCGCTAAAAGATCACGCCCACAACCACTGTCTCGTCATCGAGGAGATCAACCGCGCCAACGCGGCAGCGGTCTTCGGCGACGTGTTCCAGCTGCTGGATCGCGGAGGCAAGTGGAGTGACGGTGACGACGAATCAATCAAGCCGTTCTTTGGAGACGGTGCCGCTAGCGAGTACGATGTGGCGGCTTCTGAAGACATCAAACGATATCTCAAGGAAGAACTTGCGAAATGCGAGTCGGCACGCAAGTTTCTGAAGGTTGTTCCGGGCAAAGACGAAAACGGGAATAACATCTGGAAGGAATGCCGCCTTCGCATTCCCTCCAACATGTACATCTGGGCGACGATGAACAGCGCCGACCAGGGCGTTTTCCCGATGGACACCGCCTTCAAGCGCCGGTGGGAGTTCAAGTATGTCGGAATTGACGAGGGGTATAACAAACAAGGTGACAAAGGTGCTCCCAGCGAGTGGGTTGTTGGCGATTCGGGCTACTATTGGGACCAGATTCGTAGATTTGTCAATAAGCAACTTTCAGACAATGGAGTCAACGAGGATAAGTTGATGGGGCCGTGGTTCGTAAAGCCGGAGAACAACAAATCCGTATCCGCGGACCAGTTCAAGTCGAAGGTTCTTATGTACCTTTGGGAAGACGCCGGCCGAATGTGCCGCAAAAAGCTTTTCGGAGACAAAATCAAAACCTACTCGGATATTGTGGACACGTGGCCTGGGGCCAAAGATGTCTTCAAAAATGTTACCGATAAGGACGATGAAAACTGGAAGGCCCCCTGGAACAAAACCGGCGAACACGCATGAGCATTCGTCTCGTCTACCTCCGCGAAGAAACATCCTATGGCGTCGAGACGTTCCGGAAGGACGTTTCGGCTTCGATGGGGGAGTCGTCGGAGGCGGAGTCCGGCGAAACGAATCTTGACTGGCTAGACGATGATTTCCTTGCCCGCCTGAAGAAGTCGATGGACAACGGTCTTGCCGACAAGGACGAGACGACCGTCGTCAAAAAGACGAACGACGGGTATTCGTTCCGGTTCGTCGGGCTCTACGATTATGTCGACAACGGCGAGGAGGGAACGGGAAGAAACCTGACCTTCTTCTTCATGCCGAAGTTCGTTTCCAGGAGCCAGCTGCAAGATCCGTCCGTCCGGGATGTCGTTCTCCAGGCCATCGACCGCTACCCCGGAAACCGGAGCCAGATCGATGACCAGACCGAGGAAACGGAAGAGCAAAAGGAAAGTCTGCTTGAACTCGCCGTGCGCCTCCTGCGCGACTACCTCGAGAACGGCGTCTACACAGTCCAACGGCGGGAGCTGGAGCACAACGGCCAGGGCGAGATCGACTGGGAGACGACCATCGACCAATACCAGCCCGTGTTCCTGAAGAAGGACGGAAAGGCACGTCCCGTCTACATGGACTACGCCACCGAGCTCGCCTGGTCGGACGAGGACCACTACATCACGCGTCTCCACCAGTGCCTCGTCACCATGTGGGGACGCAAGCTGGAGGAACTGGGACTTTCGTCCGTCCTGCGGGTGAACGTGCCGCTCCTGAGCGAGGAGGAACTCGACTGGTTCGGCGAGCCCGACTACCAGATCGCCCAGATCGACAAGGAACTGAAGGTCCAGTTCGTCACGAAATCGCGCCACACCCTTTCGCTGATGAAGGACCTGATCCGGGAGACCGCCGAGAACAAGGCCGCCGACAACCAGTCCCTCTCCTTCGGAATGAACGGTGTCGCGCAGCTGTGGGAACGTGCCGTCAAGGACGTGTTCGGGGACCAAATGGACAAGAAGCCGGGCGATCTAGGCCTGCGCTGTAACGAGGGGAATGGCAAAGCGCTCAAAGATTTCATCGAGCCGCCCAAATGGACGAAACACGGCCAACAAGCCGATGCCGAACAAAGTGAAGGGGAAGACGGCGCTTCGGGTTCACGGCTTCGGCCTGACTTTATTGCCGTTGACACCGCCAAAACTAGGCTCGTAATCCTCGACGCGAAGTATTATCTTCCGGAGTTTGGAACCGGCGGAAAGACGATCAGCAACTGCCCGGGCGTCGGCGACATCGACAAGCAGTTTCTCTATCAGCTGGCATTCGCGGACCTTTGCAAGGATAACAATCTTAAGGTCTGCAACGCCTTCGTCTTTCCCAACAAGGGTGACGAACAGGTTGCCGAGGGGAAGCCCGTCAGCAATTTCGCCACGATCACCGTTCCCTTGTTCAGCTGGATTCGCGAAAATATTTCGCAGGAATACACGAATTGCCTGTCGGAAAACATCCTCGCAGTACAAGTCGATGGAATGGCCTTGTTCAGGGCCTATGCCGAAGGGCGTCCGCTGGATCCATCCAAATCCACCCGGCTTGATCCAATTTTGGAGTGTGCTCGACAACAGGACGAAAGGACGAAAGGACAACAGGTCGCGCCCCTGATGCCTTTGGCAAACGGGGAGACTTGATCGGTCGCGCCCCCGGAACCTTCGGCGAACGGGGCACGACCTTTCGTCCTGATGTCCTGTTGTCCTTTCGTCGACCGACCGCGACCGGGGGTGGCTTGCCCCCGAGGTCCGGCCCGCTCGGCAACAGGGCGAAAGGATGAAACGACAACAGGTCGCACCCCGTCCGGCCTCTGGCGGCAGACGCCACTGTGGAGGCCGCGAACGGAAGCGGGAGGCGTTGACAATGGCAACGCTACTCCGGCCGGAACACTTGCGCGCGGATTCCTTCGATGCCGCGGAAGTGCTTGTCGTTTCCGCTGCAGAGCGTGATGTCCACGAATCAGACAAGCGTTTCGTCGAGCAGAAACTCCGCCAGGCCTACATGAAGGCTTCCTCGGTCATCCTGCCAGCCACGTCCGACATCGCCCCGAACGACAATCTTGCGGAAGGAGTCGCCGGTCTTGGAAAACGGAGCGAGTTCGCGCTCCCGCTTGTCATCATCGGGCATCGCCCATGCGGACTGGATGTACACGCGTGTTCCGGGTTTGTTCACAACAAAATCGATTTCTCGGTTGACGTGGATGGAATTGCCCTTGACGTCGGTCTCGCGCCCGGGAACAACGCCGACGTCCACGGATTGTCCTCTCGCAAGCTACTCGTTGCAGATAACGTTATCGGCGCTCCTTCGGGAATGGCCGGGTTCGGCACGGATTCGCACCGCTGGATTTCGTCAACGAACAGATGCCGCCGCGCAGTCGTTTTTCCAATCCATTCACGGACATGGGATCCAAGGCGAAGCGGATGGCGCAAGTCCGCCATGTCGTCGCGATCGAGATCGATGACAAGAATGTCTTCTGGTGTTGCGCCGGACGCAAGGAGGTGGTCGAAAAAGAGTTTGCGGAGCAGATACGATTTCCCGCATCGCCTCAAACCCGTGATGACCTTGACTTGGCCATCCCATGCGGGGCGAAGTGCGACGGCGCGGTCCCGGAAAAGCGCGGCAGCACAAAAAAAATTTTCCGGTTCACCGAGTTTTTCCCGTTTTAACCTTGATCTTTCAACGGGAGTTGGCGATAATGGAAATCACGTTCCACGGGATCGTCCCGGTCCCTTCTGGGCATTTGCCAACCACACCCCAAGGAAAACAACGCCACATGAACACGGAAAACTGCAACAGCAAACTCGACACGTCGCATCTCGCATCGGCCGACATCGCCGACCTGATTCTGGAGAACTACGAAGAGGCCGAACGGAACTACGACTTGAGCTGGAAGCGCATCAACGGCGAGGACTGGGTGCGGATTCTGACAAAACTCCCCCAGCTCGCCGACAAGTGCGACTGGTCCGAAGTCACGACCTACGACTGGGTGGAACTCCTGCGCGAGCGCCCCGAATTCGTCGATCTCCGCACGGACGAATACTGGAAGGCCGGAATGTGGAAAGCCCTCGACGATCGCGACTGGGCGTGGCTTCTGGAGGCCCAGCCGCAGCTGGCGAAATACAGGCCGGCGAAGTAGCGGTTGGAACTCAATTCGCACCGTCCGGCGCCCGCCGGGCGGGGCGAACAACCAACCACTACTTTCACCAACAACCAACCAACACAGGAGTGTTTTTATGTCAGCGATTACAATCGACAAGACCATCAAGACGGCGATGGAGAATATCGAATCCCACCATTTTGTCCTCCCTGCCATTCAGCGGAAGTTTGTCTGGTCCCCGGAGCAGATCGAAATGCTTTTCGACAGCATCATGCGCGGCTACCCCATCAATTCGTTCATGTTGTGGCACGTGGAGGACGCAGCCATACGGAATACCCAGCAGTTCTATGGCTTTCTGCTGAATTACTGCGAACATTTCCACGAGAACAACCCGGACTTTGCCTCCGGTGCAGTGCCGGACTTTTTCGCCGTGATCGACGGGCAACAGCGCCTTACGAGCCTCTACATCGGCCTTTTCGGAACCTACAGGTACAAGAAGGCCGGCAAGTGGTACAGGGACACCGAGGACGCGTTCCCCACGAGGCGCCTGTATCTGAATCTGGGGCGCCGATTGCCATCGCAAATCGACAATCAGAAGGAGTACGAGTTCAAGTTTCTGACCGATGACGAAGTCCGCTCATGCAACTGCAATGAAGGGTACTTCTGGTTCAAAGTCGGTGAGATCGCAGGTTTCGATGACGGGAAACTCGTGTCCTTCCTGTTTGAAAACAAATTGCATGGCAACGAATTCGCCCGGGCGACTCTTATGAAGCTCTTCCGCAAATACCATACGGAAGAGGTGATGAACTACACGACAATCGCATCGCAGGACCAGGACAAGGTTCTGGACATCTTCCTCCGGACGAACAGCGGCGGAACGCCATTGTCGTTTTCCGACCTTCTGATGTCCATCTCGTCCGCAAACTGGGAGCGTCATGACGCGAGAAAGGAGATCGCCAACGTCAGGAAGCTCATTTTCGGCTTTGGCAATCCCAACTTCAACGTTTCCCAGGATTTCATCTCGAAGGCAATGCTCGTTTGCGAATCGGAGGACATCCGATTCAAGTTGGCCAATTTCAATTTGGAGCAGGTGCGCCGGTTCGAAGCGGCGTGGGATGACATCAAAAAGGCGTTGGTGTCCACGTTCGAGCTTCTGGAGTCGATTGGATATTCCGATTCGCTGCTCACCGCAAAGAACGCGGCGATCCCGATCGCCTATTGGCTGTACAAGAACCGTCTTGCCGACAAGGTGTCGAAGCCGTCCTTCCCGGAAAAGGACAGGAAGTCAATCCTCAAATGGCTGAACCTGTCTTTGCTGAAGCGGATTTTCAGTGGACAGTCAGACACGATCCTGCGGAGATTCCGCGAGGTCATTCGCAACGATTCCTCGGGCAGCTTCCCGTTCGATGAAATTGTCGCCTCTTGCACTGGAGATGCCGTTAAAAACTATTCTTTTGAGGACGATTTCCTTGAGGGACTGCTTTCGTCCCAATATCAAAGTCCAGAATGCACGCTCGTCCTTCAGTTGCTGTATCCGGACAAGGCGATTCAGTTCGGAAAGGCCGTTGCCCAGGATCACATGCATCCGAAGACCATCTTTGAGGACAAGGCCAAATTGGCACAGTTGAACCTTTCCGACGATGACCGCAAGTTCTTCCTGGAAAACTACAACACCGTCCTCAATCTGCAGCTCCTCGGCACGCAGGAAAACGGTTCAGGTGGCAAAGGCGACACCCCCTTGCAGGAGTGGGCCAGTCAAAAACATGTCTCGACCGGCGACTTGTTCGTGGATGATGACACGAGCCTTGCAATTGAGGATTTCCGGTCATTCATTGAGGCCAGACAGCGCAATTTGAAGGCAAGTCTGCGACAAATCCTGGGATAATCGGCATAGCGTTGGCGGGGCCATAGGACTCATCGGAGTTGTTTTGACGGCCATTTTCAGGAATCGTTCATTAAGGAACGGATCGAGTCTTGTAAACGAGCCGACACTGTCCCGGGAGACATAGGAATGCCATGACAATGACAAGCGACACGATTCACAGGATGGGGAATGCCATCGCTCTTTTCAGCGATCCGTTCGGGCGGGCCGTGAGGGAAGTTCTCGCGGAGCCGATCTGGCCGCGGCGTCGGTCGCGGGGCGATGCGCTCCTGGCCAAGGACGAGCCGGAGATCGATTTCGACCTCGGCGGGCGGGCGGCGCTCCGCGACTACGAGGCGGCCCTGGCTCGCGGCGCCGACCCGGAAGACAGTTTCCGGAAATGCGCCGAGAGCATCGCAGCGGCCGTCGGCGCCGACATGGGGAACGATTTCGGATTCGACAGCGACATCACGTTCGGGAAAATCCAGTCCGTGATCAACCGGACGCAGGCGCATGCCTACGTCGACCGTTTCTGGGACTTCCTCGGAGGCCGCACCGCCGAAATCGACGAAGGGAGGCTCGAAGCCTGGTTTCTTGCGCCCGACAGCCCGCGCCTCCGCTTCAAGGACTGCCATTGTCCGATGGACGACGAAACGACGGAGCTGGCCGTCAGGGAATACCGCAGGGTCGGAACGAACAGAGTCATCGCCAATGGCCGCTGGGAAGAGGTGGCGTGGCACCGGCTCGTCTTCAAGGAGACCGGCGACCCCTACAGCGTGGCGTGGTATGACAAGTTCCAGACAATGGCCGCGGAACTGACCTCGCGCCTCGACCTGCATCCCATTGAATTCCTGTTCTGCAGCCTGCCGGGCGCGGGGTTCTCCTTCGGCGCGGAATGAGTCGTGCCAACCGCCGCGATTTGGTTTCCGAGAATTATTTTTCATTTTCGTCATTTCAACCTTGATTTCTCTCAGGGTGGTGTGTATGGTAGAGACCGCGTTGCTCCGGGGCGAACTGCGGCAATGCGACTATGGAACTTTGAGGAAGACATTGAAAAAGACATGAATGAAATGAACGAAAACGCGAATCGCGCAACGGCGCGTCGGCAATGGAAAATAGTGAGCGGTGGGCAAACCGGCGTGGACCGCGCGGGGCTGTCCGCAGCGTTGGCGTCCGGTCTTCCGTATGGCGGATGGATTCCGAAGGGCCGGCGCGCAGAAGACGGAATCGTGCCGGGGTTCTACCGCAACATGAAGGAGCATGCGAGCGCCAGCTACCCTGCTCGGACGAAGGCGAACGTCAGGGATTCCGACGCCACGCTCGTCCTTGTCGTCACGACACCCCTTTCGCCGGGGACGCAGCTCACAGTGGACGCCGCCAGGAAGTTCGGGCGCCCGTTCAAGGTCGTTTGCCTGCGGGACGCCGACGCGGCCGCGCGGATCCGGGACTGGATGCTCCGGCTGGAAGCGACCGTGCGACCTGACGACCCCTCCGCACTCCTGCTGAATGTCGCCGGTCCGCGCGAATCGAAGTCGCCTGGCATTTTTGTTCGTGCGCGGCAGATTCTCGTGCAAGTGTTCGCCTCGCTTCGGGTCCCTTCGAGCGGAGCCCTTAGCGCTGCCAGCGCAGACGGATCTTACTCCGGAGGGAAGCATTCCGGATCGTTCGGCGCGTTGATGTTTTCTAGTGACGGCGGCGCAAGCGGATCCGGCGCGCTTGCCGCGGAAGACCCGGGACGCTGCGATGCTTCTCCATCCGAGTAAGTCGAACGAGCAATGATCGAATCGGAAGGCGGCCCCCACGCGTTCGAATCAAGGCGAACGCATGGGAGCGCCGGAGCCGCTCCATGCGTCCAGACTTGTCAGGGAGAAATCACGGGTGCGTCGGCGAAGGGGCCAGTCGCGACGTTGGCGGATTCGAGCGGGGCTCCGCCGACCGTGATCCGCGAAAGACGCACGTCGCGGCGCTCTACGGGGCCGCCGCCGGCTTCGGGGGCTGGGCGTCCCGCGACGCAGTTTCGAGGCGGAAGGGGAAGAGAGGAATCCCGTCCCCCTTGCGGTAGAGGCACGGGGCGGGCGGATAGGCGCTCCAGGCGTATTCGACGCGGACGGGGCGCGCAATGCCGGGCGCGCGGACTCGAAGAGTTCCGTCTTCGCCGAGGCTGGCGTCGGCCCATTCGCCCGTGCCGTCTTCGCGGAAGAGCGCGAAGAGATGCGCCGCCGCCGAAGCGTCGCCGCGCAGTTCGATCCCCTCGCCGGCGTCGCGCAGAGCGACGCGCACCGTGCCGTCGGCGTCAGCCGTCGCGGCGGCGCCGCGCGGCCCCGGCAGCGCCGCCGCGTCGCCGTAGGCGAGGCGCATCGCCTCGTGCGCCAGACGCTCGCCGACGACGCGCTTTTGCGACGGGTGGATGTCGGCGGGGTTGCCGGCGTCGATCGCGCAGGCCAGTCCGCAGCCGGGAATGTCGCAGAGCACGGTCTGCGAATCGCGGATCGGGGCGTATCCGGGATTGCTCTCCGGCGTGTCGTCCTTCCAGAAGCCGTCGGGGAAGGGCTCTTTCGGGTGATGGGCGCGGAACGCCGCGAGCTGCGTCCCGATGAACACGAAGCCCGGGTCGCGCCAGACCCTGCGCCAGTCCTCGACGATTTCCCGCTGGTAGTCGCGGTATTTGTCTGGATTCCCGGCGTTGGAGCAGCCCTGGTACCAGATCGCGCCGCGCATTGGGTATCGGGCGAACGGGGCGACCATGGCGTTGAAGAGCGTGGATGGGGTTTGCTGCGACGTGCGCGGGTCGGCGTCGAACATCTCGGCGGACGGGCGCACTCCGGCGAAGGCGGGATCGACGTGGAACTCCACGCGCTCGGTCCACTCGCCGCCGTCAAGCGTCACCTTCGCGTCGTCGGCGCCGGCCAGCGCGATGGTGACTGGTCCCGCGATGCGCCCCACCATGAAGTGGTTCTGGTGGCGGATGGCGAGCACGTGGCGTCCGCCTTCCGTTGCGGAAAGGGTCGCGCGATAGACGCGTTCCTGTGCCCAGTATTGCGGCGTGGAGATTCCAGTTTCTCCGATCTTGGCTCCGTCGAGGAACGTTTCGTCGCAGTCGTCCAGGGTCTTGATGCGCAGGACGACTTCCTTGCCGGCCCAGTCCTCGGGCAGGACGAATTCGCGGCGGTGCCATGTGACTCCCACCTTGGAAAGGCCGCCGCCGGCGCCCATGGCGCAGCGCTTCCACTGTGCCTCCTCGTCCGGGGAAAGCGTGGGGCTGGCCCATTCCGCAAGGGCCTTGGCCGAGACCTGCGCGAAGGGGGCGAAGTATTTGTCGCGCAGCCAGTTTTCCAGGTCTTCGCGGGCTTTGCGCCGGAGCTCCTCCATCCTGGCCTTGGACTCTTCGCTCGTCGCCGCCTTTGCGAATGCGATGTTCGCAAGCGCCGCAGTTTCCGACGCCGCGGCGAATGTCGCCTCGGAAATCCAGGGCTCGATGCGGGTGCCGCCCCAGGCCGATTGCACGAGGCCGACCGGCACGTCGGGGCCGAGGCGGCGGCGCAGTTCGCGCCCGAAGAACCAGGCGACCGCGCTGAAGGGCTTCACGGCGGCCGGGTCGCTGCCAAGACGCCAGACGGGACGGCCCGGCGGCTCGTCGCACGGGCCGTCGGGCGCGACCGCGTGCGGCGTAAGGAAAAGCCGGATGCCGGCATCTCCGTCCGCGGCGACGGCCTCGCCGTCCGGCAGTCCCCAGAACTGGCCTGGATGCCACACCGGGTATTCCATGTTCGACTGCCCGGAGCAGAACCATACTTCGCCCACCATGACGTCGTGGAAGATTACGGCGGAGAGGGCGTCGATGACGAGTTCGAACGGCCCGCCGGCGCTTCCGGCGGGGAATTCTAGCGTCCATTCGCCATCCTGCCCGGCTTCGACCGCGACGGATGCGCCGCGGAAGCTCCCGCGCACCTCGGTTCCTGGCGATGCGGTGCCGGAGATGCGCACCGGCTTGTCGCGCTGCAGGACCATGTGGTCGCCGAAGCAGCCGTGGACGGAGAAGGCGGACGTGCCTGACGCGGGTGCGCAGAGGACAAACGCGGCGACGATCGACGCGACGGCTGAGGACAGTCGTGATTTTCTGTTCATTGTGACTTTCGGAATCGTGAGGGTTGACCTTTCTCCGATGGTCGGAGCGGTGGCGGAACCCTACCACATGGCATGGCGCGAATCAACCTTGCGCCCATGTTTGTTTTTTGCGTTGAGTTTCCGGCGAGGATGTGGAAAATGGGGCGGCATGAAAACAAAAAATGCGATGATCGCTGTGTTTCTCGGTCTTGCTGCCTTTTTGGCAACGGGCGCCGCCGCGACGCGCTGCCGCTTCTGCGGGAGCGCGTCATTCGGTTCGGGATGTCCGTATTCGGAAACGGGCCGTCACCAGCACCGTGGCACTGGCGAGTCGTGCGAATTCTGCGGCAGTTCGTCCTACGGTGGCGGATGCCCCTATTCCATGACTGGTCGGCACAAGCATGGTGGCAACGGTGCCAGATGCATCTGGTGCGGGAGCTCCTCCTATGGCTCTGGTTGCCCGTATTCGCCGAACCGGAGGCACGAGCGGTAGGCGCCACTCTCGCAAGTTAGCCAGGCGGGTGCGTTTGGTCGGGTGGATAGAAGGCGCATCCGCTTCCGCAGAAATACCACTAGTTTTGAGATGCCCCGCGCTACATGTTGAATTTTGCATTCATACAGGCTGTTTGCTAGGATCCGGGACTTAGCCGATAACGGAAAGTTGACTTTTGTAACAGAGGACAAAAATGAAAAAACTTGCGTCAGAGAGGTCTGGAGCGCCCGCATGGGCGGATTGGAGTGGCAGACGTGTCGCGTTTCTTGGCGATAGCATCACGGATGCGGCGCACATCGGGTGCTCGGAGAACTACTGGGGCTTTCTTGAGCGCGACACGGGACTCGTCCCGATTGTGCTGGGGCGCAACGGCGCGCAATGGCGCGATCTTCCGGAGCAGGTCCGGCGCCTTTCGGAAGAGCATGGCTGCGCCGTCGATGCGATATTCGTCTTCGCCGGAACGAACGATTTCAATTCAAGCGTCCCGCTCGGGGAATGGTTCGAAATGGATGACGCCACCGTGGATCGAGGGCATGGAATGGTTTCGGTCAGGCGTCGACGGTTCAGCCGTGACGAAGCGACGTTCCGCGGGCGCGTCAACGTTGTTATGTCGGCAGTCAAAGACGGCTGGCCGAAAGCGGACGTTTTTCTCCTGACGCCGATACACCGCGGCTACGCCACCTTCGGGCCGGAGAACGTCCAGCCAGACGAGACGCATTCCAACGAGGCCGGACTTTTCATCGACGACTACGTTCAGGCGGTCAAGGAGGCCGGCAATTTGTGGGCCGCCGGCGTGATAGACCTACATGCAGAATCGGGTCTCTTTCCGCTCCTTGCGTCGCATTCCGAATTCTTCCATGACGCCCGGAGCGACATGCTACACCCCGGAAATCGTGGCCATGAGCGCATCGCCCGTGCCATCGAGCGGCATCTCGGAATGGCCGCTCCGCCGCGCGTAGGCGAATAGAAGAAAGCGTTGTGGAGCGATATCGCCGGCCATACGCGTGCAAACTGCGTCTGGCGCCACTTTCCGGGAATGCGACTCAGCGCGGAGAGCCTGACAAGCCCGCAAACATCCTTGCATTTATGGGCTTGAATTGGTGGGACGTGCGGGAGTCGGACCCGCGACCCACGGATTAAAAGTCCGTTGCTCTACCAACTGAGCTAACGTCCCGTTCAACGGGCGGGAATACTGCCACGGGCCGATGTGGAAGTCAACGGGAAAATTACCGTTGCGCTGCGTTCTCAATTTCTGCAATAGTCTGTAGAAATAGTCTGTAGAAGAAAACGCACATGATTCGGTGCTTTTAGTTTTGAAAACGAGGCCATGCATGGAAGTCCGGCGGCGTAATGCATTGGACCCTCGCGGCCAAATGAGGCTTTTCCTCCGCCGCCAGCTGAAACGCCTGATCAGACCTTTACTTCGCCAGAGAGAACGCGGCGGTAGTCGGCGAGATTGGCGCGAAGAAGCGCCGGCGTGTCCAATCCGTATGGGCAGCGCGAGGCGCAGCGACGGCAATTGAGGCAGAGTTCTATTTTGTCCATCTCCGCCTGCCAGGCCGGGGAGAGCCAGTTGGCGGAAGGTGCTCGCCGGAGCATAAGCGAAGTGCGGGCGCAGTTGTTGATCTGAATGCCCACGGGACACGGCATGCAGTATCCGCATCCGCGGCAGAACGAGCCTGAAAGCGCAATGCGGTCGCTCTCGATCAGCGCGGCGCGCGCCGGAGTCATTGCCGGAGTTTCCGCCATGTATGAAAGCCACTCGTCCAATTCATTTTCGCGTTGCACGCCCCAGATGGGGACGACGTTCGGGAACTGGGCGATGTAGGCCATCGCGACGTCCGAACGGGTGATAAGGCCGCCTGCGAGACCTTTCATCGCAATGAATCCGACGCCGGCGGACTCGCAGCGGCGCACCAGTGCGACCTCGCGCTCCGAAGCCAGATACGAAAACGGAAATTGAATAGTGTCGTATAGTCCGGAATCGACGCACTGCTCGGCAACGGCGATCAAATGCGCCGTGGCGGATATGTGGAGGATCTTGCCGGCGGCCTTGGCGGCGAGCATTTCCTCATACATTCCGGATCCGTCGTTCGGACGCCAGCACTGGCCGACGCAGTGAAACTGGTAAATGTCGATGTGATCCGTCCTGAGCAGGCGCAGCGAAGTGTGGAGTTGCTCGCGGAACTCAGCCGGAGTCTTTGCCATCGTTTTGGTGGCCAGAACAATCTGGTCGCGAAGAGAGCCGGCGAATGCCTCGCCGACCTTCTCCTCGCTGTCGGAGTATGCGCGAGCGGTGTCGAAGTAGCGCATGCCGCCGTCAAAGGCGCGGCGAAGGAGACGCACTGCGTCCGATTTCGGGATCCGCTGGATGGGAAGGGCTCCGAAGCCGTTCTGCGGAACGGATATGCCAGTGCGTCCAAGTGTCACGTTGTTCATTTTGAATTCTCCAACCGCTTAGTTTTCTCCAATAGCGCCGAACATCCAGCAAGAATGTCGCGCCATGTCGTGGCGAAATCGCGGGTGTACCACGGGTCGGCGACTGGACGCGGATGGTCAGTCCAGTCGAGGAGGAGTGAAATCCTGCCATAGGGGTCGTTGGAAAAAAGTCGAAGCATGTCCCGCCGGTTGGCCTCGTCCATTCCAACGATCAGGTCGTGCCGAGAGTAATCGGTTGGCGTTGCAAGGCGGGCCGTCTTGCCGGCGCACGAGATTCCGTGGGCGGCGAGCTCGCGGCGTGCCGGTGGATAGACTGGATTGCCTATCTCGTCGGTGTGGAGCGCTGCGGATTCGATTTCGTAATCGGCCTCAACCCCAGCCTTCCGGATCAGGTCCTTCATGCAGAATTCTGCCATCGGGCTCCGGCAGATGTTGCCATGGCAGACGAAAAGAATGCGTGTCATGGGGCGGATTCTATCTGAATACGCCCGCTAACGCAAAACCCAAGGCAAACAATTTAAGGGGTCTGTCCCCTTAATTTGCCTTTTTGAAAAATTGTAAAGGGGTCTGTCCCCTTAAAAAATGCTTGCATTGGCTGGGGGGAGGTGGTAGGGTGCCGGGCCAGGAGGCGATATGAGGCGACCGAGGATCAAGGTGGATGGCGAGGGGTTCTACCATGTGGTGAGCCGGATCGGCGGGAGGCGGTTCCTGATCGACGAGGCGGAGAAGTCCGTTCTGCTCGGAATGATCCGCGCGGCGGCTGCGTTTTCTGGCGTGGAGATGCTCACGTTCGCGATCATGAGCAACCATTTTCATCTGCTGGTGCGCGTTCCTGCCAGGCGCGAGGTCCCGGACGCGGAGCTTCTGCGCCGCATGGAGGCCCTTTACGGCGGTCCTAGGTTCCGCAAGGTGCTTGACAAGTGGGA
>DJYI01000042.1 GCA_002448475.1 Verrucomicrobia bacterium UBA6982
CTTCAACTGCGACATTTAGGATGATAGCATCGGCGCAGTCCTTCGCACAAGTCCCGACTTTGTCGCCGCGCTGTTGCCATTTTTCCCGTGATGTGGCATTGTTCCCGCCATGATGCGTCCACCGCAGACCACTCGCGTGATGATCAACTTCGGGTTGACGCGACGATCCGAGCAAGCCACCTTCCGCGCCATCCTCGACTATGCGCGGACGCACGGCCCGTGGCAGTGTCTTTCGACGGAGGACCGCAGCTTGAACATGGGTCCGGAGCCATGGGACGGAGGCGTCACGGGCATCATTGCCTCCGGCGGGTTTTCGGAGGAACGTGGGATGCAATACGCGCGTTCAGGCGTTCCGGTGGTCATCATCGATCCCGCGCCCGCGCTTCTGGACAGCGGCCTGCTGAAGTCCATGCCGTTTGTCCACCGCGACAGCCGCGCGATCGGCGCGATGGCGGCTCGCCACTACTTGGAGCGAGGCTACCGCAACTTCGCGTGGGTCGGCGAGCCGACGCGCTGGTATTGGAGCGCGGAGCGCCGCGCGGGCTACGAGGAGGCGCTCGCCGAGGCGGGCTTTTCATGCCACGTCTTCGAACCGGCGGATGAACCTGGGAGCGCGGGCATCCTGCCCGCGGCGAGTTCGCGGGCTGGAAGCCCGCGCTCCCAGGAGGGCATCCTGCCAGCGGCGAGTTCGCGGGCTGGAAGCCCGCGCTCCCAGGATGGAATCCTGCCCGCGGCGAGTTCGCGGGCTGGAAGCCCGCGCTCCCAGGATGGCATCCTGCCCGCGGCGAGTTCGCGGGCTGGAAGCCCGCGCTCCCAGGAGGTGCCGGAGTCCATGGCGCGGCTCACGCGGTTTCTCCGATCGCTGCCGGTGCCGACTGCCGTCTTCGCCGCGAACGACGAGCAAGGCCGCCGAGTCCTGAACGCCAGCACCGAGGCGGGTCTGCGCGTCCCGGAGCAGATCGCCGTCCTGGGCGTGGACGACGACATCCTGCTCTGCGAATCGACCGTGCCCGCCCTTTCCAGCATACGGAAGGGGGACTACCGATG
Organism: Verrucomicrobia bacterium UBA6982; assembly: GCA_002448475.1. Classification (GTDB taxonomy): domain Bacteria; phylum Verrucomicrobiota; class Kiritimatiellia; order RFP12; family UBA3636; genus UBA3636. The sequence continues at coordinate 1,048 of DJYI01000042.1, forward strand.
CGGGCAGATCGCCGCCGCGATGCTCGACGCCGTCATGCACGGCCGGGACATTCCGGAGCCGCACGTCGCCATCGCGCCGATCGGAGTCGTCATGCGCGGATCCACGGGCTACGACGCGATGAGCGACGCCACTGTAGCGCGCGCCCTGACCTACATCCGGACGCACGCGGCGACGGGGCCGGTCGCCGTGGACGAAGTCGCCGCCGCCTCGAAGTGTTCGCGCCGGTATCTCGAGCGCACGTTCCGGGCAAAACTCGGACGCTCCGTGCACGAGGAAATCGCGCTCGCGCGCATTGAACGCGTCAAGCGCCTGCTGGAAACCGACTCCGCCTCCATCGGCGAAATCATCGGCATCACGGGATTTTCGGGGGAAAAGCACCTCTCGATCCTGTTCCGCCGCATCACCGGGACGACCATGACCGACTGGCGTCGCGCCCACCGCGACCAGGCGAAATGACGCGCCGGCGCGCCAGAGTCGGCGCCTCAGCGCGAGAGTGACCACCAACGCCGGGGCGAACGGCTTCGGGAGGTCTTCGGCCTCACCTTGCCCTTTTCCACACGCGAACCGCTACCGGGCAAGCGCCGTTCGCTCGGCGGGAGTGATCACGCCATCAAGGACCTGCTTGTCGAGGTAGATTCGCAGGGACTCCTCTGATTCCGCGCAGAAGGCATCGCATTCCTCCTGCGAGCAGAGGCCGAGCGCCGCCCGCTTGCGCGAGCGGGCCATCGCCTTTTTCGCGCCGACAACCGCCCGTTTCACGGCAGGCGGCACACGCAACTGATCGATTTGTCCGCCAGAGGGGAGTCCAGTCCCCGGCAAGCCGCCGCCCTGACGGATGGCGAAGTCCGCCGCGATGCGACGCCGCTCAAATTCCGGAAAAATAGACAGCGGCAACTCCACAGTCTCCTCCGCGTTCGAGATCGTCGTCGCGCGCGCGTCCAGCGCCACGACTACACCAGCCACGACGTTTCCGGCATGGTTGGTGTAGGCGGGCTGCTCCGCCATCGCCGCCGGGGCGATGGCGAATGTTGCCAGTGTGGAAATGTTGCCAATGGCCAGTGTTGCCAGCAACCAATGCCCGAATCGGCTTCCAATTGGCAATTGGAACTGGGAATTTTCACATTTCCACATTGGCAACATTTTCAACTTTTCAACCTTTCAACCATTCAACTCGCGTCAGTTGCCCTGACGCGAGTAGGCCTTGATGCCGATCCTGATGTCGCCGACGCCGCCAATGAAGGTGTCAAGGGCGCGGTTGCGGTCGGCGTTGAGGGACGAGGCCGGGATCACGAGGAGCCACTTGTCGTTCCATACGGAGCGCCCGACGAGGCGGGACGACGTGAAGTCGTCGCCGGCGCGCAGGGTCGAGTGGCGGCGGATGGTCGCGGTCGCGTCGCTCGTGCCGTCGAGGCCGGAGAAGGTCGCGATCCAGTCCTGCGCGTCCAGCTCGTCCGAGCCGATGGTGTAGGGCAGCGGCAGCACCTGGTCCACGACGTTCCAGCCAAGCACCGTCCGGGTCGTGCCCGCCGGGGCGCGCATGTAGTCGGTGCCGACGGGGACGAGGTAGATGTTCGGCTCGGTCGCGAGGCCGGTCGTCGTCTGGGTCGTCAGCGCGTCGTAGCCGGCAAAATCGACGCCCACGGCGGCGATCTTGGTGGCGTAGTCGGCGCTCGAGAACTGCGACTCCCCGCCCTGGAGGGTGTGGCCGAAGAAGTTCTCGGCGTTGTGGATCGAGGTCGAGAACGGGATGACGAGCCCCGGCTCCTTGAGCGCGGACGAGTTCTGGCCCTGCTGCGGCTGGCAGTGGCGCGCGACTTCGGGAACGGCGTAGATGTCGGGCTGCCAGTACTTGCGCAGCTCGCGCCGCCAGGCCTCGTCGCCGGAGGCGTCGGGCTTGATGCGGAAGCGCTCGTAGCGCAGCGAGAACCACTTTTCGGGCTTGTCCGGGTTGTTGATGCCGAGGCGGGGCTTCAGGACGTCCCAGTTGGCCTTCATGCGGTTCACGATGTCGTAGAGGCCGCCGTCGGTCGTGGCGGAGGCGATGGAGACGCCATTCTGCCCGAGCGAGCGCGTCGCGATGATGTCGGCGAGGAACTGCTTGCCGGCCTGCGGGTCGCTGGAGAGCAGCCCGGTCTCGTAGTCGTAAACCTTCGCCAGCTCCCAGACGTAGCGCTGAGCGGTGTCGAACGCGGTGGTGTACTTGGTGAGCGCGATGTTGCGCTGCACGCGGTTGTACATGTCAAGGTAGCGCCGCTCGGTGGCGCCGTTCGAGACCTGCTGGCGCCAGAGGGCGCGCTGCTCCAGCAGCTGCTGGCCCTTCTCCACCTCGGCGCGGTAGGCGGCCTCGGCGGCGGCCAGGTCGGCAAAGGCGGGCTGGATCGGCAGGACCGCGAGGTTGACCGCCATGGCCGCCTCGTCGATCTTCCCGCGGAGCTCGTCGTAGGTGCCTTGAATCTGCCCCTCCATGTCATAGATGCTCTTGAGGAAATCGATGAACATGCCGGCCATCTGCTTGGAGTAGCGTGCGTGATACGCCTGTATGGCCTGTGCCGTGATGCACCGCAACCTGAACATCTCCAGCGGAACCATGCTCGCCCGGACGAGGGACTTGGGATCGGTGACGACCGTCGTGCCCGCGCCGGAGACGGCGGGGACGGTGTCCGTGTCAACGGCGTCGCTGACCATCATGACGCTAAGGCCGAAGTTGCACAGATCGATACTGAAATCCTCCGACATCGTGTCGGCCGGAAGCTTCGCGAGGATCGTGCCCAGCTCGACGCCGAGGGTCCGCCAGAGCGACTTCTCGGCGCTCTTGGCCATCTCCACGCCGAACTTGAGGGTCTCGAGCTTGGTGTCGTAGTCGGACATCAATTCCTTGACCTTCAGGTAGGCCTGGATGTAGTTGCGGTAGGCGGCCTGGATGGAACCCTCCATGCGGCGCGAGCCGGTTACCGTGATCGGCTTCATGCGGATGCCGCCCTCGTTCACGATGTAGGAGATGGGGATCTCCTCGTACTTGTCCGGGATTTCCTCGCCCAGCCAGTCGCGGTCGTTCTTGTATTTCCAGCCGAGGCCGACGTAGTGCCCGGTGTCGCGCTCCACGAGCTTGTAGGAGTTCGTGAAGATGGTCTGGAGATCTTCGAGGATGCCGAAGGGCGTGAGGTCCATGTAGTTGTAGTTGTAGAGGTCCGGACCGTCGTATCCCTGCGGGTAGGTGCGGCCCACGCCGATGTCGCCGGAGTAGGGCGTGCCGTAGATGGCGATGAGCGAGTTGTTGAAGGCCTGCTCCTGCGCGTCAACCTCCGCGATGAGCGACTCCTCGTCCTTGGAGACCTGCGCGAGGCGCGAGCCGAAGACGTTCGCGTAGTCGAGGACCAGCTGGCAGTTGGCGAGGGACTTCTCGGCGCGCTCGAGGATCTGCTCGAAGTGCGACTCCTTCTGCGCAAGGCGGTCGGGGTCGATGTCGAACGGAATCGCGTTCTCGGAGAGGCCGAGCGGGTTCGCGCCCGACTCGAAGCCGCCGAGCTTGCGCTGGAGGACGCGGACGGAGGAGGCGAGGACGGGCAGTTCGGAGGCCGTGAAGCGGTTGATCTTCTTGACCCCCTTGTCCGTGAAGGCCTGGTAGGGCGCGTCGTTGGTCGGCAGGAGGGCGTTCACGGCCATCCAGTTGTAGGCGGCGGCCATGCCGGTGCGCGTGGCCCATTCGCCGTAGCCGAAGGCCTGCTCCTTGTCGGAGTCGAAGTAGGCGGCGGTCGCGTCGCCCTTGTTCTCCTTGTATGCCTTGCGCAGGGTGAGGTCCATCGCGTCGGTGCCGGTCTGGACGAGCTTCACGGCCGCGTCGGCGAACTTCTGCTCGTCCTGGTAGTCAACGTTCATGAGCTTCTGGTCCATGAGCATCTCGCCCATGGCGGCCGTCCAGTCGAACCACGGGTTGCGCAGAAGCCGGTAGTAGCCGGTGAGCGCGGAGAGGTAGTGGCCCCAGGCGTCGCCGTGGCCCTGCGGGTACTGGACGGCGGCGCAGTTGACGTCGAGGATGCCGTCGCGGGCGCGAATGCCGTAGTTGGCGACGTAGGCAGGCTCGCCCTCGGTGATGCCCTTGGTGAGGTTCCAGGCGAGGCGGTTGTAGAGCGGCGCCTCGGTCATGCGCGGGAAGGCCGTCGCCGACGTGCGGCCGCGCAGGAGCGCCAGCTCCTCGTCGAGGAGCGAGGGGACCTGGTTGGCGAAGGAGAAGGTGCCGGAGGCGAACTGCTGCCCGTCGTAGCCCGCCGGGATGAGCGGGTTCTTCGCGTCCGAATACGCCTCCGCGCCGAGGAGCGAGTAGAACTCGCCCATGCGCGTCTGCGCCAGCATGAGCTGCTTGGACATGTCGATGTTCTTGCCGCCGGCCGCGACGAGCAGCGACTCGGCGCGGTTGAAGACGGTCTGGTAGAGCTCCAGCAGCCCGACCTCGGTCAGGTTGTCGTTGTTGAGCGCGACGTCGCCCTGGTAGGGGCGGCCGATCTGCTCGAGCATCGTGAGCCAGATGTCGCTCGGATTGTTGTAGAAGTCCTCCACGCGCTGGGCGAAGGGCGTGAGCGCGTTGAGGACGCGCTGGAGCCACCCTTCGGCGAGCTGCTCGTCGGCCCACGGGCTCCAGAACTGCTCGTCGCTCGTCCATTCCGGATGCGCCGCCGCGAGGAGGTTCCACGTGTCGGATCCCCTGAGCGGGCGGTAGCGGAGCGTGTAGTAGGTGTTGACGTAGTCCTGGAGGTTCGCGCCGTTCTGGCCGAGCTGCAGCGAGACGAGGCCGGCGTCGAGCGCCCGGTCCTTCCAGAAGGCGGAGCCCTTGACGGGGACCGTGCCGTCTTCGTTCGGCGTCGTGTAGCACCACTGGAACTCGTATTTGTCCGACGTGGAGCCGAGCGGCGTGCGGTAGAGCAGCGTCAGCTTCTCGGAGAGCTTGTTGAGCGAATCGCTCAGGACAGCGATGCCGTCAGCGTAGAGTTCGGGCACGACCTTGATGACGTGCATCTGGACGGGCAGCCCCTCGGAGACCTGCGTCGGGTCGGGGTTGTCGTTCTCGATGAGCGTGACGTAGCCGACGCCGGTGCCGTCCGCGACGAGCGCGTAGTGGTCGCGCCCCAGATAGGTGTTGGCGGCTGGATGCTCCTCGGTCTTCCAGTCGAAGTGGCCCTTCACGAAGCAGACCGCCACGGACGTCGCGTTGGACGCCACGTCGTCCCATTTCTGCTTGAGGTATTTGTCGAGGCCCAGCTCCTCGTAGCGATTCTTGGCGTATTCGAGACGCCCGTCCTTGACTTTCTCGACCTTGGCCGTCTCCTCGGTCCAGGTCGCGAATGCGGCGCCGGGGATGGCGGCCTCCTTGCCGGCGAGAACCGAGAGAAGCGTGCCGAGTTCGCTGAACTCGAATTCGCTCACGGTGAAGCGATTCGTCGCGAGGATGTTGTCGTCGCTGGCGATCTTGTTCAGCCAGTTGGTGTAGGACTCCCCGCTCGGGAATGCGAGCGACATCTCCTTCTGGCCCTTGCTCTCGATCGCCATGCCGGTGTTCGAGCAGGGGGACGGCTCCACTTCCGTTAGGGCGAGCGAGTCGGCGGCGGCGTTCCAGGCGTTTACCTCCTTGGCCTTCTGCACCGGGTCGAGGACGCACAGCGCCTTGATCGCGGCGCGCTCGGCTGCCGTGAGGACGTTGAGTTCGAGGTAGGAGCCTCCCGCCTCCTTCTCGACGAGCTGGCCGACGAGGTTCATCGTGGCGTGGAGGCCGGGGTTCAGCAGACCGCCGTCCTCGACCGTCACGTAGAAGCGGTCGGAGATGGAGGGCGGCAGGCCGTTGAAGTAATACTTGCCCTTGCGCAGGAAGGTCGTCCCGGAGGGGCCGAGTATGAAGCCGTATTCGTCGGGGAAGCTCGACTTGACGTCAAGCGTGGCCGTCGAAGTCTGCACGACGGTCGGGTCGATGAGCTTCACGCGCGTGGCGGGGTCGGCGAGTCCGGCCATCGCCTCGGCCATCGAGGGATTCGGGTAGCAGACGGCCATCGACGCGGCGTTCCACATTTCGGGGAGTCCAAGCGTCGCCTTGGTGAGGACCTGGCCGATCTTGAGCGTGGGCACGTTCGTGGGCCACTGGGCGACCCAGTACCAGTCGGCGGCGGCGGCGATGTTGGTGACGTCGCTCAGGCTCGGGCTGGCGATGTCGCGGCATGCGAGCCACGCGATCGGGGTGCCGACGGCGGGCTGCTCGGCGAGCGACGGGAAGTAGAAGCCGCTCTGCATCGGGTAGCCGTATTTGGCGGAGGTGACGCCGTCGCGGCGCGCCCAGAGTCCGTTCTTGCGGTCCTTGTAGGCAACGGCGTTGTCGTCGAAGGCGAAGGCGGAGGCCGCGGTGTCGATGGACGTCTGGCAGCCGGCCAGGCGGCCGATCGGCGCAGGCGGCAGCAGCGGGTTGCCGACGATGGCGGCGCTGGCCATTTCGGGATAGTAGATCGAGGTCCGCGAGATGGTGAAGGCCTGCATGCGGCCCTTGCCGTTCTCGGCATACATCGCCATCACCACCGGCTTGGAGGTGGCGTCGGTGTTGAGGTCGTCGCGAAGCGCCCAGACGACGTAGCCGTCGGTGCCGGCGTCGACGAACGCATGCTCCTCGTTCGGGTTGTATCCGACCTTGCTCCAGTCGTTTTCGTAGTAGATTTCGGGCTCCACCCCGTCCTCGGCCTTGAGCGCGAGGCGGAAGAGCTCCGGCGCGCCCGCGCCGGCGACGGCGCAGCCCCGGCACATGAGCACGTTGCCGGCGGCGTCCGTCGCGGTGCGGACCGTGCCGTCGGAGCTGAGAGTCGTAAGGTCGTCCGCGCCGAAGTCGAAGTTATAGACGGCTGTGTTGTCCGTCGGGGAGGCCGCATCGCCATACCAGACCGCGAGATTGTCGAGCGCCACGAAGGTCGCGGAGTCGCCCGCGGTGGCGTCGGATGCGCCGTAGGTCACCGTCACGCCGCGGCCCGCGACGCCGTTGCCGACGCCGAGCTGGATGTCGGACCACTCGCCGGGATTGATCGCCGCGGAAACCGCATCCACTCCGTTCGTCACAATCACGACGCGGAAGCCGTCTTCGCCGTCCGATTCGAGCTTCGCCTCGAGCAGGTCGTCGTCCGTGGAGCCGCGCTCGCCGAAGCGCCAGCTGGCGAGACGGCCGGGCGTCGCGTCGCCGTCAGGCGAGACGTAGCACATGAAGCCGACGGTCGCCGAGTCCATTTCGGAGCTGAGGCCCCGTCCGCCGAGATCGACGGACGCCGTCGAGTTCGGTTCGACGAGCAGGAGCGAGCGTTCGCCGCAGGCGGTCAGCGTGGGATCGCTCGACCCCTGCTCCGACGAGAGCGCAATCTGCGGCAGAAGTCCGGGCGCCATCGTCATGTCCCACGTCACGCGGTAGTTCTGAACGAGCGTCGGGTAGTTGACCGGGACGGGCATGCGCTCCGTCTGGAAGTTCGCGCGCCACCAGACCTGGATCTTCGCGTTGTCCACCCCGTTGACGCCGTAGATCGCCGACGTGAGCGACGCGTAGGGGTCGGATTCCGTGTCTTCCGTCACGTTGCTCTGCATTTCGTCCAGCGACGGCACGTCCTCGGGCAGGCCGCCCACTCCGCCGCGTGGGCGGTGGTAGAGGCGCGGGTTCCAGTTGCGCCCCAGGGACTCCGGCTCGTAGATGAAGCCCGGGAGGTTGTCGTCCACGCGCTCGGACATCGCGCGCGCATTCGCGCCGGCCTCGATGCCAATGCGGGGCGTCAGCTCGATGCCGACAGGCCACTCGAAGACGGTCGCAGTCGCCACCGACGCGTCGCGGTAGTCCGTCATCTCCATCGGGAGGTAGGACGGGCAGCCGCCGCCGTCCTGGTTCGAGAGACGGACGAGGATCTTGCCGCCGTGGCCGCCCTTGAGGTCGAGTTCGCCCTTGTAGGAGTTGTAGGAGGCGGAGACGTCCGCGGGAAGCTTGAACCCGGTCGTCACCACGTAGTTCGTCGGCACGATGACGGGGCATCCCGCCGCCGAACCCGCCGGAGAGATCACGACGCGCAGGGGATCCTGCGGCCAGCTGATGAGATACCAGTCGTGCTCGAAGTTCCACTTCGTCTTCATCGGGTCTTCCGTCTGCCAGAAGACGTCTGCCTTCCACGGCATGGCCGCGCCGGAGGAACTCGTCGAGACGTCCGTCGGCGCGATGGCGAAGATCTTGTCGTGGTCCGGATCGGTCAGCTCCTCGCCCTGGGCGGCGGAATACTTCTCGACGTATGGCGAATAGGGGTCGTTCTCCTCGCGCGCGGCGCCGGACGCGACGACCGAGTAGAGCCGTTCCGTTCCGAAGCCGCCGCCAGCGGGCTTCAGGCACTCGCCGACCTCCGCGTTGAGCGTCGTGACGGTCGGCGGGCAGATCTCCACGACGACGTGGGCGACCATGTGGTCCTTCGTCTCGGTGTCGTAGTAGGCCAGAACGAACTGCCCCTGCGGGCAGTCGATCGCGCCCGTCTCCTCGTTCGCGCGGTAGCGGACGGTGAGCATCTTCGTCGTGGCCGGGTTGTAGTCGAGGCCATAGACGACGTTGGAGACGCCGGGCGCGGACTCCTTGTATTCGCTACGGAGGAGCTTCGGATCGCCGAAGAACCGGACGAACTTGCCGGTGAGGTCGATGAACGCGGCGGAGTTGGCCTCGTCAACGCGCGTCGCGAAGATGCGGTAGGGGCGCGCCGAGGACGAGCTGCCGATATTGTAGGTCTGCGTGACGGTGGCGCCGCCCGGGCCGACCCAGGTCATTTCCGTGGCGCCGCTCGCGGTGAAGATCACGCGCTCGTAGCCGTTCGTCGCGCCGTTGTTGAAGACGACGCGCCCTTCGGCGATGGCCGTGGCGTTCGCGGAGACGGTCGCCGCCCAGTCGACATCGTCCGGGTCGAACGGAATGTCGGTGCAGAATTCGCCGAGCTTGGCGTCCGGCGGCTGCTCCGAGAGCGTCCGGCCGATCGTCCACGCCGCCAGCTCCCACCGAATCGTGGCGTCCTTGCCTGAAAGGACAGTCACGATTTCGCCGGGCTCCGTCGGCGCGCGGACGGTCGAAATCGGATACGCCACCGTGGGCTGCGTGAAGGCGTTGTTGTATGCCGACATGTAAACCGGCAGCTCCACCTCGCCGAGCGTGAGATCCAGATCCGCCGGCGGCGCGGCCATTGCCGCTGCTGCTGCGAATGCCGCCGCAGCGGCAATGGCGCGCGTTGAAAAGTTGAAAGGTTGAAAGGTTGAAAAGAAACCTTTCCGGTTAGTTGAGTTCTTCATGGTGTTGTTTCCTTTTGAAATGGGTTGCGATTTCTGGTATGTCTTTGGCGACATGCCCCTTCGGTTCCTCTGCGCGCATTGGTTGATGTCGGCTCATTTTTTCGTTAAGCATCTGAAGTTCCGATTCTTTCGACTCAATGCGTCTGGTCGCCTCGTCCAACTTCACCCTCAAGTCAAAAAGTTCGTCCGTTCGGCTGGGTTTATTCCAGTCTCTGATTTCATGCCATGAGACAACGCCATTGCCAAAGGATGCAGAATCCTCCGACAGAATAAGGTCGTCGGTTCCGTCTCTGTTCAAGTCGGTCACAATGTGCCATCTCTCAAAAAACTTCTGCGAGCAATATGCGTCTTGATGATCGTTTGACAAAGCCACGTTCGACGGATCGTAGTCCAGCGTGAACTGCGGGAATCCCGCTTCGCGCGAACTTAGAGCACCAACTGACCGCATTGAAAAGAATGTGGCGTAGGCAAACACTAGAATCGTCAATTGAACATAATTCATCATGGTGTTGTCCGTGTCCTTTTTATCGAAAGCGTGGATTGCTCATTATGCTTCCCGAAGAGAGGGGAAGGAATGAACGGAAACTCCCAGCAGGTCAGTTTTTCAATTCTATGGAAGCGAGAATCCGTCAGCACCATGTTCCGAACATTTGTTTTCGGGGCATTCGAGGTATCCAAGACGATGTATGTCGGATCCTGCTCGTAACGGACAACACGGCAAAACGAAGACCTTCCGGCGGTCACGGAAACGGGAAGATCGTGTGTATTCTTTTTGTCAGGCAACGGGCACACCGGTTTTTCTGCCTTTTCAAACTGGGTTCCCATCCAAAGGTAAAGTGTCCAATAAAACGTTTCACCGGCCTCCGCTTCGGCATCTGACGACACATAGCAGTCCGCGTCGCCGTCATTGTCCGCATCGAGAAAAACCGCGTATGCAACCGTGGCGGACTTGCCAGTCCGTGTTTCGACATCAAGGCAGTACTCTGCGGCAAATGCGGCAAAATCGTCAGGAGCCGACATCCCCCCACCGCGACGCAAGTCGCCTTGGGGTAGTTTGTATGGCATGAACGAGGCGAACCTCGGCTCGTCCGGCGGGGGGGTGAAATCGTACCCGAAATACCATTCTGGGTAGAGACGTTCGATGCTTACAACGTCATCCCGGCCGAACAAGGTGTCAATGTCCTGCCGGATCTCGCTAAGCATAAACTTGTTTTCCGGCATAAGCACAAACTTGCAATCTGGTGTCGGTCTGACTATGCGCCTGTCGCCATTGCCGCAATTCTCTTCAATGTTGGCGTTCATGCCTAGGCCGACGACAATGTTCGATTTGTCTAAACACGTCAGTTTGTAAAACGATTCGGAATGACATGAAAAATAGATGTCACCGGAAAAAAAGACCTGCCTGAACTTACCAGAGTCATCTTGTTTCCATATCTTCCAGTAGTCTCCCATCCGATCTTCTTCGGACGTTGTTATCGCCATCATTTCTTCCAATCCATCTCCGTCCATATCGACAAAGATGGCTCGTATATGCCATAATTCATCCTCCCAGTATGTTTTCCAATATGTAGTGTCAAGTCTCTGCTTCAGGACTTCACGATGGAAATCCCATTTGCTTCCCTGCGCCTCTTGCGCAATGGAAGACGACAAGGCCACAAACGCCAACATGACGCTAAAACACAATTTCATCATTCCACCTCACTCGTGTTGGCATCCCCGAATACGACGGGAACGTAGTTGTTGCTGTTGGTGTACAGAACCCAGTTTGTCGTCACTGGATCGAAATGGATTGGGGTCCTTTCGTCCGTATGTCCCGCAAATGGCAACGGATGCGTTCCTCTAGCCCCGTTGTACAACGTCATGATTGCCCATTGTCGCCCCAAAATTACTGTGCCATTTACATTCGTCGAAACATTATCTGGTTCAGTCCAATGTGTGGATGCATCATCTTGATATGCGGCACGATACCATCCAATGATCTCATTGTATCTTCTTCGCTTGCTGATTAACGTCGCGTTCATCGACGCGACGTTTTCATGCCAGTCGTAAACTTCCGCAGTTGAGTCGCCGTTTTGCCCCTTGTCGATCTGGGCGATTCCCCAGCCGGAAGGCGCGCCATAGTTCGGGAGTTCCTTTTTGCTTCCATGTGCATTGAACTGGTTATAGACCCAGGGGCCGAACTTGCTTTCGTGCTTCGCGATCATCCATGCGTATGCCTGGAACTCTGCATCGACGTTGGCGTTGATGTATTCTCTGGCCGCCGCGTCGGAGGGATTCTTGCCGCGAATGAAAAATGCCGTTGAACAGGTTTTGTTCCCGTCGATCTGCGCGGAAACGACTGCCCTGCCGCCGACGATTTCATTCAACGCGGCGGCAATGTCCCACTCGTCGTCTCCCGCGACGTCGGTCCAGCCGCTGACCGGAACGTTCCGGTTGTCGAGAGTGCCACGCTCGATTCGCTCGCTTGTTAAAGCCATTTTCCAGCCGACATCCACAAATTCAGGCAATCCTGCAAACGACGCCTTCAGTTGCGGCGCGGCGGGTTCGCCCGTCACGTAGGCAATCCCGTCGCGGAGGATTCGCTTTGAGTGCCTGTTCCCGAAATCAGTGGACGTTCGCGACTCCGGCCAATTGTCCTGAACGACCCGGAGCGGATAGAGCGCCGCCATGAGGGAACTCGGAAGAGCGCCGTCGGAAATATTCGTCACCTTGAACTCGGCCGTGACCGAAATTGCCGAATTCGTCGGGGCTTCGACGAAAAACATTCCGAGCGAAACCGCCGGTCCCGTCAGTTCGGGAACGACTTCTCCGGCGTCGTCGGCCGCGACGAAACTGGCATGGAGGGCGTTCACGTTCGTTCGCCCGGTCAGGGCATCGGTTCCGTTCGTCTTGACTGTCCAGTCAAGCACATCGTTGTATTCCGAAGCGTCGGAAGTGTATCTCGGATACTCGCGGCTTGTCGCCCACACGCCGACGAGGGAAACCGTCCCGGCGGGAACGGAAAACGTCTGCGAAAATGTCACGGGCACGTTTTCGTCGGCATTTCCAATGACGAACGCGGACTGATATCCAACGCTGTCGTCGGCGTCGTTCGGATCGGTGCCGGACGCGACTTCATCGCCATCGGAAACGCCATCCCCGTCGGTGTCGGCAGACAACGGATCTGTTCCACCGGAAACCTCGTCCCCGTCGGAGAGATCGTCAGCGTCCGTGTCCGGAATCGTCGGATCGGTGCCGATCCCAAGGCGGAAGCGCAGTCCAAAACCTGATTCCGGAACAGGCGCTGGGTCGCCGGGGCTGGGCAGCGTGTAGAACCCTTCGGCAAGTCTGAAATATCCCCTGTCTCGATTGTGGACACCAACCACGGCTCCGGCGGACATTCCACCCTCGGGGATTTCGCGATAATAAACGAAAATAGTGTCATGGACCGTTCTGCGAAGAACGACCTGCATGGAAACACGACGCCGTCCGGAACTGCGAAGCTGTCCGGCCCCGGAACGAACTCCGGAACCTCCATCGAGGAAATCCGAAAACTCGACGACGACGGCATCGCCGGTTTCAAAGCATTTGAGGGAAGAAAGCGAATCCGTCTCAAGTTCAGTCCACAACGCCGCAATCGCAATATGCGCAGGATTGCCGTTCCATTCGGAAAGCGATGCCGGAATCGGCGGCGAGTTGGTTGCAAAATCGCCGGGCCCGAGCAGGAACACGACGCCGTTCGTGTCAACGGCAAGACAGGAATGCGAAACGCCGTCGGCAACAAACGGAGATTCAAGTTGGATTGAGAACGGAGCCGCTTCTCCAACCAGAAGCAAGTTTTGCGTTTCGCCGACCTCCAACCACGCATACGGAACAGTGGAAACGAGGCCGACTTCGTCAAGGTCGGAAAGGCCGTCTCCGTCGCTATCAACAGCAAGAGGGTTGGTGCCATGCGACACCTCTTGCCCGTCGGCGAGTCCGTCGCCATCGGTGTCGGCTTTCGCGGGATTGCTTCCGATGGACGCCTCCGCCGCGTCGGAAAGTCCGTCGCCGTCGGAATCCGTCGAAAGAGGATTCGCGCCGAGGGCGAGTTCCTGCCCGTCGGGAAGGCCGTCGCCGTCCATGTCGGGGTCAAGCGGGTCTAGGCCGAGGCTGCGCTCGATGGCGTCGGAGAGGCCGTCGCCGTCGGCGTCGCGCTGGGTGGCGAGCATGAAGAACGCGGAGCGAGGTGCGGCGGCGGTAAGTTCCGGGACGCGGGCGTAAATGTTTGTATAGGTGACGCCAAACGGAGATACGACTGTGTTGGTTTCATCGCAGAAGCGGCGCGAAACCACCTCTTCCCAATACGGCAGGTTCCTGCCGTTGAGGGAGAATTCGTATTCGCCGTCCTCAGGCCAGACGGACTCACGACGAATCCACCGCCACGCCGGATCGTCCAAGAACTGCTTGTGGAAAATGTCGATGGCCGCGTATTCGGGAAGGTTGGTCGCGGGCCAGGCGACGGAGAAGTCGAACCGATCCTCGCCGTCCATGGCGAACGCCGTGAAACGGAGCCCGTTCGTGGCGTCGCCATCTCCGGAAAGCGCGGCACCCGACGGCGCGGCAGTCATGATGTCGGAAGTGCTGGGTGTCGAAAGCGAGGCGGCGCCGCCCGAGCCAGTCGGCTTGCTTCCTCCGAAAACGGTCGCGACGACTACGACGGCGACTGCGGCGAAGCGCGCCAAGGCGGAATGCCCGCGCCAGACGCGCGGAAGCGACTGCCGCAGACCGGACTTGCGCAGAAGAAACGCAAGCGCCAGCGCCGCCCAGCCGAATCCAAGCGCGGCCGCAAATGCCGTTGTCACCGTGTCAGTCATGAATTCTCTTTGTCTATGGCTGCGAACTGTTGCTGTCGCCTAACACGGAGGGGACGGAGGAACGAAGGCACGGAGAGTGAGATGTCTTATCGTTTAGCACGTGCCGGATTCCCTCCTTGAGGGTTGGGAAGCCGAAGTTGAGAACAAGTCCAACCTGCAGGTCCTTCATCTTGAGGTATGTCAGGCACTGCGCTGCGAAGACCGGTTCGTTTCTGGAAACGGCCTTCAATTCCACGACAACGCTGTCTTCGACAAGGAGGTCGATTCGTTTGGGGTGATCGTCGCTGTCGCAAAGAACCACGCCCTTGTAAACGACAGGGCAAGGCACTTGGCGTTCCACCTTGAGGCCACGCTGCGCCAATTCCCATGCAAGGGCGGCCTCGTATGCCTCCTCCTTCAACCCGCAGCCGAACTCGCGGTGAACCTCGATTGCCGCGCCGATGATCTTTTCGGTCAGCTCCTTTTGATTCTCGCTAAGTGCCATTTCTCCGTGTCTCCGTCTCTCCGTTTCCTCCGTGTTGAGCGAAAGCAATCCACCCTCTCAACTTTCACTTTCCTACAAACGGGAAGAATGTCACCTTGAGTCCGCCGGCGTCCGAGGTGGGGGCGCGGACGCTTTCGCCCGCGCGGCAATACTGGACGACCGCCGGGCAGCGCAGGGCGCGGCTGCCGCCGGCGCTGCTCGTGATGAGCGCGATGCCGTCCGAGGGAGCGGTGGCCAGCACCTGCCCGCGCAGGGCCGACGTAACGGATCCCAAATCCGTCGGCGCATTCCTGGAAAACACGCGGACGCCGCTTCCGCGCATCAGCCGCGTCCGTTCCTCCGGGCCGATCACGAGCGGAGAGACCTCGACCTTGCCGGCGCCGGGGGCGGTCACACGCCCCGCGACTTCAAGCTCCGACACCGTGGCGTCGGCCGCCACCAGGGCATTTTCGGTCGTCAGGCTTCCGACGCGGACGTCGAGCGCCGCTCCTTCCGCCGTGAGCGCCCGGTTGACCGTGGCGACGGGCCGGAGCGCACGCCGCGGCTTGAGTTCGGTCGCGAGGCTGGCTGACGGGCCGATCGCGAGGCCCACGTGCGACACTTTGCCCGTCGCGATCAGCGCCGCGAGCGCATCGTCGCCGAACGCATGAACGAAGCTGCCGTCGGCGTTGACGGTCACATTCTGGTCGTCGATGGACCAGAGCGGCGTCGGCGCCTCTGCGTCGTCGTAAACCCGGAAGTGCATTTTCTTCACGTATGCCACGTCGTTTACGGCCGGACCGCCGGCGAGAAGGTTCAGCTGCCCGCGATAGACGAGCTTCACGACGCTGCCCTCCGGCGGCGCCCAACGCGCGTAGAGCTTCGTGTCCGGTGCCAGTCCCGAAAGGGAACCCTCGACGAGTGCTCCGTTTGCGTCGAAGACCTGCGAGCCGTCCCCCGTGAAGTAGCCGAGGAAGATGTAGTCGCCTGAACGGGTCGGAATCGGCGCGGCAGCCCCCGTCTCCCCTTCCACATAGACGCCCGAGCCAACTGTCGCGTCCGTCGAAACGAATGTGACGGAATACGCCGGCACCCAGTGCGCATAGAGCGTTGTATCATCGACAGTCTGCCAGACGGGATAGACAGGGTTGCATTCCGCATCGTAGATTTTCGTTCCACCTGCCGTGTAGTAGCCCTGGAATGCATAGCCGGCCTTGGAAGCGGCAGGCGCGGCCGGCGGCGCGAGCATCAGAGTCGCCTGCTCCGTGCCGACGGATACACCATCCGACATGAACGTGACGGCAACTGGAGCGGCCGGCGCATCATCGGCGCTTAGTGCCGCCGGTTGCTCTGCCGTGCGCGCCGGGGAAACCGTCAGGGTGACGCTGTCCAGAGACTGGAACGTGCCGTTGCCGCCGTGTGCCGTGTTCGCACTGCCGCCATTGCCGCCGGGGCCGCTGACAGGATCGTTTTGCGAATGACCTCCTCCGCAAAATCCGTCCGCCCCCGCAGTGCCGCAGTAGGAACTGCCACCCTTGCCGCCGTCGCCCCAGAAGGTTATATAGGGAGTGGTGGTGCTGCTGCAGTAGGTGCCGCCACCGCCGCCGCCACCGCCGCCGGCGCCGCCCGCGCCTCCGCCGCCGATGCCGTATTGCGCATTCTGGCCGCGCGCGCCGCCGCCGCCGCCGCCGCCGCCGCCGCCGGTATAGTCGTAGTCCCAACCCGAACCTGCGTCGGTGGCCTTCTCGCCATTCGCCCCGCCGACGCCATCGGCCGCGGCCGCGGCACCCGCCGCGGCCTGGACGGTGAGATTGCCGAGAATCACGACTCGTCCCATGCCGCCGCCGTTCGCACCGCTCGAACCGGTGCCGCCGCTATAGCCGTAGGAGTGGTATTCGTCTGGTTCGCACTCCTTCCAGTCGCTGTAGTCAGCACCGGTGCCGCCAGCACCGCCAGCGCCGCCGCTGCCGCCGATCGCAGGAGCGCCGCCGCCGCCGCCGCCGCCGCCTGCGCCGCCAGCGCCGCCTCTGCCTTGTCTCTCGTCGATTTGGACTTCACCGGAACTGCCATTGCCGCCCGCGCCGCCATTCGCGGCCGCGCCGCCTGTCGCGATCAGCGTTCCGTCGCCGACGATGTAGAGCGTCGAGTTTTCGGGGACGCGGATGGCGGGCACACCACCGGTCGTTCCGCTCGCGTTTCCGCCTCTCACCGTCAACGTTGCCCCGCTCCTGATGTTGATGATCGCGCTCGCGCCGTCCGCTACGGTAATCGCGCTTTCGCCGTTCTCGCCATCGAGAGTCTCGCTGCTCGCGACAGTGTATATCTCTCCGTCGGAAAGCACCACCGGCCCTTCGACGACTATAGGCATGGCCTTGCCGTTTGACACGGTCCAGTTTTCGCCAAGAGCCGCGGCAATCGCCGTTGCCGTCATTGAAGATGCGTCTTCGCCCTGGATTTCACCGAGCGATGCCGTGTAGTAGCAGCGATTCATCGTCACGGAATTGCTCTGATGCCTGGCAAACGTCGAAGAACCCGTCTGTTCCGACACGACGACCTTCTCGGGGGCGAACAAAGAATTGCTGATTTTGAGCTTCGTCGAATTGAAATTGAAGCCGACGAAACCGGCGATGTTTATTCCGCTCTCGCACACGAGCGCCCCGTCGAAAAGACAATCGTTTATATAGACGTTCTGCGAACTCCAGTACGTCCTGCCGATAAAGCCGCCGAATGTTGCATCGCCGGTTACGGTGCTCGTGATTTCCACGGACGAACGGCAGCGCGATATGGTAGCGCCGCTGGGACGCACTTCGCCGATCAATCCGGAGGCGAACTGACGGTCCGTGACGATAGCGCCGTCCGTATGCAGATTGGAAATCGTCGCTCCGGAAACCCAGCCGAACGGTGCGAGACATTCGACGCCGGAAGAACTCCAGTTCAAGGTCAGCGTGTAGCCGGCGCCGTCGAATGTTCCGGCGTATTTATAGTCGCCCGTTCCGACGCGCGGGGATTCCTGCGTAAGTGTCACGTCGGCGGTCATCACCGCGCCGAGCGTCGTCTCGCCGCCGTTCACGCGGCTCGCGAACGCCGCCCAGTCGGCGGCGGTCGCGATTTCAACCGTCTCCGCGAGAGCCGTCTGCGCGAAAGCCGCGGCAGCCGTCGCCAGTGCAAAAGTTGAAAAGTTGAAAAGTTGAAAAGTTGAAAAGCGACTTTTCAGCCTTTCAACGAGTCCTCTTGCGAAGCTCATCGTCTTGTCCTCCTTGCAATGCAAATGATTCTTGAAATTCATGATCGTTCAAACTTTCAACCTTTCAACCTTTCAACGGGCGGAGCCGATGAACGGGAAGAACGTCACCTTGAGCCCGCCGGCGTCCGAGGTGGGGGCGCGAACGCTTTCGCCCGCGCGGCAATACTGGACGACCGCCGGGCAGCGCAGGGCGCGGCTGCCGCCGGCGCAGCTCGTGATGAGCGCGATGCCGTCCGAGGGAGCGGTGGCCAGCACCTGCCCGCGCAGGGCCGGCGCCCCGTGCGTCAGCTCCACCGGCGCATTTCTGGAAAACACGCGGACGCCGCTTCCGCGCATCAGCCGCGTCAGTTCGTCCGGGCCGATCACGAGCGGGGAGACCTCGACCTTGCCGGCGCCGGGGGCGGTCACCCGCCCCGCGACTTCGAGCTGCGACACCGTCGCGTCGGCCGCCACCAGGGCGTTTTCGGTCGCCAGGCTGCCGACGCGGACGTCGAGCGCCGCGCCATCCGCCGTGAGCGCCCGGTTGACCGTGGCGACGGGCCGGAGCGCGCGCCGCGGCTTGAGCTCGGTCGCGAGGCTGGCTGACGGGCCGATCGCGAGGCCCACGTGCGACACTTTGCCCGTCGCGATCAGCGCCGCGAGCGCGTCGTCGCCGAATGAGTGCACGAAACTGCCGTCGGCGTTGACGGTCACGTCCTGGTCGTCGATGGACCAGAGCGGAGTCGGCGCCTCCGCGTCGTCGTAAACCCGGAAGTGCATCCGCTTCACGTAGGCCTGGTCGTTTACGGCCGGACCGCCGGCGAGAAGGTTCAGCTGCCCGCGATAGACGAGCTTCACGACACTGCCCTCCGGCGGCGCCCAATGTGCGTAGAGCGTCACGTCCGGTGCCTGTCCCGACAGTCCGCCCGCGACAAGCGCGCCGCTTGCGTCGAAGACCTGCGAACCGTCCTCCGTGAAGTAGCCGAGGAAGATGTAGTCGCCTGAGCGGAACGGAATCGGCGCGGCAGCCCCCGTATCCACTTCCGCATAGACGGACGAGCCTACCGCCTCGTCCATCGAAACGAAGGTGACGGAATACGCCGGCACCCAGTGCGCATGGAGCGTCAGTTCCGGGTAATAGTCCCAAGTGGATTGGACGGGCGTCCCGTCCGCATGGAAGAACTGGGTCCCGGAAGTCGCATCCGTCCAGTAGCCCTGGAAACTGTGGTTGGCCTTTGCCGGCACCGAAACCGATTCGACGGCATCGCCCTGGCGGACGAGATCCCTGCTCACCGTGGAGCCGTCGGACTTGAGCGTCAGGTAGAACGATACGCTCACCGGCGTCCAGTGCGCGTAGAGCGTCATGTCCTGGGTGGAATCCCAAACGCTCGCCACTGGATCGAGGTTTTCGTCATAGACCATCGTGCCGCCTTCGGGATCCGTCCAGTAGCCTGCGAAGTTCCAATCGGTCCTTGTCGTCCCGGGTGCGGCGGGAAGAGCCAGGCCCTTTTGCGCGACGGCAGTTCCGACTTCGACCAGGCCCGATCCTTCGTCCGACATGAACGTGAGGTTGGAAAGCCGCAGCCAATGCGCATAGAGCGTCAGGTTCTCGGCGTAAGGCCAGACGGCATAGACGCAATTGAGGCTTGCGTCGTAGATTTGCGTCCCGCCCGACGCTTCCGTATAGTAGCCGAGAAAGACGTGACCCGCATAGGCAATGGATGGCGCGGCCGGCGGAGCGAACGCGAGCGACGCCGACCTGGTCTGATCTGCGACATTCGCGCTTGAGTTGTGCTTGAACGTGACTGTGGTATTGACCACTTCATTTTCGGAGCCTGAAAGCGCCGTCACCTCGGAAGGAATGCGCGCCGGCGATGCGGTCAGCGTTGCCGTTGACATCTTATAGAGGCTGCCGGCGTTGCCCTGGCTTCCGCCATTTCCGCCGGTGCCGCCCGCGCCCGTCTTCGAGTATCCATAATCGGAGTCGTAGTTGTCATGATAAGTACTTGCTTCGCCACTGGTCCTCGTGCCGCCGCCGCCGGAATAACCGCCGCCACCGTTGCCGCCCTGGCCGCCGTCGGCGCTAGAACTGTAGAAGCTTTTTTCGTTGTCGGTAACGACAAACGAACCGCTGCCGCCGCCGGCACCGCCGCCGCCGCCGCCGCCGCCGCCGCCGATGGACATTGCAGCGCCGCCGCCACCGCCGCCGCCGCCGCCACCGCCGCCGCCGGAATACCAGTCGTCATTGCCGGTCTCGTTATGACCGTAGCCACCCCATGATCCGCTGGCGGAGCCGGCTGCACCGGCCGAGCCACCTCTCACTTCCACGGTAACAGTGCCGAGGATGTACACGCTTCCGCACGACGCGCCGGACGAACCGTCGCCGCCCGTGCCGCCATCGGTTCCGTTTGCCGGGTATTCATCGTTGTCGCCATCGGCCCGCGGGCCTCTTGTCCCACCACCCGTGCCGCCGCTTGCACCCGTGCCGCCCTCGCCGCCGATACCAGCGCCCGCGCCGCCGCCGCCATAGCCGCCATCGCCACCTGCGCCGTTGAAGTGGTAAGCGCTTTCGACGTATTTGCCATCGGCACCGCTACTTCCATTGCCGCCGTTACCGCCGTTGCCGCCCACGGCAACCAGCTTGCCTTCGCCGGTGATGTAGAGCGTCGCGGTCGGGGGGACGTAGATGGCAGGCACCCCGAAGGTTTGGCCGCTCGCGTCTGCGCCATACACCGTAAGCGTAACACCTTTCTTTATATTGATAACCGCTCTCGTGTTGCCCGGCACGTTGATCGGGCTTTGGCCTGTCGTGCCATACCAGGTGGTATTGGCGTCGATGGTCAAGACCTCCTTGTCGGAGAGATCCTTCACTGTCGCCGCCGAGGCGGAGATCGCGGCGGCCATCGCCATCATTGCCAAAAGTGTCTTTTTCATCGGTTGTTTTCCGTTCAATCCTGTTGAATCCTCTGCATAATCGACGAAACGAACATCGCGTCCATCTTCGTGACTGCGCAATATTTACGGCCGAGGTCCTTCAATGACGCGCCAAGGTGGTAGAGCTCCACGCCGTCGAGGATGAGAAAACGGTCGTGGAAGGCGGAGACGGGCTTTACGGTTATCGTTTGGTTCTGCTTGTTGAACTTCGATATGGCGGCTGGCGTCAGGAACTTCGTGACACACTTCTGAAGCGTCGCGACCGTGACGGCCACGCCACCGCGCTTCTGCGAAAGGATGTCGAGCGTCACATCGTCGCAGTAGTTGTCGACGAGGACGATGCTCTTGGCCGCCTTGCGGACGAGTTTTCGGGCGAAGGAGAAGGCGTCGTAGTGCTTGCCGTCGAAGAACACCTTCTGCGGCGGGAAGTCGCCGCCGTCCATCGCCTTGAAGATGGTGTCGAAGCGCTCCTCGTTGCGGGACTGGTCGGCGATTCTCGCCGATTTCTCATTCAATTGGAGCCGTTCCACCTCGGCGATTCGAGCCAAAACAGGAGCAATGGAAGCGACCGCCCTTCGCATTGCCACAAATGCCCTCATGATTCGGATGTTGACATCGACGGCTATGGTAGAACGCAACACGCCGCTCAACATGGCCACTCCGCTCTCCGTAAAGGCATAGGGCATATACTTCAAATGCTTGCCCTGTCCCATGTTTAAGGTCGCAATTTGCGACCTTAAACACTCTTCCTTTGTAAGGCGGAACATGAAATCACCGGGAAAACGCTCGGCATTGCGCTTGACTTGCTCGTTTATGCGTTTGACATCCACGTCGTAAAGAATGGCCAGGTCGCGGTCGAGCATAACCTGAACGCCGCGAATCGTGAAGATTCGCGACTTGATGAAGTCGTCGGTCGCAAGGCTTGCGGCCAACGATCCATTGGCAGTTTCAGGCAGCTGTTCGGTGCTATTCATGCGGCCACATTCAACTTTTCAACCTTTCAACGGGCTATTCGGGCACGCCGAAATAGATGAACTGCCCCTTGACGAGCGTGAGCTCGCCGGCCGACATCGTCAGCCGCACCGAATCGCCGCCCCGGACGGGGATCGTCCAGAGGAAGCGGCGCAGGCCGTCCGCGTCGCCGAGCGCTCCGTTCGGCGTCACCACGACGGCGGGCGAACCGTTCCCGTCGAGGAGTTCAAGCTTCAGAGTCGTGCCCGCCGGATTCTGGCAGCGCGCCTGCAGCTGGAAGAACCCGTCGCCGGCGGCCTTCCACGCATGGACCGCGCTTCCGGAGATCGTGCCGACGGCATCCGCGTCCGCGCCGCCGCCGACCGTCATTTCCGCGATGTCGGCGAAGGCGTCGCTCTGCGCGGC
>DJYI01000141.1 GCA_002448475.1 Verrucomicrobia bacterium UBA6982
TGGCATAGCCGCCAACGGCGGCGTACGATGCCACAGCCGCTATTTCCCTTGCGATCTTTGCGTTCCGCTGCACGGACAGTTTCTGGTCGCGCCCGAATTCCGGATTCTCCTATCCCCGCCGCGCATCGTGGCGGAACTGGGTCGGGGACGTTCCAACCTGCCTCAAAAAGAGGTAGCGCAGGGCCCTCTCGTCGGCGTAGCCGCACGCCTGGGCGATGTCTGCGACGGAATCGTCGGTGGTGGCAAGCAGTTCCCGGGCGCGTGCAAGCCGTCGGGCGCGGATTTCATCGTCGATGGAGCGTCCGGCGGCGGCAAGGAAGCGCTTCTGCGCCGTGCGCAGCCCCAGCCCCATGGCCCGTGCGACGTCCGTCACGCGGACGCCATCGGCCAGACCAAGGCGGATGCGTTCGACGCCGCGCGCGACGCAGGGGTCGTCCGTGCGCAGGATGTGCGTGCTTTGGCGGCGGACGACGCTTTTGATTCCGTAGGATTCTGTCCGGTGCGGCGCGCCGGGGTCGGAAAGTCGCCTCGCAAGAAGCCGGACGGCGAATTCGCCGGACCGCTCGAAGTCGGGCAGGATGCTGGAGAGCGTCGGCTCGGCGTTCTCGCAGCGGAGCTCGTCGTTGTCGATGCCAAGGACCGCCAGTTCGCCGGGGACGTCGATGCCGCAGTCGCGCGCGATTTCCAGCACGAACATCCCCATTTCGTCGTTTGCCCCGAGAAGCCCGCACGGGCGCGGCAGCGATTTCACGAACGAGCGGAGGCCTTCCAGAACGCCGAGAAAACCGGGGCCGCGCACCCTGCCCCCGGTCGGCTCGAAAACGTGGCATTCGCGCCCCGCGTCGCGAATCGCGGCGGAAAAGACTTCCGCGCGGCGCCGACTCCAGTCGCGGGAAATGTAGTATCCGGCGAATGCGTATTGCGGGAGGTCGAGGGACAGCAGCTCCGCGGCGGCGGCGCGGACGGTGGCGTCGGAGTCGTGGCGCACCTCGTCGATCCCGGATGGAAAAAAGTGGCGATCCGTGTCGAAATAGACGACTGGCACCGGCGAAAAGTCCGCAGGCTGGAAACGGCCGACCGTGGCGAGCCCGCCCTCGACCAGACATCCGACAGGCTGCCAAAAGGCGAGCATCTTCTTCAGGTCGGCGCTGGCGTCAAGGTCGATTTCGTGCAGGCGCCAGCCATGGCGCTTTGCCTCGCGGAACATGCCCGCAATCCGGAGCTGCTGCATGGGCGCGAAGATCGAAAGCGACCCGTGGATGTAGAGGATGGTGGTCATCTACATCGCCTCTTCGGTGATCTGCCCGGCGCAGACCATTTCGTCGCCATAGAAAAGTCCGTATTGGTTTTTGAGGTTGTCTTCCATGTTTGCGCCTCTTGTCGTTTGTGACCTCAATTCTAGCAAAACGGAAGGCGAAAGCCAAGCGGCTTTCGCCAATTTTCGATCTGGAAACAGCGGCTTTGTTTGAGGCAAGGACGATCCGGTCGGCGGAGACGGTGCCGCGTCAGACGCGGCCGGGCGTCCCCGGCGAGGACGGAAGGACCCGGGCGGCATGCTGCGCCACGACGCAGCCATGCACGACGGCGATCGTTCCGCACGGAGGTCTGTCACCGTTAGACTCGGGGGGGGTGATTTCCATGCCATGTTGTGGTAGACTTCGCGCCAGTACGACGGCGGGTGCCGTCGTGTCCCATCCACCCCACCCCTCACGCTGCCCCGTCCCGGGGTTTTGCAAGAGCCTCTTTTCCGACAATCGGCCATGACTGGCGAAGAAATCGTTCTCGAAACTTGGCAGCGCCGGACGGACCGTGTGTCCGCCGGCGTCTTCGACCGCTACTTCCTCGACGGAAACACGCGCCGCCTCGCGGCGCTGCGCCGGCTCGAGGACGCCTTCGACAAGGTGCTTCGCGAAGTCCGCGAGACGAAGGTCGGCGACGTCCCGGCCGTGTGGAGCGTCTACAACATGGGCGTTGTCGTGAAGACGCGCGAGTCGCTCTTCTCGATTGACCTGCACCATCGCCGCGCCGCCGAGCTGGCGCCGCTGCTCGACTTCGCGCTCATCACGCACAACCATGACGACCACTGGCGGCAGGACTTCTACCGGGCGATGGACCGTGCCCGCAAGACCGTCGTCTCGAACTTCCTCGCCAACTACGGCCCGGTGGACTGGCGCCGTACCGACGCCGACTGGGCGGCCGGGGGCGGATTCACGCGGGCGCGCAAGACATTCCGCATCCGCGATGTCAAGATCCGCACCTCCTGCGTCGACCACAACGACTACCTGATCGACTTCACGACCGCCTTCGAGATTCGCGTCGGGAACTGGACGCTCTACCACACGGGCGACTGCGGCAAGGGGAGCGAGCCCAAGCTCCGCGCCTGCCACCCCAACCTGTGGGTCTTCTTCCCGGGTTGCGGCATCGACGTCGAGGCGGCGGTCCGCCGCGTCCGCCCGAAGCGCCTCGCCTTCGGCCACCTCTGGGAGCTCGGCCACAGGAACGGGCGCCTCACCGCCCCGCTCCTGCGCAACGCCTTCGCCGCCGCCCGCCGCGCCGGCGCCGACCCCGTCCTCGCCCTCTGGGGCGACCGGCTTTCTTGAGTGGCATGACCGAAGTGACGGCGCTTTTCTCGGCCGTCAATGAGAATTTTCCTGGTCCTGGATTTGCGTTCGGGAAGGGCATTTGGTAGAATTTGAAGCCGAGAACGACACGGAGCGCGCCATGGAAAAATTCTTCAACGTCGCGGGACCCTGCTTCCCCGCCAAGCACTACATGCTCCCCGCGACGGAGCGCCTGCCCGATGTGATGCGTCTCATCAGGCAGGAGCAGTATTTCGCCATCCACGCTGCAAGGCAGTCGGGCAAGACCACGCTTCTCCAAGGTCTGGTCCGCGACATCAACGCCTCCGGCGAG
>DJYI01000135.1:0-2056 GCA_002448475.1 Verrucomicrobia bacterium UBA6982
GGTCGCATTCGTTGCGCAGCAAGGACCGCCACTTGCGGTGCAACTCCCGAATAGTCGGGAACTGCGCGCTTCCCATGTCGATGCGCAGGACCGGCCATTTCCTCGACCAGTCCCAGAGCGGCTCGATGGCGAGGCCCTGGAAAAGGTCGCGGCGCCCCTCGAAAAGCGCCTGGAACGTCGTGACGGCGAGAGACTTGCCGAAGCGCCGCGGACGAGCGACGAAGAACTGCTTGCCGCGCGACATGTCGGCGAATTCCTTCAGAATCGCCGTCTTGTCCACGTAGGTGAAATGCTCCTTGCGGAGGCTTTCGAATGTGTAGATGTCGGTCGCCGCTTTTTCGATCATGACCCGCCCCTTGTTGTTTGCGGGTTCAATCCTAGCAAAACGCGAAGCGAAAACCAAGTTGAAAAGTTGAAAGGTTGAAAAGTTGAAAATTCAGGGACGGAAGGGACGAAAGGACTGGCGGCGGCTCGCCCCACCCGGCAATGTCACGACACTTCAAAGACCGCGGCGCCGTTCGGGGACAGGACGATCCGGCTGTCTGAGACCGTTCCGCACCAGACGCTGCCGAGCGCGCCATTGATCCGAACGGGGCATTCCACATCGCGCGGTTCGTGGTTCACGGCAACAACGATGGTGCGTCCGTCTCCGGCATGGTGTTCCGTGAGGCCAACGCAAGGGCAGTCGCCTTTTTCCACAACGCGCCGGACGCCGGCGATTCTCGCGGCTTCGCGGTAGACGAGGTAGAGCGGGTTCGGATTGTCGCCTTCGAATGCGCCGGCGCGCAGGAAGGCGTCGCGCTCGATCGGCGCGTTGACGAACACGACGCGGCCCTTGCCGTAGTCCGCGACCGTCATCATGGCGTCCCCGTCGGCGGTTGCTCCGAGAACGCGGCTTTCGCGCGGAGCGATGCGGACGGTCGAGGACGAACGCGCGCGAATTGTCCGTCCGGGATGCGCCGCGAGTTCGAATCCGACATCCGACGGCGTGTCCTGCGCGGAGAAGTCGATTTCGTTCCCGGTTGCGGCGCGGAAGTCCGCAAGCGCCATCCTGCCGCCTTTTGTGACAAGGAGCGTCGCTCCTCCGGCGACCTTGTCCAGAACGCGCCGCCACGCCGTGACGGAATAGGTGTCGTAGCCTTCTCCGGAGGGCAGAATGTAGAAGTCCGACTCGGGCCATTCCCCTTCTGCGCCAGCGAACGAAACGTCGAATCCCGCCTGCCGCGCAAGGGCGAACGCGCCCAGCGACGCCGCCACGGCGTCTTCGTTCTCGCTCGCGAGACAGACGGCGTCCACGCGGCGCGGAGGCAGTTCGGCGAACGGGAGCCCCTTCAGGAACGTCGCGAAATCGCGCATCTCCGCAAGGACCGGCTTCGTGCGGAAGTCCTTGTCGAAGAGCCCCAGTTCGCCTTCGAGCGCGGTCCACGCGTAGGGCGGGAAGTCCAGATGCCCCTGGTCGAAGGCGCACCACCAGAGAAAGGCGCGGAGCCCGCAGGCCCACGACGTGAAGAGCGCGGCGCGGACGTTCCCCGCCGCGCGCGCCTCCGAGCAGACGTTGCGCCCCATGTCGCCGGCCTCCTCGGGGAAGCAAGGCCGGCCGGAAACGCCGGCGTAGAGGAGAGACTGCGCCGCCGCGTGGACGCCGTTGCGGAGCGTGTCGAAGGGCTCGTGGTTCATGTGCGGCGTCCAGAGCGGATACGGGTGCGTCGTCAGCACGTCCGCAAGCTCGCCCTGGTCGCGCAGATTCCACGCCGCCCCTTGATCCGTCGCGAGCCCGTGCATCCCGCCGACGACCGGCCGCGACGCGTCCTCGAGACGGATCGCCGCCGTGATCTCGTAGAGCCACGCCCACGCCTCCTCGCGCGTGGCCCGGCCCATGCAGTTGCACTCGTTGCCGACATCCCATGCGACGATCGCCGGGCGATCCCTCGTTTCACGGACGAAACGACGCACGAACCGGACTTCCCACATCCGGGCGACGGGATTGGTCAGCAGTTCGCGCCTCTCAAGGGCGGGCGGAACGAACAACCGCCCGCTCATCCATCCCGTGAGAATC
>DJYI01000135.1:2116-4934 GCA_002448475.1 Verrucomicrobia bacterium UBA6982
CCATCCCGTGAGAATCCCCACGACGAGTCGCAGTCCGCGAGCCTCCGCCATGTCGCAGAAATCGCGGAAGCGGCGCACCATCTCCGGGGCGACGCACTCCGGGTTTTGAAGCGGCCCGTCGTTCTGCGCCCACGCGCGAAACTCCCCGCCGCCGCCGTATTGCGCCGTGAGCGGCTGGAAATCCGGCCAAAGCGGGAAGACGCGCAGGACGGAAAGCCCGTTTCCCGCAAGCATGTCGAGATCCTCCTCGACGCGCCCCGCATCCCATCGCCGCCACATCATCATCCCGGCGTGCGACGCCCAGTAGTTGCATCCGACTGCAAAGGCGGGGTCGCCGTCCCGGAACGCGAAAGGGAGCT
Source organism: Verrucomicrobia bacterium UBA6982 (assembly GCA_002448475.1). GTDB lineage: Bacteria > Verrucomicrobiota > Kiritimatiellia > RFP12 > UBA3636 > UBA3636. The sequence continues at coordinate 2,476 of DJYI01000135.1, forward strand.
TCGACATGGTCTCGTTCATGGCCTCCATCCTACCAGAACGCCTTGGCGGGAGCAAGCCCGGGCGCGGAATCACGGAGGCCGGAGGCGCCTGACGCAAGGGCGAATTTGGGCTTGACATGATTGTTCATATTGTATATGATCCGGGGCCAACGAACGGCGGAAATCCATATGACCACACCCAAGACCATTCCCTTTTCCGTTTCGCGGAACGACGCGCGGACGCTGCTCGCACAGGTGGCGGACGGCTTCCGGGACGCGATCGTGTCCGGATACTACGTCCCCGGCGACGTCCTTCCGTCGTCCCGGGAACTATCGAAACGACTCGGCGTGAGCATGATCGTCGCCGCACCGGCCCTCAAGCGCCTCGCCGACGAGGGCTTCGTCGTCTCCCGCCCGCGTCTGGGCACCGTCGTGCGCGACCGCGACGCGAAGCGGTGGCGCGGGCACGTGGTGACGGTTCACCCCCAGGGCGACGTCGGATACTTTTCGACGATGTTCGCGGAAGAGATGCGCTTCGCCCTCAACCGCGCGGGCTACCTTCTCACCCGTACGACCGTCGCGCGCGCCGCGGCCGCAGGCTCGTTCGACTTCTCCCTGCTCGACGCGGCGCTCGCCCGATCCGTGGATCTGGCGGTCGTGTTCGACGATGTCCCGGCCGTGTTCCGCCATCTCTCCGCGAGGGGGATTCCGTACGTCGTGGTCGCACACCGCACCGGAGCGCCCTCCGGGGCGACCGGATTCACGCGGTTCGACTACGAGGCCGCAGCGCCGGACTTCGCCACCGCGTGCCGCGCCGCCGGCGTCCGATCCGCCATCGTCCTGCGCTGGCACCGCCTAATGTGCGACGCCGCACCCGCGCTCCGCGCCGCCGGCATCGCCGTGAAGACGGTTTCGGTGGCTCCCGACCCCGCCCGCGAGAAGTTCGCCGGAGTCGAGGAGTCCGGCTACCGCGGCTTCCGGCGGCTGGCCGGGTCGGGGAGGCTCTCCCCGGACGTCGCCTTGTTCGTCTCCGACGACTATCTCGCTCGCGGCGCCCTTCTGGCGATGGCGGAGAGCGGGCTGCGGCCGCCGGAGGACTTCCGGCTCGCCATCTGGTCGAACGCCGGCATCGCCCCCTATTTTCCCCGCGAGATTTCCCGCATGGAGGCCGACCCCGCCGCCGCCGGCGCGGAGACCGCCGCCGCCACACTCGCCTTCCTCGAATCAGGCCGCTATCCCGAAGGAACCGTCATCCGCCCGCGCTGGATCACAGGCGAGACGATGGCGGCCACGCCCCTTCCGTCCCATCCATCCACACCCACAGGAGACAAGCCATGAAACAGATGCACCGCATCCTCGCGGCCGCCCTCGCTTCGGCGGCGCTCTCGACCGCACTGCCCGCAGCGGCGGCCGATTATTCCCAATGGATCTATTCCGACAACGGGAGCGCCAATCGCACCCCCGCCTCGGGCGTCAGCGCGACGTGGTCCGATCTTTTCCACTGGGAGTGGTTCGCCGCCACCGTCCAGCGGGAGATCAACCACTTCCCAGGAACCGTCCTCATCATCCAGTAGCTCGTACGTGCCATGCCGCAAACAGAACGGAGAACTCACCATGAAAACACCCGTCATTCTTCCGGCCTTCTCGCTCTCCCTCGCCGCCATCGCGGCACCGACCGTCTCGAACGTCACGATGACGCAGGCCATTCACCAGACCGTCCGCGTGGACTACACGCTCGACGAGGCGGCCGTGGTCACGCTCGACGTCCTTACCAACGCGACGGGCAGCGCCTGGGCCAGCATCGGCCCGGAGAACGTCGCCGTCTTGTGGGGCGACGTGAACGTCCTCGTGCAGCCCGGCTCGCACACGATCTTCTGGGCGCCGGAGAAGTCCTGGATCGAGGCGCACCCGAAGAGCTACGACGTGCGGGCGCAGGTGAAGGCATGGGCCGTGACCGCGCCGCCGGACTACATGGTGGTCGACCTGCGCCCCTCCGCCGAACTCGCCGGCGCGCCGCGCATCCGCTATTTCGAGACCGCCGGGCAGGTCCCGGACGGCGTGACCGACCGCAAGTACAAGACCGACTACCTCCTGATGCGCAAGATTCCCGCCAAGGGCATGACCTACCGCATGGGCTCGCCGAGCGGCGAAGTCGGAAAGAGCAGGAGCGAGAACACCGACTGGGACGGCGTCGAGACGCTGCGCCACGTCACGCTCACGAACGACTTCTACATCGGGGTATACGAACTCACGCGCAAGCAGGCCATCACCTACACCGGCTACGGCAATCCCAGCGCCGTCTCCGGCTACGAGGCGTATCCAGTCGGCGGCGACAACGCCAACGGCGGAATCTCCTACGGAAGGCTGCGCGGCACGACATACCTCTGGCCGGAGGACGGCCGCAACGTGGGAGGGGCGCTTTCCGAGCTCCGCAACCGGACGGGCGTCGACTTCGATCTCCCGACCGAGGCGCAGTGGGA
>DJYI01000011.1 GCA_002448475.1 Verrucomicrobia bacterium UBA6982
TGGACAGTTTCTGGTCGCGCCCCCGGGGGTAATTCCGTTTGCGTTTCATGAAGGATTGAGTATACTCCTGCGTTGCGGTCGCAAAAGCATCAACGCGGCAAAACGGGACGAGCATGATGAACACTTCCCATACGCCCACGACGTCCGAAGGCCTTCTCCGCGAGGCCGCGTCACCGGATTCCCCTCGCCGCGAGGAGTTCGCCCGCCTGTATTCGGCGATTGTGCGGCGCTACGTGGAATGCGCGGCCGGCCCGGGCGTTTCGCCGGAGGACCGCGACGACATCGCGCAGGACGTCATGGTATCGGTCCTGAAGGCGCTTCCCGGTTTCCGCCACGACCGCTCCCGAGGCCGGTTCCGGGGCTACCTCCGCTCCTCGGTCTCGCATGCGCTTGCGGCGTTCGCGAAGCGCTTTCGCCCGGCGGAACGGACCGCTTCGGATCCGGTCGATCCCGACACGCTCCCCGCCGCCGAGCCGGATGTTACGCCGGAACGGATGTGGCGCGTCTGGACGCTCGCATTCGAACGAATCCTGCGCTCCGGCCGCTTTGAGCCGAACTCCCTCGCCATGTTCCGCCGGTTCGTGGTCGAGGGGCTCCCCGCCGCGGAGGTCGCGGCGGAGTTCAAGACCAATCCGAACGCGGTTTACCAGTGCAAGAACCGCGTGATGTCCGCGGTTCGCGACGAACTGCACGCGTTCGGGCAGGGCCGCGCGTCCCTCGTGGACCTCTGCGAGGCGCTTGAGGCGGCGGCGGAGTCGGAGGAGCGGTGAAGTCCGGCGACCTCGTCGATGGCGCCTTCACCCTGCTTCGTCCTCTCGGCGAGGGCGGCATGGGGGAGGTGTGGCTTGCCCGCGAGGACGGGCTTGCCCGCGACGTCGCCCTGAAGTTCATGCGCGAGGCGCCGGACCCGGCCAGGGCCGTCCGTTTCGGGCGCGAAGCGCGCGCCCTCGCGGCGCTCGACCACCCGTCCATTCCCCGCGTCCTGCGCACGGGCGTCGATCCGGCAAGCGGGTTGCATTACATCGCCACGCCCGCGATCCTCCTTTCCACGGCCGAAATCCGCCGCCTCTGCGACGAAAGCCTCCACTGCCCGTATCCCGCCGCCATGGGCGGGGCAGGCCTTCCCCGCCCCTTGTCCCTCTCCGATCTGCTCGACGGCGGCAAAGCGCTCCCCGAAGCGTCGGCGCTGCGCCTCGCGCGCGACCTCGTCGGCGCGCTCTCCGCCGCCCATTCCGCCGGAATCGTCCACCGCGACGTCAAGCCCTCCAACATTCTCTACGACGCCGCCGGGCGCGCCCTCCTCGTCGATTTCGGCCTCGCCAAGTTCGTCACCCGTCATTCGTCACTCGTCACTCCGGCGACGCTGCCGCCGGACTCCATCTCCCTCGATTCCGCCGGCCGCCGCAAATTCCTCGGCTCCCCGGCCTACGCCGCCCCGGAGCAGTTCGATCCCGGCGCGGGACCGGACGCCCCCGCGCTCGACTGGTATTCCTTCGGCGCGGTCCTCTACCGCGCGCTCACCGGGCACCGCCCCGGTTCGCCCCGCAAAGCGTCGTCCTTTGATCCTCGCCACCTGTCGCGCGCGTGGGACCCCCTGCTCGATTCGCTTCTGGAGCCCGATCCGGCCAGACGGCTCACCAGACCCGACGCGATTCTTCGCGCCCTCGACCGCGTGGAGCGCCTTCCCGCGCCCCGGCGCCTCCTCCGCCTGCTGGCCGCCTTTTGGACGCTGTGCCTGCTTTTCGGACTCGCCGTCGGCACCGCGATCTACGGCTCGCGCCGCTTGCGCGAAACCAGCGGGGAGGCGGACTCCCGTCCGCCGTCATCGGTGCCGACCGCCGAAACCGGAGGGGAGGCGGACTCCCGTCCGCCGTCATCGGTGCCGACCGCCGAAACCAGAGGGGAGGCGGACTCCAGTCCGCCGTCATCGATGCCGACCGCCGAAACCGGAGGGGAGGCGGACTCCCGTCCGCCGTCTCCTCCGCAACCCGTCCCCGGCGTGCTTGGCGTCGTCCAGAGCGCCGCGTTCCAGAACCCCGTAACGGATTTTTCCCGTCCGGTCACGGATGCCGGGGAATGGTTCGGCCTCACGCCGCCGCCGGCTGCCGGCACGAGGAAAACGCTCGCGCTCGGGGCCGCCCCGGACCGTTTGACGCTCGTGTGGTGCCCGCCGCATCCAAAAGCCGCGCCGAACGGTTTTTGGATTGTCGAATCGGGCATCGACCCCGAACTGGCGTGCGAAATCCACGACAACTTCCCGGACGACCCGGACTTCCGCGTCTGGCAGCCCGAGCCGCGGTATCCCATGCCCGAAGCGCATTTCGGCCTTTCCTCCGCGACGGACCTGCTCGAAAAGCTGAACGCCCTCGCCGGATTCGGAGACGCGGCGCACTTCGCGTTTCCGACGACGATGCAAATCAACTACGCGAAGCAGGTTTTCCCGCCCCTTTCCGCCTCGATTCCGCTCGAAGACCAGTGGTTCGACGAATATGCGGTCGCCTTTTCCGTCTCCTCCGGCCGCGACACAGCGTTCATGCCCCTGCAGCCGATCCTCGTCCCCGGCCCGCGCGAGTAGCCGGGGCATGCGGCGGCCATCCGTCGTTTCTTTGTTTCATGATTTAGACGAATTTCAAGAAGTTTTTGCTTTTTATCTTGCGAAATCATGTCATTTGTGGTAGATTTCGACTCCGTTCGACGAATAACCGTAAGAAAGGGACCTTCCATGCTGGGCCGGAAAGAAGAACAGGCGGAGTTGCTGGACGCCGCACAATCGTCCAAGTCCGAGTTTGTCGCCGTCTACGGGCGGCGTCGCGTCGGAAAAACGTTTCTCGTGGAGGGGACGTTCTCCGGATCGTTTTCATTTGAACACGCCGGACTGGCGAAGGCGCCGCTCGCCGCCCAACTCCGCAAGTTCCGGTCGTCGCTGCGCGCATTTGGGTTGCGGGACTGTCCGGCGCTCCCGGACTGGTATGCCGCGTTTGAAGAACTGCAGCGCCTGCTGGAAGGCAAGCCGAAGGGGCGGAAGATCGTCTTCGTCGACGAAATGCCATGGCTCGACACGCCACGCTCGAACTTTGTTTCGGCGCTGGAGAACTTTTGGAACGGCTGGGCGGCGCGGCGCAAGGACGTCCTGCTCGTCGTCTGCGGCTCGGCCACCTCGTGGATCGTGGAAAAGGTCCTTCGCGACAAAGGAGGTCTGCACAACCGGGTTACGCGGCAGATTCCCCTCAAGCCCTTCACGCTCGGTGAATGCGAACAGTTCTCCGACGCGCAGGGGCTGGCGCTCTCCCGCCGAGAAATCGTCCGGCTCTACATGGTTCTGGGCGGCGTTCCGTGGTATTGGAGCCTGTTGCGGCCTGGGCGCTCCGCCGCGCAGGAAACGGATCGGCTGTTCTTCTCGGAAAACGCAGTCCTCGCGGACGAATTCCGCTCCCTGTTCGATTCTCTCTTCCGGACCGACTCCCCGCACGTCCGCGTCGTGGAGGCGCTCGCGTCGCGGAGCGCCGGGCTGTCCCGTGCTGAAATCGCGGCATCCGCCGGCCTGGCGGACAACGGAGCGCTGACGCGGCTGCTCGAAGAACTCGTCCAGTGCGGCTTCGTCCGCTCCTACCGTCCGGTCGGCGCGAAGAAGAAGGGGTCGCTCCACCAGCTCGTCGACTGTCTTTCGATCTTCCACCGGAGATTCGTCTCCGGCGTCGATGCGCCGGCGGCAGCCACGGAGAACTACTGGAGCGCCACGCAGGAAAGCGGCGCCCGCCGCGCCTGGGAGGGGCTGGCGTTCGAACGAGTCTGCCTGCTTCATGTGCGCCAGATTCGCAAGGCGCTAGGCGTCGAAGGCGTCCTGTCGTCGATCTGCTCGTGGCGGGCGTCGGCGGGGTCGTCCCCCGGCGCGCAAGTGGATCTCGTTCTGGACCGGGCCGACGGCGTGGTGGACCTGTGCGAAATGAAATGGTCCGAGAAGCCCTACGCCGTCGACAAGGCGGAAGAGGACGCACTGCGCCGCCGCCGCGCGGTTTTCCTTTCGGAAACCGGAACGAGGAAATCCGTTCAGACCGTTCTCGTTGCGCCGGAAGGCATCGAGCGCAACAAGCACGCGGCGGCCGTTCAGGCCGTCGTCACGCTGGACGACCTCTTCGCCTGACCCCCGCCGGGCGCGCCCGCGCCTCGCGTAAGATTTTCCGAAATCCGGGCTAGAAGGTGGAGAAGGGCGGTGCCGCGCAGCATGGCTCGGCACCGCCCCGCACCGCTTCCCCATGATCCGCCCGACCGAGAACGCGCGAAACGGCGCTTGCAATTTGACCGCCGATGTCCTATCATCGGCCCCGCTTGCGGAACGAGCGTAGGACCGAAACCTGAGGACCCCTCTCCCATGAAATCGAAACAAATCGGACAAGGTCTCCCGATCGTCGCGAAGGCCGACGTGCTCGTCATCGGCGGCACCCTTTCCGGCGCGGCCCTCGCCGCCGCCGCCGCCCGCATGGGGGCGAAGGTCTTCCTCGCGGCGCAGGAAAGTTATTTCGGCGAAGACCTCTGCGCGACCGGCGCGCTGGCATGGCCGCGGCCGCCGGCCGCTTCGGCCCCCTCCGCCGCGGCCCGGGCGATCTTCTCCGGCGACTTGCCCTCTCTCGGTCGCGGCCGGGTGTTCCTGCCCCCGCTGCACGTCAAGGAGGCGCTCGACCGCCTCGTCGTCGAGGCGGGCGTCTTGTTCCGGTTCCTGAGTCTGCCGCACTCGGCGCTCGTCGATGCCGCAGGACGGCTTGCGGGCGTCGTCTTCGCGACGAAGAGCGGGTTCTACGGCGTCCGCGCCAAAACGGTGGCCGACGCCACGTTTAACGGCGCCTTTTCGGCGGCGCTCCCGGCGGCGCTCCGGCACGCGATGCACATTGTGCCGGGTTCTGGCGCCGCCTCGGCGGGTTCTCCGGTGCGAGCGCTCCGGGCCGTCACCGTGGGAGCCCGCGCCCCGTCGGAAAACCGCGTCCCCGGCGAACGGTTCGAGGGCGCGTTCGACGCCTCGCGCTGGCTTGACGCGGCGAAGGCCGGCGCCTCGGGCGCGCCCGGAGGCTCCGCGCGGATGGAAGTCTGGTCGTACGAGGAGCCGCTCCCGCGCGGCGTCTCGCGCAAGACGCCCGAACGCCTCATGGAGCGGGAGCGCCACCTGATCTCGAAGATCTGGTCCAAGGACGTCTGCTGGCTCTCCGACCGGTGCGGGCTTGCGCTCGGCGCCCCGGCAGCGCATCCCGCCGCCGCTGCGGCCGAAGCCGAAAAGGCGGCGCCGGAGCTCGTCGCCGCCGCGAAGGCGGCGGTCCACGCCCCGGGTCCGCTTTCTCCGGCGCGGCCGGCCACCGCGGCCGCCGCGAAACGCGCGCCGGCCGTCTGCACCGATCCCCGCGCGCTGCGGGAAGCGGTCGAATGGACGCGCGGCGTACCGGATCTTGTGACCGGCGTGCCGGTGCGCTCCGTCGATTTTCTCGTCGCGGGCGGCGGCACGGCGGGAGCGCCGGCCGCGATGGCGGCCGCGCGGGAAGGCGCGAAAACGCTCTGCGTCGAGGCGCTCGACGCGCTCGGCGGCACGGCGACGTCCGGCTCCATCTCCCACTACTACCACGGCTACCGGGCGGGCTTCACGGAAGTCTGCGGCGCGGCGATGTCCGCCATCAACGGCGGCTGGGTCGACCGCGGGGTCAACAACCCCTCCTGGAAATCGCACTGGCTGGAGGGGGAAATCCGGGCCGCCGGCGGCACCGCGTGGTTCGGCTCCGTGGCGACCGCCGCGCTCGTTTCCGGCAGGCGGGTCGAAGGCGCTGTCATCATGACCCGGTGGGGCCCGCGCGTCGTAAAGGCGCCGCTCGTTCTCGACGCCTCCGGCAACGCCGACCTCGCCGCGCTTGCGGGCGCGCCGGTCCGCAACGCGTGGGAATCGGGGTTCGTCTTCCAGGGCAGCGGCCTCCACGCCCCGCCGATGCGCCCCGGGATGCGCAATTCGGACTGGACGTTCATCCTCGACTCCGACATCGCGGACCAGACCCGCGCCTTCGTGGCCGGTCGGCGCAAATTCGCCGGCGCATTCGAGATGAACAAGCTTGTCGGCACCCGCGAACGCCGGCAGATCGTCGGCGACGTCACGCTCACCCCGCTCGACGTCTATCTCGACACCTTCCGCCCCGACGCGATCGCGCGCTGCCATTCCAACTTCGACACGCACGGCATGACGGTCTTCCCGCTGTTCCTCGTGCTGCCCCCGACGCGCGACCCGCTGGAGGCGTGGCTCCCGATGGGCGCGCTCCTGCCGCGCGGCTGGAAGGGGATCGCCGCGACGGGCCTCGCAATCAGCGCGCAGCGCGACGTCATGCCGGTGATGCGCATGGTGGCCGAGGTGCAGAACCAGGCCTGGTCGGTCGGCGTCGCGGCGGCCCGGCTCGCCGCCGCCGGCGCGCGCGATTTCCGCGAAACCGATTTCCCGAGCCTGCAGCGCGCGATGTTCGAATTCCACCGGAACCTTCCGGAATCCGTCCTGCTCCGCCCGCGCGGCGGCGCTGACGGCTTCGCGCACGCGCTTCCGGCGGTGCTCGCCGGCCCGCTTTCCACGCACTGCGAGGTCGCTCTCGCGATGGCGCATCCGCAGGCGACGCGAAAGGCGCTTTCACGCTCCATCCACGACCGTGCGGCCGACCCCGAGACGCGGCTGCGCCGCGCGCTTCTGCTGGCCGTGCTCGGCGACGCCTCGGGCGAGCCGGAACTTCTGGCGCGTCTCGCGAAGGCGCGCGAATGGGACGCCGGCTGGAACTACCGCGGCATGGGGCAGTTCTGCCGCAGCCAGAGTCCGCTCGACGACGTGGTGACATGCCTCGGACTCCTCCGCTCGGAAAAGGCCGCGCCGGCCGTCCTGCGGCTCGCCGGAAAACTCGGGGAGGACACGGAGCTTTCCCACGTCCGCGCGACGTGCGCCTTCGCCGAGCGCGTCGTCGGCGTCCCGGCGCTGCGCGCCAAGTTCGCGAAGGCGCTTTCCGCCCGCCTCGCGGGACGTCCCCTGCACGTCTGGCGCACGGTGCGCGACGAACTCGACGCCACCGACGCCGATCCCTGCAACACCGCGACGCGCAACGACTCGCTCAAGGAGCTGTTCCTCGCCCGGGCGCTCCTGCGCTGCGGCGACGACCAGGCCAAAACCGGCGAAAAGACACTTCGCGCCTACGTTTCGGACATCCGCGGCCAGTTCGCGGCCGCCGCCTGGGCGGTGCTTTCCCGACAGACGGAATGAAGTCCCCCGCGCCCATCCGGATTTCCGGCGACGACCGGGCGACGCTGGAAACGCTCGCGCGGCGCGACGACCGGACCGGACTGCGGGCGCAGGCCGTACTGGCCCTTTCCACCGGCGCGTCGATCTCCGGCGCGGCGCGAAGCCTTCGCCTCGCCGAGAAAACGGTCCGCGCGGCGGGCCGGCGCTTCCTCGAAGGCGGCGCCGCGGCGATCCGCGAACGCCGCGAAGCCCGGGCGCCGCGCTTCCCGGACCTGCGCGTCTGCGTGCCCGCGGAGATCGCGACGTGGAAGGAGACGCACGCGCACGGACGCCCTCCGCTGGCGCGCCGCAAGATCGAAACCTGGGTTCGCGACTGCGCTGCGCTCGGCCTGCTTCCGGCCGGTGGACGACTGCCCGACCGCGAATGGTTTCGGGAACGCTTCAAGACCGGACCCGGCGTGGTGCAGGACGCCTTCGACGAACTCGCCGCGCAGGGCTTCGTGCGGGCGGTCCGGCGTGGCGGCACGTTTCTCGAGTCTCCCCTCCCCTTTTCCGGCCGCTATCTGCTGGGACTCCTTCCACTCCGCGTGGACGCGACGCGCGAAGGGCTCGACTCCGCTCTGGAAGCGGCCGCGAGGAGGCAGGAAAAGCGACTCGGAGTCGCCTGGGACATCGTGGAAATCGTTCCTCCGTGGCATCCCGCCTACCTGCCCACGTTCCGCGATCTCCAGGCGCAGCGCTACGCCGGCGCGCTGCTCCGGACCGCCACGCGCCGGATGGAGGAACCCGGGCGCTCGACCTGGCTTGCCTCCCTCGACCACGTGCCCGTCTTCGCCCTGGGCGGCGTGAGCCGGGAACAGACCGCCAGTCTCGGCAGCCATGCCGTCGTCACCGACCATTTTCCGGAAGACGACCTCGGGGCGCTGTTTCGCGCCGTCCGCGCGGCCGGATGCCGCCGCGCGTTCGTCCTCGGGGTCGTCGTCACGTCGGACCCCGCCATTTCCCGGGAGCGGGAGGACGCCGTCCACCGGGAGGCCGCGGCCGCCGGCGTGGAAATCCCACCCTGCTTCTACCAGTGCGCCGCCACGTCGACGCCGCTGCAGACGCGGCGTCTCGCCGATCTGGCGTTTTCCGGACGCGACGCCGAACGAATCGACGCCGTGGTTTCGCTTCAGGACAACTTCGCGCCCGTTCTCTGCGATGCCCTCGTCGCCCGTTTCGGGGCCGCGGCGGCGAGACGGCGCGTCCGCGTGTTTTCGGTGGGCTTCAACCCCCGGAAAAAGCCCTGCGCGATCCCCGTCGAATGGCACGGCACCGACTGGGACGCGACGCTCGACGCCTTCGTGTCGTGGTGCGACTCCATCCACTGCGGCGCCCCGTCCCCCGCTCCGCCCCTGATCGTCCGGCGCTGAAGACGGACGGATCGAAGCCTCCGGGGCCGTACCGGCAAGTTTCTACTACCGGATAAAAACAATCGAAGTATTTTATTCCCATTGCTTTTCCGGGCGAAAAACGGGACAATCCTCCCTGTCAGAGCGTATCCGCGTCCGTGCGGTTCCGCGTCTTCCACCCAACGGAAAACACAACGATGAAAACACGATTCCACCTGGTCGCGGGTTCGGTCATGGTCCTTGCCGCTCTCCTCTCCGGAGCGTCCGCCGCCGATGTCGCGTGGACCGGAGCCTCGGACACCGACTGGTCGAACGGAGCAAACTGGGACGGCGGGGCCGCGCCCGCCGCCGGCGACGCGGTGACGATCCCGGCCAACGCCGCGAACATGCCCGTCCTCTCCGCCTCGACCCCCGCCCTCGCATCGGTTGAAGTGCGTGGCTCCGTCACGTTCAGAAACTGGGAGACACGGCTTCAGGCCGGCACGGTCACCGTCGCCGGCGGCGGAGTCCTGACGTGCGAAGGACCGTTCACGACTTCGGAAATGTCGAACCGCGTCTGGGTGGTCTGCACGGACTTCACGCTCGCTTCCGGCGCCATGATCGACGTAAACGAGAAAGGGTGGGGGTCGTCCGCCTTGGGCCGGACGTCGTTCGGACCCGGTGCCGGCGAGTGGGACGGCGGAGGCGGTGCCCACGGCGGATTCGGCGCCTCTGGGCACGTCTCCGGCAGCGCGCCCCGCGGTTGCAACGGCGCCACCTACGGCAGTTTTTCCGAGCCGACCGATCCCGGCTCGTCCGGTCACGTCCACGCAAACCGCAGCGGCAGCAAACCCGTCGGAAACGGGGGCGGCGCGGTCCGGATCGACGCCGCCGGACTCGCCACCCTCGACGGAACGATTTCGGCGAACGGCAAGATGGCGACCGACGGGTTCGGTGCCGGCTCCGGCGGTTCCGTCCTCGTTGTGGCGGGCCGGATCGCCGGCAACGGCGGCGTCGTGACGGCCAACGGAGGTTCGGCGTACTACAATCCGGCGTTCGGCGGCGCGGGAGGCGGCGGACGCATCGCGCTCCGATACGATCCGCAGCTGCAGTCCGCGGACGCGCTCTCCGGGATGACGATTTCCGCGGCGCCAGGCGCCAAATGGTTCAACCAGGTCCAGAGGAAGAGGAACTACGGCAACGAGCTTTACGACGCCGATGTCGGAACCGTGTATTTCACCGACGGCACGTTCCTGAAATTCCTCGGTGCGGGACTGACCGGACAATTGCGTTTCGGGGCGGGGACCTTGCCGCTGTCCCTGCCGGCGGTCGAAATGGCCTCCGGATGGGTCCGCTTCGCCGACGAGGGCGTGTCCGTCTCCGTGGCGGGAGACCTGTCCGTGACCGGAAACGAAACGCGATTTGAAATGGGCGGGGGCAATTTCGACGCGGCGGCGTCCCGCTACACGTTTCCCGTCCGCCGCTCCGGGTCCGTCCCCTGGTCGCTCGCGGTTGGCGGAAACCTGTCGGTGTCCGGCGGCGCGTGGTTCCAGGTCTTCCCCGCCTCGACGAACGGAACGGCCGCGAAGACGGGCGGAACCGTCGCCGTGACCGGAGATTTCTCCGTTTCCGCGAGCGACGCCGAGAACGAATGCGTCTCCAGCGCGTTTCTCGCGTGCGATCCAACGGGCGGTGCGGCGGTCCTCGTTTCCGCCCGCGACATCGCCATCGGCGAAGGCGCGCGCGTTTCGGCGGACATGCGCGGATTCGCCGTCGGAAAGGGACCGGGCCCGGGACGATCCGGCGACGGGAACACCGTGAAACAGCCCAACGCGGACGCGATGCGCGGCGCCGGCCACGGAGGCGCCGGCCACAAACCGACCGTCCACCAGGGCGTTTCCTACGGAGGAACGTACGACGATCCGGTGCGCCCGCAGTCGCCGGGTTCGGGCGGATCGTACACGGGCGACACCATCGTTCCGCTGTCCGGAGGCGGCGTGGTGCATCTCGTCGCGTCCCGCGCGATGTCCGTGTCCGGTTCGGTCTCCGCCGACGCGCTCCCGTCCGCGACGGCTGGCAGCTACGCCCGTTTCGCCTGCGGCGCGGGGGGAACGGTGCTTCTCGAATGCAAAACGTTTTCGATGGGAGCGAGCGGCTCCGTTTCCGCCGCCGGCGGCGGCATCGCCATGTTGTCCGCAAACTTCTACAACGGCGGTTGCGGAGGCGGCGGGCGGATCGCCGTCTGGACCGGCGATCCGTTCGTCGAGGGGGAAACTCCGGAGAAAGCCGTTTCGACGGTCGAAAAGCCGCAGGACTGGGCCGGAACGTTTTCGGCCGTCGGCGGCGTCTTCGCCGATTCAAACGGAGCGTTCCGCAAATACGACAAAGAAAACGGCTGGCAGACGACCTCCGCGCGCGGCGAAGCGACCGTCCGCGGCGAGGACGGCACGATCCGGTTCGTCGTCGTCGAGACGGCAAAGCCGACGGTTCTCTGCTTCCGCTGACGGATCGTTCATGATCGGCCATCCGCTTCGCAGCGTTTCCGCGCTTCTGGCGGCGATCCTTCTCGGAGGGACCGTCGCCCGCGGGGGAGCAATCCCCGTCATCGAACCGGCTGTCGGACGCGACGCGGTGCCGCTCCCCGGGAAATGGACCGCATCGGACGAGGAATGGGGCTCGACGGGCGTCGTCTGGCGCTCGTTCCGGGCGGAAGTTCCCGCCTCCTGGTCGGGCCGCCGCGTCCGCGTCGAGATTCCCGGCGCGCTCCACAAGTGCGACGCCGTCGTCTTCGTGAACGGCAGACGGGCGGGGGACATCCTGCGACCGGGCTTCGAGGGGGTGGAGGCCACGTCGCTCGTGCGATTCGGGGCGACAAACGAAGTCCGCTTTCTCCTCACGGAAAGCGGCGCGGAGACGGCGCGCGGCGAAACACGGTCGGTCACGAAACTCCACTACGCGAAAAAGGGACCGTCCGGTGAGAACCCTCTTTTCGCCGCCCGTCCCGCCGTCTTCGTGAACGACGTCTTCGCCAACACGAGCTGGCGGATGGGTCGCTGCGATTTCGAGGTGGAGGTGGATCGCGGCGGCGACGCATCTGCGGCGGCGTCGCTCCGGTTGTCCGTCGAATGCGCGGACGCGGCGGGAAATCCGGTCTGGCGCGGCGAAAGGCGGATCCTTCCGCCGCCGGGGCGAAGCGTCCACGCGCTCTCCATGCCGTGGGACGAATCCGTCGTCCCGTGGGAACTCGGCCGCCCCGCCCTCTACACGGCGCGCGTCATGCTCCGCGGCCCCGCCGCGACGGACGAAACCGCGGTCCGCTTCGGCTTCCGCGAAGTCTGGCGCGAGGGGCGCGAAATCATGATGAACGGGCACAGGGCCCATTTCCGCCCCGTTTACTCCTACGGGGCGCGAAACGGCGCCGCGCTGCGCTTTCTGCAGTCCATGGGCTTCAACGTCGTGTTCCGGGGACATTCCCGCGACGCCGTTGGCGTGACGGATCAGGACCTTTTCGCCGTTCACGACGAATGCGGCGTCGGACTCTACGCGAACGCCGGAGCCTACGATGTCATTGGCGCGGACCTTCTGAACGACGATCCGGCCATGCGGGAGGAGTTTCGGCGCTTCGTCCGCGTTTACCAGCGCCAGGTCCGCAACCATCCGTCGCTGCTGGCGGGAATCGTCGGCTCGATGAGCAAGACGAACCAGAGGTTCGGTCCGGCGACGATCGGCCGCTCGAGAGAGCCGAAGTCGGACAGAGGCGCCCAGATCGAGCAGGCCCGGGCGCTCCATCGCGAGACCAATCCGAACATCCTCTACTTCTCCCACGCCGACGGCCCCCACGGAGACATCGACAGCGGCAACGTCTATCTCAACTGGACGCCCGTCCAGGAGCAGGAGTCGTGGCTCGAGCAGTGGGGCCGCGACGGCGAATACCCGTGGTCGTCGATCGAGTTTCTGGCGCCGTATCCGGGGGATTTCGTGAAGAGCTCCGTTTTTCTCGGGACGGAATTTCTCGCCGCGCAGTTTGGCGACCGGGCCTATCGCGAAGAGACCGCCGAAGCGCTCGCGCGCGTTCCGGAGGCCACGCGAACGGCCAGAAGCCACGGCAGCCCCGTCGGCAACGAACTGCTCCGCGGCAGTCCCCTCTACCTTGACCTTCGCCGCGAATGGACGTGGCGCTGCAACAGCCGCTGGCGCGCGTTCGGCCTCAACGGCGGCAACATGTGGTTCAACCTGGGCGAAGGCCACGGCGAACCGCCCGGCTGGACAGGGCGGGATCTGCGGCGCTACTCCGCGTTGTCGGATGAGGAATTCTCCGGCGGCCGTCCCCCTTGGGCCAACACCTTCTACGACATCCACCGCCTCGGCAACCTCGACTTCTGCGGCTTCCTGGGAGGAGCGGACGCCGACGATTCTCCGGGAGCGATCACCGACCGCACCCACGCCTACGTCTCCGGCGAGCCGGTCGAAAAACGCCTGGTGATGATCTGGGACGGCGTCGGCGAAAAGCGGATCGACGCGACATGGAGCGTTTCGGCCGTCGCGGACGGGAACCCGGATTCCCCGCTTGGGCCACCTCCGGTCGTGATCCTCCCGCCCGTCCGCGTTTCCGCCGCCATTGCTCAGGGCGAACAGGTCCGCGTTCCGGTCTCGTTCGCCGCGCCGGACGTCGCGGAACGCACTGTCTTCCGCCTGACCGCCACGTTTGCCGGAGACGAGGTCGAGCCGTTCGACGACTCGTTCGACTTCGAAGTCTGGCCGGCCGTCCCGCCGCCGACCGTCTCGTCCGGCGCGAAAGTCGCCTTGTTCGACCCGTCTGGCGAGGGGGCGGCCGTCCTCCACGGGGTCGGCGTGAAATTCCACAGGATCGGATCGGTCGCCGAGTTGCCCGCCGCCGCGACGCACCTCGTCGTGGGACGCGACGCGCTCGAAAAGGCCTCCCTCGACAGACTCGCGCCGCGCGTGGCGGAGGGACTGCGCGTCTTCGTCATGCGCCAGACGGCGGAAACGTGGAAGCGGATGGGCTTTCGCGTCGAGGACCGGATGCTGCGCGAAGTCTTCCCGCGCGACCCCGCCTTCTCCACGCTTCCGCAGGACGCCCTTCGCGAATGGCGCGGGACGCCGGACTATCCGAACGCTCCATATGGCAAGGTGATGTCCCATGCGTTCCAGCGCGGGCCGCGCGGCCCGCGCCGCCATGCGGTGGCGGGTCTGGTGCTCCAGACGCCGGAACGCCCGGGCTACCTCCCCATGCTCGTGGGGGGCTTCGATCTCGGCTACAGCGCGCTTTTGAGGTTTGCGCCGCCGCCCAGGCGGGGAGGCGGTCGCCAGACCGCCGTCGCTTCCGCCGGCGAACGGGAGTTCTCCTCCCCGACGCCCGGCGACATCACGTATTGCACCCTCGATTTCGAGAGGCGCGTCGGCGTCTGCCCCGCCGCAACCGCGACGGCCCGCGCCGTGTTCGGGGAATTCCTCGGACGCATACGCCCCTCCCCGCTGGCCGCGCTGTTCGTCTGTGACGAGACGCGGGCGAAGGCGGCCGGCTTCGCCCTCGGACCGGAGACCACGATCTTCCGGGCGGAGGTGCCGGACGATCCGGCGTTCCGCGGCGTCGGTCCCGGCGATGCGCGCTGGCCATCCGGACTCGCGATCCGCCCCCTCCGCGGGCCGGGCGCGACGCCCGACGGGGCCTTCGCCGTGAAGCGTCTCCCCGACGGCCGGAGGATCGTCTTCTCGCAGGTGCCGGAAGGCCGGTTCGCCGCGCGCGCCAGCGCCAGGGACCCGAGCGCCGAACCCGGTCCAGCCAACGCGGAACGACTCGACGAAGGCCGCGTCCGGCGCCTCTACGCGCGACTTCGCGCGAACTGCGCCACCCGGGATGCGGGAGGGCCGCCCCCAGCCGCCGCCCTCCGCCGCGCGCTCCATCAGGCCGGACTGGCGCAGTTCGAGCCGCTTCCTGCGATGCACCTCCTCGGGCCGTTCGCGGCGGGAAGGGACGACGGCGCACTTCAGCTCGACACGGTCTGGAACGAAAAGGCGGAACGCATGGCGGCGTCGGGAGACTTCGATCCAAACCATGAATTTCCCCTTCCGCAGGGCGGAACGGCGAACTGGCGCCCGATGCTCGCGCCGGACCGGGAAGGGCGCTTCGACTTCGCCGCCGCCCAGCCCGCGAGTTCGTTCCCGGTCACGTATGCGATCTGCCACGTGGAGCGCCGGACGGCGGGCGCGGCCGTGCTCAGGCTCGGAGGAGACTGGCGCTTCGCGGTCTGGTGCAACGGGAAAGAGGTCTTCCGCACCTACCGCGGCGCGCGGGTGCCGCGCATGGAAGTGAAGGTGGACCTGCGCGCCGGCGACAACGTCCTCGCATTCAAGGTCGGCGCCGGCAGCGGCGGACACGCCTTGATCGCCCTTCTCTCGCCGGAGCGGGACGATCGCGGACCCTCCGACGCGGATCCGGAACTCGACGCCATGACCCTTTACGAGGACGACATTCCGGGATTCGACCCGTACGAGTTTCACTACTGGTAAACCGGAAGACGGACGATGAGAAAACTGCAGACGGCGTTGGCGTTGGGCGCGGCCGCGCTGGCGGCGCGGGGGATCGGAATGGCTCGCCCCGTCTCCGCCAAGGGCGCGTTCCTCGACTGGGACGAGATGCTCCCCGGAACGGCCGCAAAGGGATTTTCCGAGGTGCCGGACGCAACCCGAGGCCCGACCGGCGAGGAGGCCCGGATCTACGTCGGGAACGCGGACTGCGTTTCGCCCCCGAACAGCCTCGTCTACGACTTCGCGGACTGGCCGGACGGCCGAACGCGCGGCTATGCGGCGCTCGCGCTGCCCGCCGCCGCCGAAGGATGGACGGTCCTTTCCTTCTGTTTCCGAAAGGAATCCGGCGCGGCCTCCGCGGAACTGCGCGGCCTCTACGACCGGCCAGGCGAGACGTTCAACGGCGTCGCCCGCGCGTGGCCTTTTCTCTGGATCGCGCTCGACGATTTCCTCACGGTGCGGGCCGAGGGGGCGAGGCGATGGGATGCCGTGCGCGTCGGAGCCGTCCTTCCCGGCGTCTGGCACCGAGTCTCGTTTCGGATTCCGCCGCCCGGTTCGGCAGGACAGGCCGCCTCGGCGACGCTGGAGCGAAGGAAGGCGGACGGCTCGTTCGCAACCGTCGCGTCGGAACGCGTGCCGTTCGGCGAACTCGTCCTGCGGCGCGTCGCGGCCTTCGACCTGACCGGAACCGGCCCCTGCAGGATTCTTTTTGATGACTTCGCCTTCGCCCCGGAGACGTGGTATGATCCGGACGCGAGCGGTTCACCGTGACGGTCCTCCCCGCCTCCCATCGCACTCCAAGCACACGAAAAAAGCAGATTCTCCCATCCGCGTCGGAATCGTCGGCCTCGGCAGGGCCGGATTCGGCATGCAGACGCAGGAACTCCTCGCGCGGCCCGACACGTACGAAATCGTCGCCGGATGCGACCTCTCGCCCCGGCAGCGCCGCCGGTTCAAGGGCAAGGTTCCCGGCGCGGCCGTCTACGCCCGGGCCGAGGATCTCTTCGCCGCCCCCCGCGTCGAACTCGTTTCGATCGCCACGCGCACGCCGACGCACGCGGAGCTCTCCATCGCGGCGCTCCGCGCCGGAAAGCTCGTGATGGACGAAAAGCTGAACGCCCTCGCCGGATTCGGCAACGCGGCGCACTTCGCATTTCCGACGACGATGCAAATCAACTACGCGAAGCAGGTTTTCCCGCCCCTTTCCGCCTCGATTCCGCTCGAAGACCAGTGGTTCGACGAATATGCGGTCGCTTTTCCGTCTCCTCCGGCCGCGACACAGCGTTCATGCCCCTGCAGCCGATCCTCGTCCCCGGCCCTCGCGAGTAGCGGAATTCGGAACGAGAACGCGGCTTTTCCGCCATTCCGCTCAAATGGCACAAATGTCAATTGGGCACCATTGACACAAACACCAATATCCAATGGCCATGCGCCATGGCCAGAGGGGCGGCGGTCTCCAGACCGCCGTCGTCACGGGGGATGCGACCTTCTGGCCGCGTAGCCGGGACGGACGCGGCTGAAAGCCGCATCCCCGAGTGACGGGGCGGAAGAGGCCGCACCGGGCGCGCCCGCGCCTCGCGTAAGATTTTCCGAAATCCGGGCTAGAAGGTGGAGAAGGGCGGTGCCGCGCAGCATGGCTCGGCACCGCCCCGGACCGCTTCCCCATGATCCGCCCGACCGAGAACGCGCGAAACGGCGCTTGCAATTTGACCGCCGATGTCCTATCATCGGCCCCGCTTGCG
>DJYI01000112.1 GCA_002448475.1 Verrucomicrobia bacterium UBA6982
GTCGTTTGCGCCTTCAATTCTAGCAAATAGCCAGCGGGAATGCAAAGCCAGCCGTCCGTCCCGCCAGTGGCCGCTTTTATTCAAGGAGCCAGGCGAAGAGGTTGCGGAGGAGACGGGCGTTGCCGGCTTCGCCGATGCGGTAGGGCTGGAAGGCCATGGGGTCGGCCATGACGGCCACGCGGCCGCGCCCGACGTCGCCGGCGGCGAGGACGGGCGCGCCGGGCTTCGTGGAGGTCGCCGGGAGCGAGACGACGGGCGCGAGCGGCGAACCTTTTTCCAGCGCGAGCGGCACGAGCGCGAAGAGCTGCACCTCTTCCACGCCTTCCGCAATCGGATGCGCGGCGAGGTTGCCGGTGCGGATCTGGCGCGGGTCGCCGAAGCCGTGCGAGGTTTCGTCGCGCGCGACGGCGCCGCCGAACGGCACTTCGACGCCCCACGCCTCCTTGCCCAGCAGCGAGAACCGCGCATTGGCGCAGACGGAGCGTCCGGCGTAGATGTCGCCGAAGAGCGCCCCGCCATCCTCGGCGTATCGCCTTAGCATCGCGCGGAATTCGGGTTTGTTGAATAGCGGCTCCCAGTAGCCGAGCGAATCGCCTTCGGTGACGACGACCGCCGAGTATTTTGCGAGAAGTTCCGGCGTCCAGTCGCGGGGCGGGACGGCGTCGGCCTCCGCGCCGAGTTCGCGCACGGCCTCGACGAGGTGCGGGAAGAGGTGGACGCCGGTTGGCGAGCTGTGCGCGGAGGCGTCATCGTCGAGCGCGAAGAGGACGCGCTTCGCGCCCGGCGCGGGACGGCCGAAGTCCATGAGGTCGCGGACGCGCTCGATCTCCGCCTCCGTTTCCGGCGGGAGCGCGAGGTCGGGCGGCGGCTCGCCGGGCGCGAGAAGCATGCAGGCGGCGACGCCCTGAGAGCCTTCGAGGGCCGTGGCGAGGCGGCCGTCGTCCGTGCGGGCGAAATCGCCTTCGAGCGGCACGACGCTCCAGTCGCGGCACTCCTCCGGGAGCGTCACGCGGCAGGACTGGTCGAGGCCGCCCCAGTTCTGGAGGTAGAGGATCTTGCGGCGCGCGTCGCCGACGAGCAGGCGCTCGACGCACGGGAACTCGGCGGATGGGGCGATTTCGACGTCCAGTTCCGGCGGTGGCAGGATGGGCGCGAGGCGTTCGGCGAGCGCCTCCATGCCGAGGCCCGGCTCCAGCACGACGACGCGGCCGGCGCCGGTGTCGCCCGACGCGGCGAAGGCGGCGAGGCCGCTGTCGCGGTAGCGGGAGAAGGTCTTGCCGAGACTGCCGGGCGTGAGGACGAGCGTCCCGCCGCCGCGCACGTAGTCCATCGCGGCCGCGGCGGTTTCGTCGGCTACGCACCAGACGTCGGGCGCGACGACGACGGGGTAGTCGGCCGCGTCGCGGCGGAAGCGCTCCTCGCCCAGCACGTCGTAGCGGTGTCCGGTGAACTCCAGCGCGCCCGCCCAGTCCATGAGTTCGTGGTGGCGGTTCTCCTGCGAGGCGGGGAGGCCGACGCCGGCGAGGTAGCCGTAGAGGAAGGCGACGCGCTCCTTGCGGAACCGGACGGCGGGCAGCACGACGGACGCGGCCGCCTCAAGGCGCCTGGTCAGCGCCGCCTGCCAGAGGCGCAGTTTGTCGCCGCTCGTCCAGTGCCACACGATGTCGGCGCTGAAGCCGGAAGCGAGATAGCTCCAGAACTGCGACGTGTACTGCTTCTCGCCGTAGGGGCCCGGCGCGCCGAGCGTCTCCTGCGTGAGGATGTGGCAGCGGGGGTCGTCGTTCGGCGGGATCTTGTTCTCGCCGTCGTAGCGCAGAACGAGCGAGTTCGTGCCGCCGAACTCCAGCGCGGCGGTGACGTCGATCTGGAAGAGGCCGCCGACGCGGCCGAAGTAGCCGAGGTCCTTTCCGTTGAGGGAGGCGCCGAATGCGGCGGGGGCGCGCCCGGCGAGGTAGAAGCGCGCCGAGCCGTCGGCGCGGTCGGCCTCCAGCCGCGCGGGGACCGTGAAGTTGCACGAAAGGCGGCCTCCGCCATCCGGACGGCGGCTGGCCGTGAACGTGCGCTCGCGGAACTTCGCAAGGTCGTTCGCATCCATCGCCTCCTCCGACGGCGCGGCGGCGATGGTGTCGTGCACGATGTCCTCGGAGTTGATAATTGGCTTCGTGGTGTTGCAGCGGAAGAAGCGCGCGGTGAAGAGCGGCCAGCAGATCGCGTCGTGCAGGGTCTTGGGCTCGAAGGGGCGGCCGGCGTAGTCGTAGGCGCGGAAGCCCGAGGAGTGGACGTAGAAGACATCGGCCATCGCGTCCATCGCGACTGGATCGTAGGCGCAGTAGTTGTCGCGATTGGACTGGTGGCCCCGGACGTCGGAGCCGAACAGGGCGCCGGGGGCGAAGGCGCGTGCGTGCTCGAACTCGCGGCGCGTCGTGGCCGTGGTGTCGGCCTGGACGTATTGCAGCCAGTCCCAGTAGAGCTCCGGCGTTTCGCGGCGTTCCCGCGCGCGCCGCGCGGCGCGCTTGTTGCGGATGCCGCGGACGGCAGGCAGGTTGGCCTGCCAGCCGGGCTTGGCGTAGTCATGCGGCCCGGCGGCGCAGTCGCCCGTGGTGTGCGGGAGCGTGACGTCGTCCCACGCGGCGAAGGCGGTGCGCCAGGTGGCGTTCGCCTCGTCGAGAGAGCCGTATTTGGCGCGCGCCCAGTCGCGGAAGCCGCGCCGGGCGCGCTCGTTGTGCGGGTCGGGGCCCGGCTCGCGGTTGAGTTCAGGCAGGAAGAAGCCGGTTTTGCCGCCGTAGGCGAAAAGCGGGTAGCGCCGCGCGTCGAGGACGGCGAGGCCGAGCGGGGTGCCGGGGTCGGCGCCCATGTAGTGGCCGTGGTCGTCGATGGACTCGATGAGCGCCGGATACTTCGAAAGCAGCGGCGGGAGCGTCGCCATCTTCGCGGGATGGAAGGCGCCCTCGGGTGCCTGAACGAGGAAGCCGAGCCGGATCGCCTCGCGCACCCAGCTGAAGTAGGACTCCTGCAACGCCGGGGCGAAGTGGATGCCGCCCTCGTCTTCCGACGCCCGGACCACGGCCGAGTTGTGCGGGACGCTGGCGATGGTGGTGCCGTGGAGTTTGGCGAGCCACAGGCCGAGTGGCGTCGAGTGGACGCCGCCGAGGGTGCCGTCGGAGATCCAGAAGAAGGGTTTGCCGTCGCGCAGCAGCAGGCCGTCGCGCGCTTCGTAGGAGAATGGCGCGAGAAGCGGCACGGGGGCCACCGGGTCGTCGATCGGCTGGCGATCGACGAATACGGGAGGGGTGCGCGCGGCCAGAAGGGCCGCCGCATCAAGTTGTGAAGTGCAAGAAGGGGACGCCGCGGATAGTTGGGAAGTGCCAAAAGGGGACGCCGCGTCAAGTTGGGGGGTGCGAGGAGGGGCTGCCGAGGAAAGTTGGGAAAGCGCGAAGAGGGCTAGGGCGATGGCGGCAAGTTTTCTCATGTCGTTTTCTCCTGCAAATCTTCCGGCACGTCGTTGCCGGAGCCGCCGCGGAGGCGGATTTTCCCCGCGAAGGGGAAAGGGTTCCATTCCGAGCCGTCGGAGAGGATTTTATTGTCACGGAAGGTGACGCGGCTGGCGTTTTCGCTCAGCAAAACCTCCCCGCGCGGGTTCACGAAGGTGTTGTTCTCAATCAGGATGTCGCAGACGGCGTCGGGCGATGGCGTGACCTGGCGCGCGGCCGCGATGTTGGCCGCCACCTGCGCCGCGAAGGCATGGTTGAGGATCGGGAAGGCCTCCATGCGCACAAACTCCGGTGGCAGCCGGATCGACGCCTTGATCTGCGGCGCGTCCTTCTCGACATGCCAGCTGTTGCCGGAGAGGCAGTTCTCGAAGCGGCAGCCCCGCACCACGATGTTCCGGCAGCCGATTCCCTCGCACCAGACGTTGTAGGTGTAGCACGACATGAAGAGCAGCGGCAGCCCGGACGATGGCCCGAAGACGCAGTCCTCGAAGGTGACATTGTTTCCCTGCACGATGCCGCGCCCCCACGGCGAATCGTGGAAGCGGCACCCCTTGAAGAGGAAATTCTCCGTGGCGAATTCGTCATCGATGAGGACGAACAGGATGCCCGTCTGCTTCGGCAGGTCGCGGTCGAAGGTGACGCGTTCGCCGTCGATGGCGACGATGACGCCCTTCCAGCCGGTGTCGGAGAAGTCCTCCTGCTTGAGGCGGACGCGCGAGCCGACGCGGAAGGGCGAATAGACAATGCCGCGGCTGTTCACCACCTCGACCATGCGCGGGCCGCGCGTCTGCGCTATCTGCGTGCGGTCGTGGTAGTTGAAGTAGTCGTCCTGGTTCCAGGCGATTTCGCAGTCCACCATCTTGCAGAAGCCGCGCGACTGTATGACATGGTGCGCGTCGGCGGTGGAGGTGACGGGCCGCAGCGTCCCCGGCTTGGGGCGGATGTTGAAGTTCACGAGCTGCCAGAAGCGCTGCGAGCCGCGCGTCTCGACGCCGAAGCCGCAGCACGACCAGATGTCGATGTCGCGCAGCGTCAGGTGCTCGTTGGAATCGACGACGATGCCGTTGAGGCCGTAGTAGCAGTGCGAGAGCGAGTAGAGTCCGCCGGCGCGGGCGCGTTCCGCGAGCTCCCGGTTCGGGGCGGGCGCGTAGGCGGCCTCCTGCTCGGGCGGCACGTAGCCGTAGTCGGGGCGGACGCACAGCCAGACGCGCAGCCGTGTGGGCGAGAGCCATTCGCTCTTCGAGCCGATGCAGCCGAGCGAGGTGCCAAGATAGCAACGAGGGCCGTTGGCGAGATCCTGCCGCCAGCCGGACTTGTCGTCCGTGAAGGGCGTGAGGAGCTGCACCGGTACGTGCTGCGGGTATTTCGGATGGGGCGCCTCCAGTTCGAGGTCGATGAAGGAGGCGTTGTCTGCGGCGGCGTCGACATGCTTGCCGACGCACCGGCACCAGACGGCGGGCGGGTCGTTCTCCCAGTCCCAGTCCATGTTGAAGTTCTGGACGACGGTGCGGAGGCAGCCGCGAACGGTGACGTTCGCGCCATTTTCGAGGAGCGTGTCCTGGGAGGGAAGCGGCGGGCGCTCGCGGCGGAAGACGAGCGTTGCGCCGCAGCCGTCAAAGGTGAAGTCGGTGAAGCCCTCGATCCTCACGCCCCGTGGGGCGTTGAAAGGTTGAAAAGTTGAAAAGTTGAAAGGTTCTGGTTTGGCAGCGGGCCCCTCGGCGGAAACGCCGCAGTCAAAGCAGCGGTAGGTGCCGGGGGCGAGTTCGACACACGCGGCGCCGATGCGCTTCGCCTCCGCGAGCGCGGCGTTGATGGCGGCGATGTTGTCGGTGGAGGATTCTGAGAAGCCGAAGTCGGCGGCGCGCACGACCGACGGGGGCACTGCCCCCGACCCCCCGTCGGGGCGTGGGCGCGGCAGCTCCACCTCGAAATCAGGACATCCGGTCGGTTCCATGGCAAACCTTTCAGAAAGAAAGACGCAGATAGCCTGAACGCGGCACGGCGACGCGTTGCAGACCGGCGGGAATGTCCTGTGCCACGCCGTTTTCGGCGGTGTTCCCGAAGGTGTCGAAGACCTCGGCCTTCTTCGGCGCGGCCGGAAGCTCCACGCAGAGGCCATCTTGCCCGGTGGCGTTGACGACGATCACGCTGGGGCGCGGCTTCTCCACGCGACAGACTGCGCAGCCGGCGTAAACGGCGTAAACGGCTTCGCATTCGGTTGCACCCTCCAGCACGGGGTAGCCCATGCCGACGCCGTGCGGCCGGAACTCGCCGTGCAGCAGCGCATCGCGATGATCCCGCGTGAAGGCAAGCCAGTGGCGCACCATCGCATGGTGGGCGGGCGGGATGTCCAGGAGGCGCACCGAATACTGGATGACGCTGAATAGCACGGAGAGAATCTGAAGCGCGGCGGCCTCCGGCGTGGCCGCCGGGTGCCACAGCAGCATGTCCGAGTGGACGGCCGACGCCCCGGAGGTAAGCCGCAGGTTCGTGGTGCGGACGCGGTTGGCGATGAGGTCGCCGGCGCAGTCCCCCGCCCGGAACAGGTTGCCGTAGCGGCGGATCGCCGGTCCGATGTAGCTCTGCCGGAACTCGATGAGGATGTCGGGCTTCACGGCGCGGAGGCGGCGCGAGATGTCGGAGAGCAGCGCATCGACGGCGTCCGGGAGCGAGCGGATGTCCCGCCCGGCGAAGTTCTCCGCGACCGCCGGGTCTTCCCCGTCGAAGCGGAACCGGTCGATGAAGTCCAGCTTAAGGCCGTCGAGGTCCCACTCGCGCACGGCGCGACCGAAGGTGTCGGCGAGGAAGTCGCGCACCTCGCGGAAGCGCGGGTCGAGCGTGGCGCAGGAAAGCCGGTCGTCGCGGGAGAGGAACTTGCCCTCGAAGCGCGCGTAATTGCGGCTCCTGTAGCCGACAAACGGCACCGGGAACCACACGAGATACTTCATCCCCAGAGCATGGACGCGCGCGACGTGCGCCGCCATGCCGTCGGGAAACTTCGCGCGCGAGACATCCCAGTCGCCGCAGTAGGCGTAGCCGCCTGAATTGTCGTCCGTCTGCCAGCCGTCATCGAGGATGACCGCCTTCATGCCGTCCTTGGCGGCCTCGGCGCATTCGGCCTCGATGGCATCGGCATGGACGTCCTGGTGGAAGGCGTACCACGTCGAGTAGAGCGGTTCGAAGGCGGCGGGCGGCGCCTTGCACGGCGCGTAGCCGGGACGCGCCGAGAGCCAGGCGGACGCCTCGCGGACGGCTTCCGCGAAGGGGAGCGGGCGCGCGTCGAGGCGGATCTCCGCCTCGTAGTGTGAAAGCGGCGCCTCCGGCGCGTTGAAGAAGCCGAGCGTCCAGCCGATTTCGTCGGTATGCTCGCTGAGCGCAGACTGCATGTCGAGGACGCGCGACGCCTCGGAGCAGATCACGACGAGACGGTTTTCGTCGTTCGGCGCGACGAGCGCCTTGACGGGCATGTTGGAGGCAATGCTGGAGCGCTGGCGCGAGCGGCCGTCCCACGTGACGGGCACATAGCCGCTTGGCGCGTGCGGATGCCAGATTTGGGCGGTGTCGCCCTGCGGCACGGAGAAGGAGACCTCGAATTTCGGCGGGAAGGCCTCCTCCGGCGCGTCGAGAGCGATGCGGACAATCTCGGCCTCGCCGGGTTCGACGGCGAGCGAGAAGCGCCATGCGCCGGGTTCGGAGCAGGTGAGGGAGACCTCCCCGACGGAAGAGGTGGATGCGGTGATGTTCATGGTCAAAGTCGAAAGTCAAAGGTTGGTCGTAGGCTGTTGAATGTCGGTTCGTTTCCCTACCGGAACACCAGAACCGTGGCGTTGCCGGTGTGGACCTTGAGCGCGCCGTTTTCGTAGGCGACCTTGGCCCCGCTCAGCGGCGCGCCGTTCACGGTCACGCCCCACGAATCGAAGTTCTCGGCATCGACGACCGTGGTAAGGTTGATCGGCACCGTGTAGGCGGCGGGCAGGTCGCCGGAGACGTTCGTGAGGTAGAGCGTCCCGTTCGCTGCGGGTCGGAACTTGGTGATGGTGGGGTTTGACGCGGCCGATGCATCGACCGTTAGGCCGCCGATGGAGAGGTCGGCGTCGGCAATCGAGGAGGTGTCGAGGGTGTTGCCGGATGCGACCGCGATCGATCCGCCATCGACGGAGAGCGGGCGCACGAGCGCCGCGTCCACGTCGAAGGAGACGACGCCTTCCGCGACTTGCAGGCAGGCGTTCGTCGCGAGCGTGGCGACGGCCTTCGCGTTGTCCACGGAGAGCGTCCCCGCGCCCACCTTGCGGAGGCGGATGGTGGACGGCGCGTTCGCCGCGAACTTCGCGTTGAGAATCGCGCTCAGGTTCGTGGGAGAGGAAACGTCAAGGCCCAGCGTCGCGACCGTCGCAGAGGAGTTGGTGACGACGTGATTTCGGGCAAAAGTCCAATTGCCGTCGTGCCAGTCGTCGATCCAGGCGATGCCGTTCACGGTGTTCGACGTGCCGTTGAGGTCGATGACAAGCGGGCCTGTGTCGCTTGACGCGAGGCCGTTGGCAATGAAGACGGGTCCAGTCTGCGGACCATGGGGAAGGACGTCGTCTGACCCTATTTCGAGGATGCAAAGGCCGCCGAGGACGAAGCGACCCGAATGGCCCCAGACGAATCTGCCGCCCTCGTCGGTGGAAAGCGTGATCGTCTTCCGGTTGGTCGAGTAGGAATTCTGGAGCAGGACGAAGTCGCCGTCGCCGGCCGTCTCGAACGTCCCCGGCCCCGCGAAAAGCGAATAGTCGTAGCCGTAGGAGCGCAGTTTGATTGGGTTGCCATCCACGCATTGGAGGACGATCTTCGCACCATCGGAGACCTGGAACTTCGTGGACCACTCGTTTAGGGACCACATTTCTCCTCCCTCGAAGAGAATGCGGGCGGCGACGGAAGCATTCTGGTTGCTGACGAAATGGTAGGATGCCGTGCCGTTCGGAAGAAGGCGCAGCATGTCGTTCGTGCCGGTGTCCGACGTGACATCATTGCAAAGCGTGAACTTCGAGCCGAGGCCGACCGTGCCGATCATGTTGGTGTAGGTGTCTCCGAAGGCGGTCGTGATTTTGTTGCCGACGGGATTTTTCCAGTCAAGGTCCCGCGCCGTCGGCTCCGAGACGACGATCGTGCCGCCCTTGCCCCTGAACAGGATGTTGGCATTTCTCCTAGTCACCATCCGCGCACCGTTGGTGACGGTGACGGTGACGGGGTGCCATGCGTAGGTGCCGATGTCGGCCGTGTGCCAGTTCGTGCTGCCCGCGCACACAGTGCCGTCGAGCAGGAGGTCGTCGTAGAGATGAAGGAACTTGTAGTATCTCGCCGAATCCTCCGCAGTGAAGGCGTAGCCATCGCCGCCAGCTTTCACAGTGCCGTTGTAGCCGTTGTTGTCGGAATCGGTCTCCGCCGTGAACGTCGAGGCCGCGCCAAAAGCGGAGCCCGTCGCGAGCATCGCGAGCGCGCAAAGCGCGGTTGCGAGCCAATTGCGTCTAGTCTTCATTGTTGTTGCCTTTCCCGGCTTTCGCCGTGGGTTGTGGTTGCTTGCGTGCCGCCTGGCCACCCGGCCCGGCGGAAAATCCGGTTGTTTTTGAGGGAAACCGCGAACGACGGGGGCTCCGCTCCCGAATCCCCTGAAAAGTCACGGCGGTCTGGAGACCGCCTCCCCTCTGGGACGGCGAGTATTTCCACGCGCGGGGCGGGGGTGTCGGCGAGGATGTGGAACTCGTTGCCCTCGAAGCGGACGCCGCTCGCGCCCTCAATCCGCGCGGAGCCGGAGGTCTCGCGGCATTCCGCGCGCCTTCCCGTGCGCTCGATCCGGTTGTTTCGGAAAGTGATGTTCGTTCCAGCACGCAAATCCGCGAAGTAGCCGAGCGAATCGACGAAGGTGCAACCTTCCACCAGGATGTCCGACACGTAGTCGCGGTCGAGACGCTCCGGCGCCACTTCGCCGGGATGGCCGAGCCAGGTGGCGAAGTCCGCGCCGAGCGACCAGTATTCGCCGACAAGCTCCCGGACGCAGTTTCCATCGAAGCGGCAGTTCCGCACGACGATGTTCCGCGCGCCCATGCCCTCCGCCCACCACTTGAGCGTGTAGTCCGCGATGCAGCGCAGGGCGTCGCCGTTCGTGCGCCGGAACACGCAGTTCTCGATCGTGGCGTTCGAGACGTTCACGAGGACGCGCATCTCCATGTCCTCGAAGGTGCAGTTCCTGACGATGAGACCGTCGGACGACGCCGTGCGGTCAAGGAGGAGGAAATAACCCTCCCGAGGCGTCGCGTCCGGAAGGTCGCGGTCCACCTCGACGGTCTCGCCCTCCGCCGCCGTGCAGACGCCAGTCCAGCCTGTCGCGTTGTAGCCGGGATCGCGCAGTTCGACGGCGTTTCCGACACCGGGGCGGAAGTAGCGCGCCCCGCGCTCCAGCACGACTTCGAGTTTCCGTGGGGCGACGGGACGCGCCACCGTGAAGCGGTCGTGGGCGTTGAGCGCGTCGTCCTGTTCGAGCCGGACGGTCAGGTTGTCGATGACGGCGTTTCCGCAGGAGCGCACGAAGTGGACGGTGTCGGCGGACGAGGAAATCGGGTGCCGCAGGTCGCGCGGCGCGACGGTGACGTTCCGCAGGCTCCAGTTCCGCTGCGTTCCGCCGACATAGACCGCGTGGCCGAAGCAGGAGCGAATTTCGACATCGTGCAACTCGAAGTCCTCGTTCGAAAAGAGGGTGAAACCGCCCTTGCCGTAGTAGGCGTGGGCGATGCGGCAGGACTGGCCCACCGGGATGGCCGCCGCGTTCCGGCGGTTCTCGGCGGGCGAGAACTCGCGCTCGCCCGGCCCGCGCCAGCGGGGAAGTCCTGGCGACTCGACCGACGGCCAGACGCGCACCCGCGTCGGGGATATCCATTCGGCCTTGCAGCCCATGTCGCCCTCGTAGGTGCCCTGCCAGATGTGCTCGCCGCGCAGGAAATGGCGGAAGTCGTCCGTCATCGGCTGCACATGCTGCACGGGAAAATGATTGCCGAAGTAGGGGTGGCGGTCGCCATGGCCCAGAAGCTCGAAATCGACGAACGAGGCGTTGTCCGCAGCGTCGTCGATGTGTGCCGCTACGACCTTGGCGCACGTGGCGAGCGGCATCGTGCGCCAGTCCCAGTCCATGGAGAAATTGCCGACGCGGGTCCTGCGGCAGTTGCGGACGATGAAATTCGCGCCAGAGCCGTCGTGGTCCCAGGAAGGCTCGATGGGCAGGCGCGGCGGGCGGCGGAAGACGAGCGTGGCGCCGCAGCCATCGAAGGTGAAGTCGGTGAAGTCCTCGATGACGATGCCACGATGGGCGTTGAAAGGTTGAAAAGTTGAAAAGTTGAAAGGTTCTGATTGGGCGGGATTTACCGCGGGCTGGAAGCCCGCGCTCCCAGCGCCATCGTCAAAGCACCGATAGGTGCCGGGGGCCAGTTCGACGCGCGCGGCGCCGATGCGCTTCGCTTCGGCGAGCGCGGCGTTGATGGCGGCGGCGTTCTCGGCGGAGGATTCGGAGAGGCCGAAGTCGGCGGCGCGGACGGTGATGGCGGAACGGCGGTCTGGAGACCGCCTCCCCTCTGCGGGCGGCGCGATTTCAAAGGGAGGGCAGCCCGAGGGGTCGGGGCGCGGGGCCGACTCGCCGAAGTCTTCGTTGAACGGAAGGACCATCATGTTTCCAGCACCTCGAAGACGCAACCGTCGTTCGGGCCAATCGAAAGAACGCCATCCGCGAACGAGCCGTTCCAGATGCGGCCGACGCGGCCCCGCACGTCAATCGGACAGGAAACCGACTCGTCGCGCGTGTTGACGGCGGTGACGAGGGCCGCGGGTGATGTGGCGACGACGCCCTCGTCGTCGCTTTCTCCTCCGTTGCGACGACGGGGCGTCGTCGCCACACCGGACAAATGCTCCGTGAAGACCACGCGCGGGTCGGCGCGGGTGACGAGGCGGCGGACGCCAGCCTCGCGCGCGGCGTAGGCGTAGATGCGCCAGAGTTCGTTCGAGAAGGAGTTGTCCACGACTTCGCTCTCCTGCTCGACGATGCACTTTTCCAGCGCGAAATTGACGGCGATCACCTTGCCCCTGCCGAGACGCTTCATGCTCACGGCGACGTTGCCGTTGGAGTCGCGCGCCACCACCTCGCAATCGACGGGCCGCTGCTCGGCCGTAAAGTCGTCGGAGAAGGACAATTCGCGCCCCTCCAGCTCGAAGGAAACGCGCCGGGCCTTGTGGTAGGTGACCTGCTCCAGTCCGGCGAACTCCAGCCAGTTCGAGTAACCGGAGGAGCCGCCGCGCGAGACGAGCAGCGTCGCGCCGCCGCGCACCTTCTCGACGAGCTTTTCCCACGTCTGCTGACCGTAGGTGTCCCAGTCCTTGCCGGACGGGAGGATGTAGAAGTCCGATTCCGGGAGCGGGAACGAATCCGCGCCGACGAACTCGACGTCGAAGCCGGCGGCCTTCGAGAGCATGAACGCGCCGAAGGTCTGGTGGTAGAACTCCTCTCGCTCCGAGACGAGGCAGACGGCGTCGGTGCGGCGCGGCGGGAGGAATGCGAACGGAAGCGAATCGCGGAAGTCGCGGAAAGCCTTGAGCGCGAGCGCCTGCGGCTTCGGTGTGCGCGACTCGTCGGCGCGGAGCATTCCCAGCTCCCGCTCCGCCGCGCAGGTGGTGAATGGCGGGTAGCCGAGGTGGAGCTGGTCGAAGGCGCACCACCAGAGGTAGGCGGGCAGGCCGTGCGCCCAGCAGGCGAACATCTGCTGGCGCATCCCGGCGGCCGCCATCCATTCCGGCGACATCCTGGGGCCGAGGCTTCCCACCTCCTGCGGGAAGGCCGGCTTGCCGGAGACGGCCGAGTAGAACAGGCACTGCGAGACGGGGTGGAGTGCGTTGCGGAAGGAGTTGAACGGCCCGCGGTTCGCCTCGATGCGGAACGCGGCCGGATAGGGGTGCGGCGTCAGGGCGTCCAGCAGCTCGCCCTGCATCTGGAGGCTCCACCAGTTCGCGCCCTCCCACTGCGGGCCGAAGCCGTTGGAAGTCTGGCTGTGCATGCCCGAAACGACGGGGCGCGACGGATCCTCGACGCGGATCGCGGAGGAAATCACGCAAAGCCAGTTCCACGCCTGCGCCGGCTTTTCGACCGCGTCCATGCAGTTGCACTCGTTGCCGAGGTCCCATGCGACGATCGCCTTCCTGTCCCTGAAGCGCCGCACGAACGCGCGGGCGAAACGGCCCTCCCACATCAGCGCCTCGGGATCTGTGATCAGGTTGAGGTTCTCGACGATGCGCGGCGCGAAGACCCGTCCCGACATCCAGCCCGTGACGAGCGACACCATCAGCTTCACGCCGTGCGCCTCCGCGAAGTCGCAGAGCCTGCCGAAGCGCGCCAGCGCGCCGGGGTCGAGCCAGAGCGGATCGAAAATCTCTTCGTCCGTGCCGTCGCGAAGGACCGTCCCGAACTTGCCCTGGTTCTTCCGGCAGCGCACGAGCGGCTGGAATTCGCTCCACGTCGGGAAGACGCGCATTAGCTCGACGCCGTGCGCGGCGAGCGCGGCAACGTCGCGCTCGACCGACGCCTCGTCCCATTCGTCCTCGCGCCACATGCGGACGCCCGCCTTCGAGCCCCAGTAGTTCACGCCCGTCCCAAAACGCCCATCAAAAGAAAATGCGCTCATTTTGTCATTCCTTGCCAACAATGATAGCACATGGCGACGCAATGATTTTACCGTTTGCGCAACTGGAGATTTATCGCTTGCGCAAGAAATGGCAGTTTGCTAGAATTGCGTGCGTGGAAACGGTGATCTTCATCAAGGCGATTGACAGGCATCCCGACCGGCGCAAGCTGGACGGGGTGCGCGAGGCGGCGGGACATCTGGGCTGGCGCGTCCAGGTGTCGGCCCCGGTTTCGTCGAAAGCCGAAGTCGCCGAGCTGGAAAAGTTCTGGGATCCGGTGGGCTACATTGTGGCCTCCGGCATCTCAAAGGGATCGATGCCGGTAACGCTGTTCGGGAAAAAACCGGTTGTCTATTTCAATCTGCCGGACGAACAACTGTATCCGGCCTCGCGATGCGTCCACGACGACGCCGACGCCGTGGCGCGGCTTGCGGCCAAGGAGCTGCTGTCACTGGGGCTTCCCCGCTACGGCTACGTGTGCGACGCCGGGCGGCCGGCCTGGAGCGAACCGCGCCGCGAAGCCTTCGCCAGGGCACTTGCGCTGCACGGCCGGCGCGCGGAAATCTTCGACCCGACGGAATGCGGCTGGGACAACGCCGCATTCACGACGTCGTTTGCGGCGTGGCTCCGCTCCGGCCCGTTGCCGATGGGGATATTCGCCGTCACCGACGCGACGGCCTCGCACGTCGCGTCGGCATGCACGGCGGCGGGATTGCGGTTGCCGGACGACATCGCGCTCATTGGCGTCAGCAACGAGGAGTCGCTCTGCGAGGGGCAGGCCGTGACGCTTTCGAGCATCGCCATGAACTACGCAGCGGGCGGGCGGCTCGCCGTGGAGAAGCTGGCGCGCCTCGCGGCGGGATGCGAAGACGCGGGACCGGCGGTCTATTCTCCGCTCTGGGTCGTGCGGCGCGCCTCGACGACCCGGCTCGGCCGGACGGACGAAGCCGTGACCCGCGCGCTGGAGCGCATCCGGCGCGAAGCGTGCGGCGGACTGGCCGCGCGCGACGTGCTGAAGGGATTCGAATGCTCGCGCCGCTCGGCGGAAACACGCTTCCGCGCGGCCGTCGGGCGTTCGATCCTCGAAGAAATCCGCCGCGTCCGGCTGGAAGCGTCCAAGCGCCTTCTAGTGGAAGGCCACACCACCATCGACGCCATCGCCTTCCGGTGCGGCTACGCCTCGTCCGCCGCCTTTTCGACGTTTTTCCGCGCCGAAACCGGAACAACCCCGACGAAATGGCGCAACTCTGCGCAAACCGCCCAACCGGCTGGGCTTATGCCAGTTGAAAAGTTGAAAGGTTGAAAAGTTGAAAGGTTGGGTCGCGCCCGTCCCGCAGGTCCCGCCGGTCCCCTCGCCTGTCCCGCCAGTCGCGCCCGTCCCGCCGGTCCAAAAGCGGCCGCGGCGCGGCCGGAGCCGCGGAGCCTCAAAGATTGTTTTTAGCCACAAAGAACACAGAGTTCACAAAGGCTTTGTGTTCCTTTGTGTTCTCTGTGGCTCAAAATTAATATTGGGCCGTCCCGCCCGTCCCGACGGTCGCGCCTGCACCTTTCAGCTACCGCCTCGTCAACGAGCGGCGGATTGCAGGAAAAGGACTCGTTTGCGCTTGTCAGGCGTCGCGGACGATCTTCGTGGCGCTCACGGCGCGCTTCTTCGTCGAGAAGGCGATGCCGATCAGGGTGATCGGCTTGCCGGAGAGGCGGAACTTGTCCACGTAGCCCTGCTCGCGGATCTGCGCTATGGCCTTCATCGGCGTCGAGTCGCGCTTGACCTCGACGACGTAGGCGTCCGTCGCAGTCTCGATGGTCAGGTCGATGCGGCCCTTGGCCGTGCGCACCTCGCCGCCGACGTTCATGCCGATGAGTCGCATCACCACATACATGATCGCCTGCCACGACTGTTCGTTCTGCCTGTCCGTGAGGTCGTAGGGGATCTCGCCGAAGAACGACTTGAACGCCTCGACGAATCCCTCCGGGTCGCGGGCGCGGAGCGTGTCGCCGATTCTTTCCACGATGGCTCCGGGTTCAACGGAGGTGTGCCCCACGTAAAGAGCCGAAAGGTCTTCGATGAAGGAACTTTCGACCTCGGCATTGGGGAACCCGAGCTTGTATCGCAAAATCGTTCCGGTTCTTCGGATGTCCTTGATCGTGAGGTAGCCTGTCTGATAGAGAAGCACGACCGGCTTGATTTTCTCCGGCTCGAAGGCGTTCATGTCGGAGTCGGAAACCTCCAGCGAGGAAACGTCCAGCGGCCGCGTCTTGAAAAAGTCGATGAGAAATGTCGGAAGCGCCGTCTTCGACCACCAGTTCTGCAAATCCATGGCGTCAAACGTCATGCCAAGCGACACGGGATTGATGACGGACTTGGCTTCGGGGTGGAACTTGTAGCCGTCGTACATCCTGACGATTTCGTCGAACGCCCAGTCCGCGTCATGGCCGAACTTGGCCCCCAGCTCCGCGAGTTTTCCGGGATAGTATTTGCGCACCTCCTCGTGCGTGAAACCGAACAGCGTTCCGGCGACCGGGTGGAACGTGTAGTCCTTGAGGTTGTTGAGGTCGGAGAAAATAGAGACCTTGGAGAACTTCGAGACGCCGGTGATGAAGGCGAAGCGCTGCTTGCCCTCGTATGTCTTGATGACGGAATAGAACGCCTTGAGGGCGTTCTTGAACTCCGTCACGTCCGGGGTGCAGAGCTTGTTCAGAAGCGGCTTGTCGTATTCATCGACGAGAAGGACAATCTGCCCGTCGTCGGAAACCGCCGCAAGGTCGTTGATGACGTTTTCAAAGGCAATCGACGGGATTTCGTCATCGCGGAAAGGGATGCCGTTGCGGTCGCATTCGTTGCGCAGCAAGG
>DJYI01000130.1 GCA_002448475.1 Verrucomicrobia bacterium UBA6982
TCCCACGGCTTGCGGAACGAACCGCCACGCGGGGCCTCGGAGCGCGGCTTGCGGGAAAATCTGCCGCCAAAGCCCTCGCTGTCGCGGGCGGGGCGGAACTCGCGCGGCTTGCGCTCGAAGCGTTCGCCGCCGCCGCCTTCGTCATCGGCGTCGCGCTCCCACGGCTTGCGGAAGCCGCCGGCTTTCGGTTTGCGGGAAAAATGGTCGCCGTCGTCGCGGCGCTCCCATGGTTTGCGAAAATAGGCCATTTCAGTCAGTCTTCTGTTCGGCGGTCACGCCGAAGTTCCGGGTTCTAGTGTCGCGTCCGAGAAATGCGTGTCAGGGAGTTCGAGGACGGGACACTAGCGAATGGGGGCGCCGCCGCGCGAAATGTTGCAGCGGATCTTGCGTCCCATGATTTCAGTGTCGTTGAGTTTGGAAATCGCCAGATCCGCCTCCTGGCGGTGCGGCATTCCGACAAAGCCGTAGCCCTTGGACTTGCCGGAGGGCTTGTGCGTGATCACGCGGGCGCTGCGGACGATGCCGAAACGGGCGAACGAGGAGCGGAGGACATCGTCCGTCACGTCGTAGCTGAGATTGCCGACGTAGATTTCGATGTCGCCGTCGGCAGTGCGGCCCGGAACGCCGGTCGGGGCCGACGAACGGCCGTTTCTTTCGCGGCGCGAGTGGTCGGATGGAGACTTGGCGCGGCGAAGAGCCACGGCGAGCGCCGCCGAAACGGCGGCGAAGAAGGCCAGCGCAATCCACGCGGCCAGATGAGTAGAGGACATGATTTGAAAACCTTTTCGGGTATGTGTGTTGTGATGGCGCGCTGCGTCGCGGGCGGACGACCGGCCCCGCGCCGTCCGGGCGCGGGGTCGGAACGGCGGTGCCTACTTCGCGGCGGAGCCGAACGATTCGAGAAGAATGCGCAACGCGGGCGAATCGGAATCCCGCAATTTCGCGAAGACGCGGTCCGCGGCCTTGCGGAACGCGTCGGGGCCGATGCCAAATTTCTTTGACGCCTCGGCCGGTGTGTGTGGCTTGCCGTCGGAAAGACCGAAACGAAACGCTAGGGCGTCGCGCAACTTGCCGGCCGGAATCGTGTCCACGGCCTTGCGAAGCTCGGCCAGAACGATCTTGCGGTCGGAATCGGCCGAATCGGACTCCCTGTTTTCGGTGCCTTCGGCGTTTTCCGCGGCTTCGTTGACGACGCCCTCCCCGTTTTCGCCCTCGCCCTCTCCGGCGCCGGCCGACTGCGGCCCCACTGGAATTTCATCGTTGATGAAACCCTGGAGGCGACGCAGCCGCGTCGGATGGCGCAGTTTCCGCAGCGCCTTCGCCTCGATCTGGCGAATGCGCTCGCGCGTGACGTTGAACTGCTTGCCGACCTCCTCGAGAGTGCGGGAGTAGCCGTCCGTGAGGCCGAAGCGATGGTCGAGAACCTCGCGCTCGCGCGGGGCGAGCGTTCCCAGAACGGAACGGATCTGCTCCTTGAGCAGGTCCTTGGCCGTCATGTCGGCGGGGTTTTCGGCCGTGGCGTCGGGGAGGAAGTCGCCAAAATGCGCGTCATCGCCGTCGCCCACCGGGGACTGCAGCGATATCGGCTGCTGGGACATCTTGAAGATCGACCGGACGCGATCGACCGTGACTCCCATTTCGTTGGCTGTTTCCTCCGCGGAGGGTTCGCGGCCAAGATCCTGCACGAGCTTCTTCTGGGTGCGAAGCAGACGGTTGATCGTCTCGATCATGTGAACCGGAATGCGGATCGTGCGGGCCTGGTCGGCGATTGCGCGCGTGGCGGCCTGCCGAATCCACCACGTGGCGTATGTCGAGAACTTGTATCCGCGCCTGTATTCGAACTTCTCCACCGCCTTCATGAGGCCGGTATTTCCCTCCTGGATGAGATCCAGGAACGAAAGACCGCGGTTCATGTATTTCTTGACGATGGAGATGACGAGGCGCAGATTCGCCTCGACCATTTCCGTGCGGGCGCGGTGCCCCTCGCGCAGAGCTTCGCGAAGGGCGTTGAACTTGCGCCGCAGGATGTCGTTCACCGCGTCGTCCGCCGTGTATTGGCCGGCCGGGGCGCGGGAGGCGGCCTCGCGCACGGGGGCGATTACGTCCTCGGCGAAGTCGAGCGGAGTGAAGCAGTCCTTCTGGATGGAGGAGAGAATCTCGCGCTCCTTGGCGATGGCGAGCTTTGCCTGACGGCTCGGATTCTTGCCCTTGGTCGATTCTACCAGACGGTGGAGCTGTCCGTTGTGGAAGCGCCAGTTGGTGAAGTATTCGTCCTTGGGGTCGTTCCGGGTCTGCGCGCCCTGCTCCTCGCCGGTGGAACCGGCCGCGGTGCTGGCGAGCGCCTCGACCTCCTTCTGCTTGAAGGAGAGTTCGAGCACGATGTCGAGGAAGGCGTTGTATTCGCGCACGAAGCGGTCGTAGTGGCGCCGCAGCTCGCGCGCGGCCTTGTCCTGGTCCGCGCTCTTGCCGCCTTTCGCCTTCACCACGGTTTCGATGAAGCGCTTTCCGATGTCGGACGCGCGAAAGTCGTCAAGAACGACCTCCAGCGCGAGCATCCGCTCATGGAGGGCTTCCTTGAGCTCCGGCAGTTTCTTGAGGTAGTTGAAGCGCGAATCGACGTATTTGTCGGTGACGATCCTGTCGAACCGCTCCGATCCGGCCTCGATCTGCTCCACCACGTGGTAGTAGAAGCGCGGAGCGAACGCGAAGCGGTTGAAGAGCTCTCGAACCGTCTTTTCGGACTTTTCGATGCGCTTGCAGATGTCAACCTCCTGGTCGCGGGTCAGCAGCGGGGTCTGCCCCATCTGGTGCAGATACATCCGGATGGGATCGTCGAAGCTCTCGGCGCGTCCGGGACGCCCCGGCGCGTTCTTGTCCGGAGACTGGGCGTTCTTCTGCTCCTCGGCGTCGGAACTATCGACGACCTCGATGCCGGCCGCCTGTATCTCGCCGAGGAACACGTCGATGTCTCCGTCCTTGAGAACGGTTGCCGGCAGCACCTCGTTGATGTCGTCGTGGGTGATGTAGCCCTTTTCGGCGCGCTTGAAGATCTCGCGCAGCAGCTCGGCGTGCTCGGCGTGGTGCATCCGGTTGGCGTCGTTGTCGGTCTGCGCGTCGCCGCCGTCGTCTTCGTCAAAGCCAAAGATGTCGCCGCCCTGGGAGCCTTCCTGCTCCTCGTCGTCGCCGTCGCCGCCGTCATCGCCCCAGTCGCCGCCGAAGCCGTCGCCGGACGCCCTTCCGCCCTCTCCGTCGGACACTCCGCGCAGGAGCTTGTCGATGTCGAGAGGTTCGGCCGCCTCGCGCTCGATGTCCTCAGCTTCGTTGTCGGAGAGCTCGCCGGGCTCCGGATCGGCCATCTCGGCCTCCTTTTCGCGGTCGTCCTCCTGCTGGGCCAGCCAGTCGGGATCGTCGCGGGGGGAGCCGTCGTCGATGAAGTCGTCCAGCTCGCCGCGCCGGCCGCCGCGCTGCGGAACCCACCCTTCGGGCTTTTTCTTGTGGTGGGAGCGCTTTTTCGGAGGCTGGGCGACTCCGGGCAGTCCTTCGCCGGCCGCTGCGACCGGAGCCGACACACGGGGCGCGGCCATCGCCTCGCTCGGCGGTATCGCCGGCGGAACGGGCTTTTTGTGGTGAGAGCGCTTCGGCGGCTTGAGCACCGGCGTAACCGGCTGGTCCCCAAGAATGGCGTCAAGATCGGAAATCTTCGGACCGATCGCCCGCGGAACGGTCTTCGCCGCCACTACGGGCTGCTTCGGCTCCGGCTTTCTGGCCTCGGTTTTCTTCGCTTCAGGCTTCTTCGCCTCGGGCTTCTTCGCCTCAGGCTTCGCAGCCGACTTTTTGGGATCTGGCTTGGACACTTGCTTCTTGGATTCTGGTTTGGCCGCGGGCTTCTTTTCCGCAGGCTTGGGCGCCGGCTTGGGAGCGGGTTTTGCCGCGGTCTTCGCCGATGCCGTCTTTGGCGCCGTCTTATTTGACGCGCCCTGGTTCTTTTCGACTTTTTTCGTTGCCATGTTGGGGAATCGGGGGCCTACTCCGCCGGCATGGAACCGGGCGCATAGCCGCGGTTCAAAAACCACACGGTATTGTATTTGTCGTCGCCGCAGCGCGGGTCGATTTTCTCAATGTGGCCGTCGTAGAACACGGCGAGCGCCGTGTGCCGCCCCGGCTCCGGGGAGCTGTGGATGCCGAACTCCCACTCAGTGTCCTTCACGCCAGTGGACGTGTCCCAGCAGGCGTATTCGTTACGCGTGTCCGGATCCTCCGGGTCCAGACACGGGGACTTGGAGAGGTTTCCGGCGCCGCGCGCGAAATCCCCGGAGTTCTTGCGGGTCTCGAGCGCCCCGGGATTCTCGTATTCCGGGATGATCTCCGTGAAGAGCAGGAGCTTGGACGCCTCCGGGATGGGACACGACTCGAGATTCTTGTGGAACTTGGAATGGTATTTCGCGCCGCTGTTGCCGACATAGTCCCGATACCTGTGCGTCGTTCCCACGCGCCCGGAGTCGAGCTGATACCAGGTGTTGTTGCCGCCGCCAACGGAAAGGGCTCCGAAAAACGGATTCATCGCGTATGTGCGCCACACAGCCACCTTGCCGTCGGCCTTGTCCATCGCCGCGTCCTCTGCGTCGAAGTCCCCAGCGCTCGAGCTCCTGCTCCAGCGCTTCTTGACCTCGCGCTCTATCACCGGGCAGCGGTAGGACCGAATGTCGCCCACGTAGTCGAAAAGCGTCCCAAGCTGGATCGCCCACTTCGCCCCGTCGCCGCACCCGGTGTCGTCCGCCATGTCCGCGGCGTGCGAAGCGGGGTTCTTCTTCTGCTCCTTGTCGCTCCACGCCTTGTTCACGAACGACTCGCGGGAGTTGTCCCCGCTGGACTTGACCGGCACCCACCGCACCCAGCCCGGGCGCTCATGGTATCTGCCGAGGTGGTCTGGGACTTCGTAGGAGAGGGCTACTGGCAGCCGCCCTCCGTTGTCCTGCGAATAGGCGACGACCGCGGCCTGCAGGTTGCGCAGGTTGGTGCGGCACTGCTGCTCCTTTGCGTCGTCCAGAGCCCTGCCGATGCGCGGCACGGCCATTGTGGCCAAAATCGCGATGATGCCGACCACCACGAGAAGTTCGACCAGCGTGAAGGCGTTTCTCTTGTGCATTTGCGGGAATGCCCGTTTTCGTTATAGTTTTCTGCACGACGAACTCCGCCCGGCAGGGTGCCGACAGGGGGTTCGCGCGCGTAATGAGGAATCAAATTATACCCGGAAAAATGCAAAAATCAACAAAAAAAACACAAAAACGGACAGAGCGGGCCGGAGACGCCATTGGAATCGACAATCTCGACCTCATGACGGTTCTCGGCGTCTTTCCGGAGGAGCGCGAATGCCCGCGCCGCGTAGTCGCCGATCTTTCGCTGGAGCTTGACCTTGCCCGGGCCGGTCGCTCGGACGATCTGTCAGACACCGTTGACTGGGCCGCGCTCTGCCGTCACATCCGCGAGTGGGCCGCGCTTCAGTCGTTCCGACTGTCGGAGGCGTTCGCGGAGGCTCTCGCCGCAAGAGTCCTCGCCTTTGACCGGCGCGTCCGCGCCGTCACCGTCGGCATCCGCAAGCCGGGGGCCTTTCCGGAGATGCCAGGCGTCGTCCCGTCCGTCAGGATCCGCAGAAAAAAGACCTCCGGACGCCATGCGGCGCCCGGAGGCATCTAGTGAGACTGGCGGAGGGGGAGGGATTCGAACCCCCGTTACCCGTAAAGGTAAACAGCATTTCCAGTGCTGCACGATCGGCCACTCTGTCACCCCTCCGCTTGAAAGGCGTTCGGTGCCGAACGGCGGGCAATCCTACTCCAGCGCCGCGTTCAATGCAAGAAAAAAAAACAAGCGCAGGGACAGTCCGCCTTTCAACCTTTCAACTTTTCAACTTTTCAACCTTTCATCGCGACCTGCGGTTGATGAAGCGGGGCCGGTCTGCTATTCTTTGCCGCGCAATCAAACCACGGGAACGTTCCGGCAATGTGCGGCATAGCAGGTTTTCACGGCAAAAACGGCGCGGAGAAGGTCCGCGCGATGTGCGACTCGATGATTCACCGCGGACCCGACGATTCGGGATTCGCCGAAAGCGCGGGCATGGCCCTTGGCCAGCGCCGCCTTTCGATCAACGACATATCCGGGGGACGCCAGCCGCTCTGCGACCCATCCGGCAAACTGCTGCTCGTCTGCAACGGCGAAATCTACAACTACCCTGAGCTGCGCGCGAAATACGAGGCCAGCGGCTATGCGTTCAAGACGCGCTCGGACTCCGAGATAGTGCTCCCGCTCTACCTCGAATACGGCGAAAAGTGCGTCGAGAAGCTGCGCGGAATGTTCGGATTCGCCCTGTGGGACAGCGAAAGGCGCAGACTCCTGCTCGCCCGCGACCACATGGGGCAGAAGCCCGTTTTCTACGCCACCGGCGCCGACGGCTCGTTCGCGTTCGCCTCGGAGCCGAAGGCTCTGCTCGCGACAGGCATCGTTCCGCGCGAAATCGACATGGAGGCGCTCTGGCACTACATGTCTCTGCGCTACATCCCCGACGACCGATCCCTCTTCAAGGGCGTCGTCAAGCTCCCCGCCGCGCACTACGCCGTGTGGGAGGAGGGCAGGGGCGTTCGCGTCGAGCGCTACTGGTCGCTCGCGACATTCGAGCCGAAGCGCCGCGGATCGGCGGAGGAGCTGACGGACGAACTCGAGGCGCTGCTGCTGGAGACAGTGCGCCTCCACCTGCTCTCGGACGTTCCGGTCGCGACATTCCTCTCCGGAGGCATAGACTCGTCGCTGGTCACGGCGATGACGGCCAAAATCACCGGCAAGCCCTTCAACACGTTCTCGATCGGCGTCAAGGACCAGGACCTCTCCGAGCTGCCCTGGGCCGAGGTGGTGGCCAGACAATACGGGCTGAACTGGATCCACGAAATCGCGGAGCCGGACGTTATCGGCACGATTCCCGAGATGATCCACCACATGGACGAACCGGCAGACCCGTTTGGCGTGGGGGTGTATCTCGTCTCGCGCCTCGCGGCAAAGCACGGCAAGGTGGTTCTCTCCGGCGATGGCGGCGACGAAAACTTCGCCGGATACGACCGCTTTGCCGGGCAGAAGCTGGCTCGCCTTTACGGACTCGTTCCCGGATTTCTGCGCCGCGGTCTGCTTGCTCCGGCAATAGGGCTCGTCCCCGAATCCTTCGGCTACAAGAGTCTGGCCGGAAAACTGCGCTGGCTCAACGACGTTGGCGGGCACGCCCGCAGCGACGGCGAGGCATACGCCCGCTCGATGAGCGTTCTGCGCTTCACGCAGGAGGAGAAGGAGCGCCTCTTCACCGACAGGGCCAAGGCGCTCGTCGGCAACTCCGACTCCGTAGGCAAGATTCTGGCCCTGTTCGAGGACGGCGCCGCCTCCGAGCACCTCGACAAAATGCTCTACACCGACCTCATGACCCGCATGCCGGATCAGCTGCTGGCCATATCCGACCGCATGAGCATGGCGCACTCGATCGAGATCAGACCTCCGCTCATCGACGTCAAGGTCACGGAATTCGCGGCGTCTCTGCCATGCGGCCTAAAGCTCAAGGGACGCGACAGGGGGCTGAAATGGCTTCTGCGCCAGGTCGCTGCGCGCTACATGCCGCGCGAGCTGATCGACCGCAAAAAGCAGGGATTCGGCTTCCCGATCGCGCGCTGGCTGCGCGGGGACCTGAAGGACTTTCAGAAGCGGCTCTTCCGCCAGTCCCGGTTCGTCGAACTGGGTCTGTTCCGCCAGGAGGCGATCGACCGCCTCGTCGCCGAGCACGTCGGCGGCAAGGCCGACCACAACTTCCGCCTGTGGATGCTCATCAACCTCGAGATCTGGCACCGCCAGTGCATCGAGGGCAAGTCCGCCGGCGAGATGAAGGACTTCATCGCGTCGCTGCGGTAGTTCCACGCGGGACTATTCCTGCGCTTCTTCCCAACGCTTGTCCAGGCGGTCGCCGAAGAACCAGAGGTAGTGCCATGCGCTTTCGCCGGCGCGGCCGGAGCGGCCGAGGAGGCCCCAGAGGATGTCCCAGTGCCAGGCGCCGTCCTCCTCCTTCGCGTCCCAGACCGGCCAGACGCGCGTGGCGGAGTAGTCCTCGCCGTAGCCGCGGCGCAGCGCGCCCCAGAGCGCCTCGTGGTCGACGCGCTCGGGCGCGCCGTCCGCGCCGTCGCGCTCGCCGCGCGTGTAGAGCGTGAACATCCCGAGCAGGTTGCGCTCGAGCGCGCCGGAGCGCTTGCGGAAGGAGAGGTCGGGAATCTTGACGAGGCGGTGCGCCGGGTCGTGGCGGCGCGAGTAGAGCGGCCACACGCGCAGGTAGTCCTCGTCGAGGCGCGGGGGGGCGTTGGTGTCGCCGGGGACGTCGCGCGTCAGCGTCGAGCGGTGCAGGAACGGGAAGAGCGTCCACTCGCGCGCATGCGAGCCCTTCACGTCCACGCGGCGGTCGTTCCAGAAGGGCCAGAGCACGGTGCGGTTCTCCGCCTTGCCGTCCTCGGTCCAGCGGTGCATCCAGAACGGGAAGTACCAGCGAAGGTGCGCCTCCTTCGAGTCG
This sequence comes from Verrucomicrobia bacterium UBA6982, assembly GCA_002448475.1. Taxonomy (GTDB): domain Bacteria; phylum Verrucomicrobiota; class Kiritimatiellia; order RFP12; family UBA3636; genus UBA3636. The sequence goes on from DJYI01000130.1 coordinate 8,582, forward strand.
CGGACCATCACGATCGGCCAGGGGGCGTTGATCTTGCGGTAGTCGGGGAGCTTGCCGCGGCCGCGCGAGACGTTGAAGAGCGGAGGCAGGAAGAGCCACGCGTCCTCGTCCTGGCGGTCGACGCGCCCGACGAGCGGCCAGAGCATCCAGTCGCGGCCGGGGTTGATCCCCTCGTGGCGGGCCTGCGTCCAGAACGGCCACAGGACGAAACGCGCGTCGAGCCTGCCGTCCACCGTCGTGTGCCCCCAGAACGGGATGACGCGCCAGGCGTCGCGCCCGGGGCCGGTCTGGCGCTGCACGAAGGGCCACAGGACGCTCCACGTGTGGCAGTCGTTGCGGTCCCACGTCGCCCACAGCGGGAAGAGCGTGAACGAGATGCGGTCCCAGAACATCTCGCGGATCGTGCCGTGGACCGGGAAGAGCGCGGCGTAGTCCTCGCCCGCCTTCGACGTGCCCGAGAACCAGAGCGGGAAGATCCAGCTGCGGTCCTGCGGGCTGCCCTCGCCGGTGACGTCCTTGTCCATCCCGAAGAAGCAGAGGAAACGCCACGATACCTGGTCCGCGCGGCGCTCGACCGAGTAGAGCGGCCAGAGGACCTCCGTGTGGGAGACGCCCGCCTCCGCGGAGCGGACGTCGGTCCAGACGAACGGGCGCGCCGAGCGGCGCACGGCGCCGTCCGGCGTCTCGACGCGCTCCCAGAACGGGCCGAGCTGCTCGTAGGAGGCGACCTCCTTCTGTCCGGGAGGCGGCGACCAGAGCAGGTGCGCGTCGCGGACGCGCCCGGTGGTCGGGCTCGCGCATCCGCCCGCGGCGAGCAGGAGGGGCGCAAGGAGGGGGAGAAAGCGGCGGACGGAAGGGGCTGTCATGGCGTGCGGCGGCGTGGCGGGGTCTGTCGTTGGACGCGAAACGCGCGCTCGATATTCGCATTCTACCCCAACCGCCCCCGAAACGCCAGCGTCGCTTGCCGCGCGCGGGCGCGGCGTGGTAGAATCCGCGCCCATGCAGGAGAACGAGGCGTTCGAGATCGTGCGG
>DJYI01000132.1:0-21231 GCA_002448475.1 Verrucomicrobia bacterium UBA6982
CAGCGTGATGGTGATGCGCTACGCGCCCGGGGTCACGCTCTCGCGCTGGCGCCGGCAGTTCGATGGCGGCGCCGCGCCGCCTGATCAGGCCATTGAAATCGTCCGCCAGATCGCCTCGGCGCTCGACTACGCCCACGGCGAGAAAATTGTCCACCGCGACGTGAAGCCCGGAAACATCATGGTCGAGACGCGTGACGACGGAACCCTCCGCGCGCGCCTTCTGGACTTCGGTCTGGCGGCGGAGATTCGCTCCTCGATGTCGCGCATTTCGAGCGAGTCTGGCGACACCTCCGGAACGCGTCCATACATGGCCCCGGAGCAATGGCAGGGCCAGCCGCAGGACGGCCGCACGGACCAATACGCGCTCGCGTGCGTTCTCTACGAGCTTTTGAGCGGCGAGCCGCCCCTTGCCGGAGTGTTCGAGACGGGCGACCCGATGGTGATGCGGGCCTCGGTCCTCTCCGAGTCGCCGTCGCCCGTGTCCGGGATTCCCGCCGCCGCCAACGCCGCGCTGGCGCGCGCTCTGTCCAAGCGTCCGTCCGATCGCTTTCCGTCATGCACGGCGTTCGTGGACGCGGTGGAGAGAGCCGTCACGGCGGGCCGCGGCAGGGGAGGGCGCGCTCGTGCGCGCCGCCTAGCACTCGCCGCCGTTGCGCTGGTCGCGTTCGCCGGTCTTGGCGCGGCGCTCCTTTTCCCTGGTGGGGCGAGCCGTCCCGGCGAGCCTCAGGGTGGCGGCGGACTTCCGTCCGCCGTCAACGATCCAACAATCCAACGATCCAACAATCCAACGAACCAACGAACCAACTATCCAACAATCCAACGATCCAACGACGCAACGATTCCCCCCGACGGCGCATCCGTCGCGGACCTTCGTGCCGCTCGCACGCGCGCGCTCGACGCACTTGACGCCCGGCGCGAACGGTTCGAGCCGGACGATTCGCCGGAATCGGCCGAACTCCTTGCCGCTGTCTCCACGCTCGATTCACGCATCGCCGCCGCTCTCGAAGCCGAGGAAACGGCCGCGCGTGAAGCGGAAGAAAAGCGTCTCGCCGCGCGCGCGACCGACGCCCGCTCCGTCGCGCAGATCGCTCGGCTCAAGGCGGCCGCCGTGCGGTCCGCTCGCGCCGTCGAACCGCACCGCAAGTGGAATGACGGCGAGTTCAAGACGCAGTTCGCCGCGCTCGACAAGGCCAAGGCCGCGCTCGACGCGCTCTCCAGGGGGTCCGACCTTCCGGCCGCGAAGGACCGCTCCGCCGAGATCGTCGCCGCCGCCGCGTGGATCGAGGAAAACGCCGCCGCGCGCGAGGAGATCGACGCCGTGGAGCGCTCCATCGACGCGATGAAGGCCGACCTTGACTCCGCCGAGGCCGCGAAATACGCCAAGGCGAAACTCGGCGCAGCGGAAATCGCCCGCTCCGATGCCGCGCGGCTCCGCGACAAGGGCCGGTTCCCGGAGGCCAAGGCGAAAATCGACGAGTCGAAGCGCCTTTACGACGAAGCTCTCTCCTCCGCCTCCGCCGAGCGCGCGGCGGCGAAGGCCGCGGAGGCGGTCGCCCTTGCCGAAGCCTCCAAGATCCGCGAAGACTGGAACGCCGTGCTCGCCCGGGCAGACGAGGCCCTGCGCTATCAGTCCGCCAACGCCTCAGCCCTCGCCCTGAAGCGCGAAGCGGAGGCCAAAAAGAGGAAAATCGCGGAAGCCAGGGCGGAAGCGGAGCGCAAGGCGCGTGAAGAAGCGGAACGCAAGGCGGCGCAGGGTGGGGCGAGCCGTCCCGGCGAGCCGCAGGGGGGAGGCGGACTCCAGTCCGCCGTGGGAGCAAACGGCGGTCTGGAGACCGCCGCCCCTCTGGCCGGGACCCGCACGAGCGTCCGCGTCGGGGCGCAGGAGCTGTTCCTGCGCTGGTGCCCGCCCGGATCGTTCCAGATGGGATCGCCGTCCTCTGAGGAGGGGCGATACGACGACGAAACGCAGCACCGCGTCACTCTCACGAAAGGCTTCTGGATGGGCGAAACGGAGGTCACGCAGGGTCTGTGGAAGGAGGTCATGGGTTCCAACCCGTCGGACAACAAGTCCGGCGACAATTACCCGGTCGAAAACGTCTGCTGGGATGACTGCCAGGACTTCCTCCGCAAACTCAACGCGAAGGCTCCGGCGGGCTGGCGCTTCGCGCTCCCGACCGAGGTGCAGTGGGAATACGCCTGCCGGGCCGGGACGACGGGAGCGTTCGGCGGGTCGGGGCGACTCGACGACATGGGGTGGCACACGGGCAATAGCGGCGGCAAGACCCATCCAGTGGCACAAAAGACGCCGAACGCCTGGGGCCTCTACGACATGCACGGCAACGTGTATGAGTGGTGCGCGGACTGGTTCGCGATGTATCCGGGCGGCGCCGCGACCGATCCGACAGGACCGGCCTCGGGCATCGACCGCGTTCTTCGCGGCGGGAGCTCCTGGTACGACCCGCGGTTCTGTCGCTCTGCGCTCCGGTTCAGGGGCGCCACGGACCTCCGCCTCAGGGACTTCGGCTTCCGCCTCCTGGCAACGGTAGAGCCACAAAGGGGAAGCGGACTCCAGTCCGCCGTGGAAGTAAACGGCGGTCTGGAGTCCGCTGCCACTCTGGCTAGGCGCGTGACGGACAACGGACACGAAGGCGTCCAGCTCTGGGAGGGCGGTCCGTATTGGGCGACAACAAACATTGGCGCCGAAAGGCCGGAGGATTACGGACTCTACTTCTGGTGGGGGGACACCGTCGGCTATCGCCGCTCCGGCAACGCCTGGGTCGCGAGCGACGGTTCGAGCAGGCGTTTCCAGTTTCTTGGTGCCAACAATCCCACTTACGACAAAAGCATTTCGGAACTCGAAGTGTCGGGCTGGCTGACTTCGGAAGGCGTGCTCGCCCCGGAGCACGACGCGGCGCACGCGCACTGGGGCGGAGCGTGGCGAATGCCGACGGATGCCGAACTAGAGAAACTTTCCGGAAACTGCGAATGGACATGGACAACGCAAAACGGGTCTCCGGGTTACCTCGTGCGCGGACGTGGGTCGTATTCAAGCGCCAGCCTCTTCCTCCCCGCTGCCGGCTACGGCTACGGGACTTCCCTCGGCTACGCTGGCTCGCACGGCTACTACTGGTCGTCCGTCCCGGACGAGAGCCATCCCTACTACGCCTGGAGCCTCGACTTCAATTCCGGCTACCACAGCACGGGCTACTACGACCGCCGCTACGGGCAGTCTGTTCGTCCTGTCCAGGGGTTCGCCAATTAGCGAGCGAAGCGAGCGCGCCGTCCCCTGCGGCGAACATGGGGGGGCGGCCTCCGGCCGCGCCAAGTCCTGGGAGCGCGGGCTTCAAGCCCGCGGCTCTTTTGGGGTGCGCCGCCCCGGCCAGCCGCTTTGGTAGGGCGCGCTCGCCGAGCGCGGCAAGACGCCGCACCACTATTTTCGCGGGCTGGAAGCCCGCGCTCCCAGGGCGCGGCTCGCCGGAACGGCTCGCCCCACCCCATTCGCAAAGTCCGCGAAGTTGTCTTGACACGGTTGAACGGTTAAACGGTTAAACGGTTGAACGGTTAAACGGATGATCACGGCCCGCCGCTCCGCGCGCGCGACGGATGTTGCCTCCCGCGCCGCATTAAGCTAGTATTCGGGGCGCCATGCAATACGACAGAAACCACGCTCTTCTTCGTTCCTCCATCCCCGGCCTTCCCGAACCCGCGCGCGGAAAGGTCCGCGACGTTTACGACCTTGGCGACACGCTGCTCTTCGTCGCCACCGACCGCCTTTCGGCCTTCGATGTCGTGATGCCAAACGGCGTTCCGGACAAGGGACGTGTTCTCACTCAGCTTTCGCTGTTCTGGTTCCGGCATTTTCCTGACGTGCCGAATCACCTCGTGACCGCCGACGTCTCGGAGTATCCCGAAGTCCTCAAGCCGTGGGCCGCGGATCTCGACGGCAGGTCAATGATCGTGAAAAAGCTCCGCATGGTTCCCGTCGAATGCATCGCCCGAGGGTATCTGGTCGGCAGCGGCTGGGCCGAATACCGCAGGAGCGGGACGGTCTGCGGCTCCCCGCTGCGCCCCGGCTACGCGCAGGCGGAGAAGCTCGACGCGTCTCTGTTCACGCCCTCGGCCAAGGCCGAGCTCGGACAGCACGACGAAAACATCTCCGTCGCCGAGCTGGAGCGCCGCGTCGGCAAGGATCTGGCCGACCGCCTTGGCGCGCTGACAATGCGTCTCTACGACGGAGCGGCCGAATACGGGCGTTCGCGCGGAGTCATCATAGCCGACACGAAGTTCGAGTTCGGCCTCGACTCCGACGGGACGCTGGTGCTGGCCGACGAAGTGCTGACGCCGGACTCCTCCCGCTTCTGGCCGGCCGCGGATTACCGCACCGGTGCCAATCCCCCGTCGCTCGACAAGCAGTTCGTCCGCGACTGGCTGGACGACGTCGGCTTCAATCGCGAGCCTCCCGCGCCCGAGATTCCGGACGACATCGTGGAAAAGACCAGGCGGCGCTACCTCGAAGCGCTGCGCGTTCTGGCGGAGCCTGAAAAATGAAAGGCAAGATCGCGCCGGCTCACGACAAGATCCTCGCCGCGTCGCGCGAGCTGTTCGCAAGAAACGGCTTCCGCGACACTACGGTGCGCATGATAGCGCAGAAGGCACATGTGAACGGCGCGGCCGTCAACTACTACTTCACGTCCAAGGAGGCCCTCTACGAGGCGATTTTCGACGAGGCATACCGCAAGTTCGGGCGGCCGCTCTCGGACCTGCCCCCGACTGTCAGGGATGACAAGTCGTGGCTTGAGGCCATCGGCAAGTGGTTCGAGTTCATGCTTTCGCTCTTTCTCCTTGACACGCCCGAGCGCGCTCTGTTCCGCCGTCTCGTCGCGCAGGAGCGCTCGTCCCCGACCGAGTATTGCAGGCGCCTCTACGACGATGTGTTCCTTCCGGTCGTGGACGTGTTCCGCACTTTGATGCGCATGGCCCTGCCGGACGCGCCGGAGCCGGAATTTCGCGCGGCGTTCGTCACGTATCTTGGAATGTGCACCTGCTTCATGCACCGCGACCCGCCGTGGGACGGAATAGAGCTCTGCGACGAAGTTCCCCGCGAGAAATGGGTCGAAATGCTTCGCGACGAAATCCTCGCCGCGATCCACGCCCGATACCAATTCCGAGAAAACCCCCTGCTTGACGCCTGACCCGCCGCAGTCCGTCCCGTCCTCCCAGACTTTCCCGCAATCCGCACCAATCTCCTGTCAAAGCCATGTACATAAGCACCAAGCGCCTTTTCTGGTCCGTTGCCCTTCTTGCCGCCCTGCTTTACGCAGGGGCTCATTTCGCGGTCCGCTCCTCATGGGCTCGGGCGCAGATTCTGCGCGCGCTGTCCTCGATGTCCGGGTTTTCGGCGTCGGCCTCGGACGTCCGGCTCACTCCCGGTCTCGCCCTTTCGATGGAGGATTTTCGGCTTGAGGCGCCGGACCCCGCCGGCGGAGCGCCGCGTTGCGTGTTTTCCGCGCGGTGGACGCGGCTGGCCAAATGCGGCGGCGCATGGCGCCTCCGGGCGACCAACGCGGCGCTGTGCGCGTGGCGCGGAGCCGACGGCCTTTGGGTTCCGTCCCGCGCCACTGGCGCCGATGAATGTCCGGGCGCATGCGTCTTTCCTCGAATATCGTCTGCGTTTGGCAATCTTTACTTTGACATTTCCGACGCGTCGGTCGTTTTTGACAACCAGGGCGCCACGACATCCTACGCCGGCGTTTCCTGGACGCGCCGCCCCGTTGACATCCCCGGTCGCCCGGGCGCGGTTCAAAACGTTCTCTCTTTTCTCAAGGGGCCTGTCAGGAGCGGTGGCGCCAGTGTGATCGCCTCATCCGGGCGCGGCGAGTGGTATGAGTTCGGCGATTCCATCGCGCGTTTCGCAGTCGCCGAATCTCCCGCCCTCGTCGAGGAAGCGCAGCCCGCTCCCGCCGAGGAAGCGCAGCCCGCTCCCGCCGAGAAAGCGCAGCCCGCTCCAGCCGAGGAAGCGCAGCCCGCTCCCGCCGAGGAAGCGCAGCAGCCCGCCTCCGCCGAGGAAGCGCAGCCCGCTCCCGTCGAGGAAGCGCAGCCCGCTCCAGCCGAGAAAGCGCAGCAGCCCGCTCCAGCCGAGGAATCTCAACAGCCCGCCCCCGCCGAAGCAGCCCCGCAGCCCGCTCCCGCTCCGGAAGCACCAGTCAAGGAGGGCGGCGGCGATTCGGACGAGCCGCTTGCCGCGTAGCCCACGCTAAGGTTCGCCGCGGCTGTGGATCGCGACGCTCTGGACCATTCCGAGCAGGACTAGAGTTGAAATCGTGAACGTCCCGCCGTAGCTGACGAGCGGCAGGGGAATGCCAGTCACCGGCGTCACGCCTATCGACATTCCAACGTTCACGAAAATGTGGACGAACAGGATTGCCAGCACTCCAGTGCAGATCAGGCGTCCTGTTTCGTCGCGCGCCCGCAGTCCGGTGGCGGCCACGCCGCCGAGAAGTCCAGCGAAGAGAGCCAGAAGCGCGGCCGACCCGGCAAAGCCCGTCTCTTCGGCGATCACGGAAAACACGAAGTCGGAGCTGGAGACCGATGCCGGCAGATACCCCAGGATGTTCTGCGTTCCCCTCATGTAGCCCTTGCCGCGCCGCCCGCCGGAGCCGACCGCGATTTCGCTCTGTCGCCTGTTCCAGCCCGCGCCTAGAGGGTCTCGCTCCGGGTGGACGAAGACAAGGACGCGGTCCTTCCAGTGTCCGAATAGGAACTTGTCCGTGACCGCCTCGACTTTCGCGCGTCTTTCCGGAGGCAGCTTTTCCGGCAGGAGAATGGCCCCGGCCACGGCGGCCACGGCCAGCGCACCCGCGATCGTCAGCGCCAGAAGCGTCCGCCTCGCCACGCCGGACACCCAGATCATGGCCCATGCGGCGGCGAGGCACGGCAGAGCCGTGCCGAGGTCCGGCTCCGCGACGATGAGCGCCGCCGGCGCGGCGGCCACGGCGAGCGCGGTTCGGAACCTCGCCTTTTCGCCTGGGATGGCGCTGCCGGACAGAACGAAGGCGAGTGTCGGGACGAGCGCGACCTTCGCCGCCTCCGCCGGCTGGAAAAATCCGAACAGCCACCTCCGCGCGCCCATGCCCTGCGTTTCGCCGATTCCAGGGGCGAGGACGAGCGCCAGCAGAAGAAGGCTCGCCGGATAGAACACCCACGAAAGGTCCGTCCATTTGCGGTAGTCGCGGCGCGCAACCGCGACGGCCGCTGTCACTCCCAGCGGTATCCAGCGCAGCAGCGTCTTGCGCCAGAGCAGGCGCACGGCGCCTGTGCGGATCGAACACGCGCTCCGGACAAAAAGGACTCCGATGACAAGCAGCGCCGCCGCGCACAGTATCGATGTCCATTCCAGCGGCGGGGGACTCCACGCCGCTCCTCGCCTGCGGGGGGCGCTGTCGGATTGCGCGGCGTATGGAAAAATGGCCATGTCGCGGAATGGATCGAAAAATGCGGCGGGCGCGGACGAGTCGAGGGGGGCGGCGTCCCGGGGGCGCGGCGCCTCAGGAAATGGAGTCGCGCAGTTTCCTGTCAGCCGCGAGGACCTTCTCGCGCATCGCGCGGCGGCGCTCGCGCAGCCGTTCGCGCAGGGCGGAGTCGCCGAGCGCCACGATTTCTGCGGCCAGAATCGCGGCGTTGGCCGGGCCGGAGGAGGACAGGGCCACGGTCGCGACCGGAACCCCGGACGGCATCTGGACCGTGGCGAGCAGGGCCTCAAGACCGCCGAGCGCCCCGCCGGGCACCGGTATGCCGATGACGGGAAGGATTGTCGAGGCGGCCATCACGCCCGCCAGATGAGCCGCTCCGCCGGCTGCCGCCAGGATGACCTTGAGGCCGCGCTTCTCGGCCGAGGCCGAGTATTCGTGAGCCTCTTCGGGAGTGCGGTGGGCGGAAAGAACGCGCACCTCGTGCGCGACGCCAAGCGCGTCCAGCGTTTCGTGCGCCTTTGAAACAAGCGGCCAGTCGGAATCAGATCCCATCACCAGCCCGACAAGTGGAGTGTCCATTTAACTAGTCCTCTAGAAAAAGAAAAAAGCGGTCATTTCTCCGGCGGCTCGTAAGGAGCGGCGAAGGCTTCCTCGAACGAGAACACCTTGTCGAAGTCGGCCTTTCCCTCGCCGCCTCGCTTGCCGAACACTCCGGCGTTGACCAGTTCCATGACCATTGTTCCGAAGTCGGCGGTTTCATACACGCCCCACTGCGTCAGCACGAGCAGGGCCAGCGGGCCGTATTGCTCGATGGCGTAGTCTCGCAGCCCTTCGCACAGTTCCCTGCCCGAGACATGGCGGTCCTTGCCCGCGTCGCGGCCCAGTCGGCGCGTGGTTCTGTCAAGCCCCTCGCGCAGAAACCAGTAGGCCTCGGGGTCGTAGTCGCCGTTTTTGTCGCAAATGCGCGACACGCAGTCTTCGAAGGATTGGTCGTTCACGGACCCGGAGCATAGCACCCCGGCCGCGAACGGGCAAGAAAAGAGAAAAGACTGCATGGGAAATTTTCCTTGCCGAGGATGGCTTTTCGGATACAATCAGTTCCGCCGGGCGCGTTAGTGCCTCCGGCCGGGTATTCCCGTTTCACGCTTTCCATACTCCGGACTTTGCAAATGCTCACACGGCATCCCTCCGTTTTTCGTCAATTCACGGGTTCCGGGCTTTTCGCCCTTTTCGCGGCTTTCGCGGCGGTAGTGGCTTCTGGCATCGACATCCCGATTCAGGTGAATCGCTCGGACGCCGAGGCCGCGGCCAATGCCTGGCTTTCGCGTCGCGTGCCCGCCGGGGCGCGCGCCCGCCGCGCCGCCGGTCTGCGCAGGTTCGTCCACGACGGGGCGACTGTCGCCTGGGCCGTGGACATGGAGGGCGGCGGGACCATCGTCATTTCCGCCAGTCGCCAGCGCGCTCCGGTCGTGGCCGTGTCGCCGAGCGCGACGCTTGTCCCGGAGCCTGGCAGCCCGCTTGAGGCGCTGCTTTTGCGCGACGCCGCCCTGCCGTCGGATTCGGCGCAGGCCTCGGCCTGGGCGCCGCTTCTCTCCGGCGTGACTCCCCGCGCCGCGCCCTCCTCCGCCAGCATCGACGACGACTCGCTCATCGACGACGTGTGCGTCTATCCGCTGGTCGGGACGAAGTGGGGGCAGGAAGACGTCGATGTCGAATTTTCGGTGACCTCCGGCGAGGACGAGGAGGAGGAGGGCGGCGACGGCGAGACCGCCACCATCACCGTTTCGGTCCCCGTTTACAACGCGCTCACCCCCAGGCAGTATCCTTCCGGATGCGTCGCCACGGCTCTCGGCCAGCTGATGCGGACGCTGCGCTGGCCGGAGTCCCCGATTGACGCGTTTTCCGAGGATTGCTCCGTTGATTCCGAAAAACTCGGAACGAGGGTTTGGAGCCCGAGGCGGTTCCCGGCCGATTCGGAACTGGATTCTTGGTCGTTCGACTGGGACGCCATGCCGGAGGATCCGGCCGTTTCCCTGAACGAATGGACAACTGCGTCCGACATGGCGAAGTTCGCCGCCGCCACGAACCAAATTGGCGCTCTGATGCTTGCCTGCGGCGTCGCCGTCCACATGAGCTGGGACGCGGACGGCTCCGGTTCCTTTGTTCCGCTTGCCGCCTCCGCGCTCGTTGACAGGTTCGGCTACGCGTCCGCCAAGTCATTCGTTGCCGATGACGAATCCGCCTCCTCGGGCATTCCATACGACACTCTCGTCCGGCTTGTCGGCTCGAATCTCGACTACGGCCTTCCGGTCGAGCTCGGCATCCTGGATCCGGTTCAGAAAGCAGGTCACGCCATTCTGTGCGACGGATATGGCTACGTCGGCGGCGAGGACGGCGAGGGCAGGACGCTTTACTTCCACCTCAACATGGGGTGGGAGGGCCAGTCGGACGTCTGGTATGCTCTTCCGCGCATCACGACTGGTGATTGCGATTTCACTGTCATCGACGAGATCGCCTACAACGTGTTCGCGAAGAGCGAGGGCGGACGCTCCGCCGACGGCGACGGAATCGTCTCCGGGCGCGTTCTGGACGAAAACGGCAGCCCTGTTTCCGACGTTGTGATCACGGCTTCGGATGCTGATGGAAAAGCCGTGGAAGGCGTTTCGGACACGACGGACGCACGCGGCATCTTCGCGCTTCGCCTCCCGGCCCCTGAGAAAAGCCCCGTGGCCGGCGGCTCCCAGGACGCGGCTTCGTCGGAGTCGTCCGGCGCGGCATACGTCGTCCATGCCCGATACAAACTGCCCGACACCGCCACCGCCGAGACGTCGCTCCTTGCTTCGACGTCCGCGGTCGTTGACTACAAGGCGACCGACGGGGACGACTATCTCCAAGATCCCGGCACTGCCGGAAACGTGTGGAATCTCGTCCTCGTCGCCCCGTCCGACGGATCCGGCACCGCCGGGTCGATTCCGGCGGCCGTCGAAATAGGCGACGACTCGAAGGAGTTCGCGTTTGACGGCGATCCGTCGTGGTTCGGCGTGGCCGCCGCCGCGCCGCTTGGCAACACCGCCGCGCGCAGCGGCGCGATCGGCCACGACGAGGCGACCTCCATGTCGCTCGCGTTCTCGAACGACGCCCCCGTCACGCTCTCTTTCGCCTGGAAGTCCAGCAGCGAGGCAGGCGCCGACCACGCCCGCTTTTTCACCAACGGGGTCGAGGCGGCCCGCATTTCCGGCGATTCGCCGTGGAAGATCGTCGAGGTCCGCTTCGAGGCCTCCGATGGCGTCAACGAGGTTTCGTGGCAGTATGCCAAGGACGAATCTCTCGTCAAGCTCTCCGATTCGGCGTGGGTGGACAAAATCAAGTTCAGCGCAGACTCCGACGGCAAGTCCGACTTCGACCTCTGGATGGAGGTATTCGGCCTTTCCGACGCCGACGCCGACGATGACGGCGACGGCTTCACGAATCTTGAGGAATACATCGCCGGTTCGGATCCGACTGATCCGGACAGCATTCCGGAGACAGTTCCGGACGAAACGCGCACGGAGTTCCAGATCTGGATGGTCGATACCTACGCGCTGGCGACCGACGCCGACTACATCTCCAAGGCCGGCGAGGACCCAGACAATGACGGCATGACGAATCTCCAGGAGTTCGTCGCTGGCACCGACCCGACGGACGGGGACGACAGGCTTTCCGTCGTCACTTTCGACAAGGGCGACGGCACCGCCGAAGTCTCGTGGGCGCCGTCGGGCAAGGATGGGCGCGTCTATTCCGTGCAGACCAACGCCACGCTCGACGCCGACGGCTGGGCCGACGCAGAAACCGACGTGGCCTCCCCGTGGACGGACGCCGACGCCTCCGACGCGGCCCGGTTCTACCGTGTCAAGGTGGAAATGTCCGTCCCTGATGTGGACTAGAATCTTGGGCCATGCGACAAGCGACCAGCGATATGACCCCATCATCTGCCGATGAAATCACGCTGACATGCGCCGCCGCCGCCCCCGCCCACGACGTGGTCGTAGCCGGCGGCGGCCTTGCCGGATGCGCCGCGGCGCTTCAGGCCGCCAGGCGCGGCAAGCGGGTTCTGCTGCTGGAGAAGTCCAACGTTCTCGGCGGACTTGGAACTCTCGGCCTGATAAATCTCTTCGTGCCGATGTGCAACGGCCTTGGCCGGCAGATTTGCTTCGGCATGGCCGAGGAGTTCATGCGCGACTCGATTTCGCTCGGCTACGACACTCTGCCCGAGGAGTGGCGCGCCGGCGAACCCGCCGAGCCAACGCGCAAGCGGCTTATGACTCGCTTCTCCCCGTGGATTTTTGCGCTCCAGCTCGGTGAAAAGCTCAGCGCCGCCGGCGTCGATATCCTGTTCGACTGCGCCGCCGCGCAGCTTGCCATGGACGGCCAGCGCGCCCGCGGCGTGGTGGCGCTTGGCAAGGACGGCCTTCGCTTCCGTCCCGCGCGCGTCGTGGTGGACGCCACGGGCGACGCCGATTTGCTCCGCTCCGCCGGAGTTCCGACGCGGACGCGCGGCAATTTCCACACATGGATCGCGTTCCTCTCCACGCTTGATTCCTGCGCGCGCGCGGTCGAGACCGGCAGGATCGACGCGTCCGTCTCGGAGCGCCTCTGCGGCGGCGGCATAAACCTTTACGGCGACAATCAGCCGCCGGACGTCCCGCTCTGGTCGGGCCTTTCGCCCGAAAACGTCTCCGAGTATCTGCTGCGCAATCACCGCGAGGCCCTGGATCGAGTTCGCGCCATGGTGGCGGAAAGGGGACGTAGCTCGTTCGACCTCGCGCAGATTCCATTGATGCCGCAGTTGCGCACGACCGCGTGCCTTTCCGGCGACGCCACGTTCCGCTACGGGCGGGAGACGGTGTATCGCCACGAGCTGGATTCGATTTGCGCGATCAACGACTTTGAGCATCGGGGCCATCTCTTCGAGGTCCCGTTCGGCACGATTTGCCGCCGGGACTATCCAAACCTCCTCACCGCAGGACGCAGCGCCTCGGCGGAGGGTTTCGGCTGGGATGTCCTGCGCGTTATTCCGCCCGCGATTCTCACCGGCCAGGCGGCCGGCGAGGCGGCGGCGCTTGCGCTGGACCGGGACTGCGACATCGCCGCCGTGCCGGTGCCGGAGCTGCAGCGCCGCCTTGAGGAGGACCGCGTCATGGTCCATTTCCCGGATTCTTACATCCCCGAAGGCCGCCCGTTCTCGTTCCGCGGGTTCACGCACGATTCGGCCCCCGGCCACTTCTAGCTCGGAGTGCAGAACGAGGTCGCCGCTCCAGTGCTCCTCTACTACGGCTTTGTGGCCGGCAAGGAGCGTTTCCTTCGCAAGCTCGACGGCGTTCGCCGCTATGCGCGCACTCTGGACTGGCGCGTTCTTGCAATGCCGCCGCGCGGCATGAGGCGGCCGTCCTCGCCTCTTCCGCCACGCGTCGCCGGAGCGCTTCCTCCGCTTGACGTGGCGGCCTTGCGCAGAGAGATAGCATCCCTCGCCCCCGTCGCGTGCGTGGTTGATTGCTCGATTCCCGAGAACGTGCCACCGCCCGAAGTTTTCGGCGACGTACCGGTTTCCTGGCTTGACATGGCGGATCCGTTGGGGCCTCGTCGCGGCGCCGTTGTCAGGCACGATGGCGCCGCCATCGCGAGGGCGGCCTTCAGGGAGCTTTCGGCTTCGCTCCCGTCCGCTTTTGCCGTATCGCCCTACCATTTTCGCCGCAAGTGGTCGGAGGAGCGCGTCGCGGCGTTCGTCGCGCTATGCCGCGCCGCAGGCAGGCCGTGCCACGTCTTCGCGCAGCGCTACAGCGACGACATCGCCGAGCGCCGCCCCCGCCGCGCGGCATGGGCCGCCTCGCTACCGGACCGCGTCGCCGTGTTCGCCGTCAACGACTTCGAGGCCCGCGAAACCGCCCGCGCCTTCGCCGACGCGCATCGGAGCGTTCCACGCTCCGCAACGATCCTGGGCGTCGATGGCTTCGACGCGATTCCCGTCGACGAATACGTTCCAGTGGCCACCGTGTCTTCCGTCAAGCTCGACTACGAGCAAATCGGTTTCATCGCCGCGCGTGCGGCCGCCGAGGCGGATTCTGATTCCGATTTCGCTATCGGGCCGCTCATGGTTGTTCGGCGGCAATCGACGCGCGGGCGCGGGCGGCGCGCTCCGTTCGTGCTCGACGCGGTGGAGGCGATTCGCCGCGAGGCGGCGGCCGGGCTTTCGGCGGCCGAGCTGGCCGCGCGCTTCCCGGTGTCGCGAAATCTCTTCGAGCGGCGCTTCCGCGAGGCGATGGGCCACTCGGTGCTGGACGAAATTCTGCACGTCCGCCTTCAGGCCGTGCAGGCGCTGCTCTCCCGGCGCGACGTCGCGATCGGGGCCGTCCACGGGCGGTGCGGATTCGGTTCCGAATCGGAGCTGCGCGGCCTCTTCAAGGCGCGATTCGGAGTCTCCATGCGGCAGTGGCGCGCCCAGCACGTGCGCGAAGCGCACGTGCTGTTGAAAGGTTGAAAAGTTGAAAGGTTGAAAAGTTTCGGGGGGCGAGGTTCGTTAAAAAAAGTTTCATAAAAACTGTCGTTTTTCATTTTGCTTCCGGTGTATGATTGTCGGTGACGCGAGGCTATGGCCACGCAATTCGCATTCGACGCCAACAACACAGGAGCGACAAAATGAAATCAGCCAGAATCCTCTTCGCCGCACTGGCGGCGACCGCGCTGGCGGCCCTTCCCGCCGCCGCGAAAACCTTCTACGTCTCGACGACGGGCACCTCCACCGCCGCCGGCACCCTCGCCGATCCGCTCGACATCGCGACCGGTTTTGTCAGGGCCGGCAACTCCGCCAACGAGATTGTGATCCTCCCGGGCACCTACGCGCTCACGCAGCCGGTCGCCGCAAATGGCGCCGGGTGCGTCGTGCGCGGCTCGACCGGCAATCCCGCAGATGTCGTGCTCGACGCGCAGGGCCAGTTCCACGTCATGCGCATCGCCGGCAACATCCTCGTGCACTCGCTCACCATGGCCAACGGCGTCACGAATTCCTACAAGGGCGGGACGTCCAGCAGCGGCGCGGCGGGCATCCGCCTCGGTTCCGACAAGCAGGAAACGCGGTCGGTCGTCTCGAACTGCGTCGTGCGCGGCTGCTACAACTCCTCCTCCACCTCCCAGGCCTGCGGCGCGGTCGTGATGTTCAAGAACTCGCTTCTCGTCGATTCATGGATCACCAACAACACGGCATATTACGTCTGCGCCGGAGTCAACGTAGGACAGGCGGACGCCGACGCCACGATCCGTGGTTGCGTCATCGCGGACAACGCCCCGAACGCTGGCAACAACGGGACGCTGCACGGAATCGGCCTGTGTCTGGGCTTCGAGGGCGGCACGCTCACGGTGGAGAATACCGAAATTCGCGGCAACGTCTCCGCCTCCGGCGGCGCCGGGGCCGGGTTCGCGATCCGCCAGAATGGATGCTCCGCTCTCTTCCGGAACTGCGTGTTCTCCGGGAATTCCAACGCGAACGGCGGCGCCGTCGGCGTCAACGGCTCCTCCTCCGCGTCCTTTGAAGGATGCGTGTTCGAGGGCAACACGGCGAGCAAGAACGGCGGCGTGGCGCGCATCTACAACGGGGCCTCGCTGACGTTCAATGGATGCACCTTCACGGGCAACGAGTCTCCGACGGGCGGCGCGATCTTCCAGGAAGGCAATTCGGAACATGTCGCGACGCGCGTTTTCGCCAAGGATTGCGTCTTCGATTCGAACGTAGCCACGAACGGCGGCGCCGTCGCCGTGACAGGCATTTCGCGCTTCGTCGCCGACGGCTGCACGTTTTCCGGAAACCGAGCCCTCTACACGGCGAATCCGAGCAGCGACGCGATCACGGCTGGCGGCGGCGCGATCAATTGCGTCAACACCGCCGCCAAGGGTGGCGTCTGGGGCGGTTGCTACGTCACGAACTCGATTTTCACGGCCAACACCTCCAAGTCTTGCGGTGGCGCGGTTTCTCACACGCTGAACAGCGCCGTGGCGTGGGAATTCGTGAACTGCCAGTTTCTTGACAACCAGGGCGTGAAATGGGGCGGTGCCGTCTGCCTGCGCGACAACTCGAATAACGAAAATGTCCCGCAGCTGTTCAGGCAATGCCTCTTCGCGCGTAATTCGGTCATTTCCATCAAGGCGTCTGGCAGCGGGACGGATACGGTCGCCAACGCCGGCGCGCTGTATTTCGTGTCCTACTCCGATCCGGTGGTGGATTCATGCACTTTCGCGGAAAACACAGCCACACAATACGGCGCCGCGATCTACCACAGGTGGGGCGGTTCGATCGTGAACACGGTCATCGCCAACAATCTGATCGGCGGCGAACCCGACACCTCGGACTGGGGCTACAACGGCGGCAATTCCCACAACTGCGTGTCTCCGGACTCCAACGCCAAGATCCAAAGCACTTACTTCAAAGTTGCGAACGGTAACATATTCGCCGATCCGCTCTTCGTCGACGCCGCCAAAGGCGACTACCGGCTCTCGGAGAATTCGCCCTGCAAGGGCAAAGGCCTAAACGAAGCGTGGATGGCGGACGCGCAGGATTTGGCTGGTCTCAAGCACCGCATCTACGGCGAAAACGTTGACATCGGCGCCTACGAGATCTACATTCCGGCCGCGTTCACGATGGTGATAAGATAGGCCTAGGTCTCCTAGGAATCCTAGGGGTCCTAGGGATCCTAGGTATCCTAGAAATCCTAGGGACCCTAGGGAGCCTAGAAATCCTAGGGAGCCTAGAAATCGAGAATCATGGAAACTATGAGCAAAACTCAATCAGTTGACGTTCTGGTGATCGGCGGCGGACCCGCCGGCGTGTGCGCGGCGATCGCCGCCGCGCGGCATGGCGCGAAGACCCTCGTCGTCGAACAGGGCGGCTGCCTCGGCGGCATGGCCACGCGCGGTCTTGTCGGCCCGTTCATGACCTGCTACGACCGGCGCGGCGAAACCCAGATCATCCGTGGCCTCTTTGAGGAAATCGTGCGGCGTCTCGTCGCTGTCGGCGGCGCGATCCACCCCTCGCAGGTGCGCGCCGGCACGTCGTTCGCCGCCTGGCACGTCCCCGGTCACGACCACGTCACGCCCTTCGAGCCGTCCGCGCTGCAGTTCGTGCTGGACGATCTCTGCGCCGAGGCCGGCGTCGAAGTCCTCTACCACGCGACATTTCTCGCTCCGGTGATGGAGGGCGGCGCGTCCGCAGGTTTGCCGGGGGCGCAGGTCTCGGCGTCAGGGGGTTCGGGGGTTCAGCCCCAGACGATCGTCGGAGCCGACATTTTCACCAAGGCCGGGACGCGCCGAATCGCCGCGAAGGTCGTGATCGACGCCACGGGCGACGGCGACGTTGCATTCCGCGCCGGTGCGCCGTGCGTGCTCGGCGATCCGGAGCGCGGCGGGGCGATGCAGCCGGCCACCACCTTCTTCCGCATCTGCGGCCTCCCGGAGGCCGCTGTCGAGGCGGTGCGCTCGCAGTATCCCGAGGACGGACTCTGTTTCAAAACTCTCGTCGCCAAGGCGCGCGAAAACGGCGACTGGACTCTCCCGCGCCCGCACGTGAACATCTACCGCAGCGTGAAAGACGACGAATGGTTCGTGAACGTCTCGCGCCTCAACGGAGTGGACGCAACGGACCCCGCGTCGCTCAGCGCCGCCGAGACCGAGGGCCGCCGCCAGGTGCGCGAAATCATGGCGTTCCTGCGCAAATACGTGCCTGGAGCGGAGGGAGTCCGCCTCATGGCGCTCCCGGCGACGGTCGGCATCCGAGAGTCGCGCCACGTGCTCGGCGAAGGCGTGCTTGAGGAGCGCGACGTCATCGAGGGCCGCGTTCCGGAGGATTCCATCGCGCTGTGCTCGTATCCGATCGACCAGCATAGCGGCGGCAAGGACGCCGCCGGGACGCGCTTCGTCGTGCCCGAAGGCGATTTCTACGGCATTTCGTATCGGTGCCTAGTCCCGCGCGGCGTGGAAAACCTGCTCGTCGCGGGACGCTGCATCAGCGCCACTTCGGCGGCGGCCGCGTCTGCGCGCGTCATGCCGCCGGCGATGGCGACGGGTCAGGCCGCCGGCGTGGCCGCGGCGATGGCCGTGCGCGAGGCGGTCGCGCCGCGCGCGCTGGGCGGCCTCGCCGTCGCCGCCGCGCTGCGCGCCGACGGCGCGTATCTGCCGTAGCGCGCCTGGGGCCCTTCGCCAGTGGCACGTCGCCGCTTGTCGCGAACTTGTTGATGTTGTGGCCGGTTTGCGCTATCGTTTGCCGCGATGCACGACGTTCCGACACTCCCTGGTTTTCGCGCGGTCGCTTCGCGAGTTCTAGTCGCCGCACTTGCGGCGGCCGTCGCTGCCTTGTCAACGTCTGCGTCAGGCTCTCAGGAACAGGTCCCGGAGCGCTACAGGCCGATTCTCGAAAGAAGTCCCTTCGGACCTCCTCCGCCAAAGGGCCCAACCCCCGAGGAGCTTGAGCAGCGTCGCCAGCAGGAAGAGGCCGCCTCGGCCGCGCAGGAGGAGCCATACGTCATTCCGCCGGGGCTCGACAAAATCAAGATCACGCTCATTTCGCGCTTTCACGGGGTGCCGGCCGTGGGTTTCGCGGACGGCACGGACAATTCGTCGTATTATCTCGTCGAGGGGCAGTCATTCAACGGCATTTCCTGCGGGAAGATCGACCTGGACGCAGGGACTGTCACGCTGTCGCGCAGCGGCTTCGAGGCTGAGCTGCCGCTGTGGATCAACCCGGCGACCACGAATCGCGGCGACGTGACGACATTCGGACAGCCTGGCGGCCGCCCCGTGGACTTGTCGACCATCAGGCAGGTCACGGACTGGGAGGCCGAAAACGAGAAGAGCGAGGCCCGGCGCAAGCTTGAGGAGGAGCGCGAGCGTCGGCGCAAGGCGCGTGAGGAGATGGAGGAGCGCCGGCGCAAGGCGCGCGAGGAGTTGGAGGCGCTGACGCCCGAGCAGCGCGAGCGTCGGATGCATGAGATAAATCTCGACATCATCATGAACGGCAAGGGGCCGCCGCTTCCGATCGAGCTTGACGACGACGACATCAAGAAGCTCCGCGAGGCCGGGTTTGAAGTTCCCGACGAGGAGGAGCGCGAAGGCGGCGCGTCGCGCCGAGAGCGCCGCGGACGTGGTGGACGCGGTCCGGTCAGGCCTCCGGCGCCCGGCGGATCCTCCGATTCCTGATGTCGCGAGCCCCCGCGCCTACGGCAGCGCCCAGTAGCCGGGAAGTTCGGCAATGTCGGCGGCGGGTTCGCGCGCGTCGGGACTTGGCTCCGCGCCTTCGTCCATGAGGTAGCCCGTGACGGCGGCGGCCGGCCCCATCGTCTCCCAGACCGTGTATTCGCTCGTGGCAACCGTCTGCGCCTCGATGTTGGCCCAGCGCCTTAGGAACGGCCACAGCGACGGATCGTCGTCCGGCCCGCCGAAAACCCATTCTTTGGCCTTGGGCGGGAGTCCGAACGTGTTGCGGTATGGACTCACGCCGGAAACGTATTCCCCGATTCCGTCCGCGCAGGAGGCCAGACTGAGAAAGCTGACCGGATACACGCGCCCAAGTCCCGAGGTCCATGTGGAGCCGTTGGGGTTGCAGCCGCAGTGAAAGTCGTTGGCGAGGAACGCGGCGTCGAGATACTTCGCGTCGCCCGTCAGCGCATGGGCCGCGACGAATTTCAGCGCCTGCCTGAGCGGGTGGACGTTGCCCCAGCTCATGGAATGCACCCAGCCATCGTCGGCGCCATACCATGGGAGCCGATATGGGTAGGCCTCCTCGGTTCGCCGCGCGAAGAAGTCAGCCTCCTTCACCGTGCGCGTTTTCCAGAATTCGGACAATTTCGCGAACGCCTCGCCGGGAACCTCCGTGAATCCAAATTCCGCCAGAACGAGCGGACTCATGTTCCAGCCCGACTTGGACAGCCGCGCGGGAAGTGTTTTGACGAGCGCGTCAAGCGCGTTCGCGTAGCGCTCCTCCTTGGTGAGGGCGTAGAGGTTGATTGCGGCCTTGGCGACGCATTCCGGGGGCGGCGGTCCGCCATCTTCGTCATACCAGAGTCGCACCTCCTCTTTTCCGGACCTTGCAAGCATTGGGACGCGCCTTGCGGGCATTGCCCTTTCGTGGTGTTCCCAGGCCCGCACGGCGCTCCGCCGCAGCTCCTCGGCCATGGCGTGCGCCGTCTCGCCGCCGGCGGCGAGCAGCGCGCGGGCGAGCAGCGCGGCGTATCCCGCGTATTCGACCGATGAGGCGCGCGTGGCGCGGGAGAGGCAGTAGCGCACGGGATCGGCGGACGGCATTGCGTGGTCCGCCTCGGACGGGTGTCGCGTTCCCTCGATCCACGTGCCGACGCCGCCGTCGGGCTGCTGCCCGGCGAGCAGGTGGCGGATTCCCCAGAAGGCCTCGTCCAGAATGTCCGGAACGCCGTTTCCCCGCTCCGGGACTGCGAGCTGCGAGTCCTTGAATGCGCCTGGCTTCAGAATGTAAACCGTGGACAGGTCTCCCACGATGCGCAGATGTTGCGGCCGGCGGTCGTAGTCCGCCGCGTCGTGCCAGCCGCCGGGCAGGCTCAGGGTTTCCGCGCAGGAGTCTATCATGGCCGAGATCACGGCGAAGTGCGACGTCTTGAAAGGTTTGCCGGAGGAATCCGTGAAACGAGTTCCGTATTCCCACTCGCCTGGAGGATTTACGCCGCGTCCCACGACGAGGTGGCATGCCTTGTCTGGCCATTTTGTAAGCTCCGGCGGCTTGTCGCAGCCGCAGCGCTGGTGAAAGAGTCCCTTCATGTGCAGCGCGAAGGCGTCGGCCATCCCGGATGACCCGACATCGAACTCCTCGCTGCGCCCGACGCCAGGAACGCGCAGGAAATACCGCCCGGCCGGCGCGGCTGAAATGTCCATTTCGCATGTCTCCTCGCCGCAGAACGGAGTTCCGTCGCGCGTCGGGTCCTCGCGGCGCGGAGCGACCTTGCCCCGCAGCGCGACTTCTCCCGAATCGACGCGAACGAGTTCAAAGAGCGCCGATTCCGGGGCTTTCCATGGTCCAAGTGGTCCGAGCCACCCGCCCAGATATGCGTAGCGGCGCGGCGCCGAAGTCGAGTAGCCGGCCTGATTGATCTTGAAAAGCGGCGACGGCGTGTCGGGGTCGTATGAGAAGGGTGTCAGAGTTCCGTCCGGGGCGGCGATTTCGACGGCCTGGCCCGGAGAAAGCGGAGCCGAAAGCCGAAGAAAAACGCTGTAGAGGATTCGTGCGGCGCGGGCCGGCTTCTCGTGTCCGGCTTTGTCCGGAAAGCGCATTAGGCCGTTGGGGACTTTCCAGAGCGAATTCGCCGCCGCGGGAACTCCGCCGACGAGCCACGGACCTGATCGCAGGGCGTTCTCGAAGTCGGTCCGGCCGGAAATGGCCCGGTCGGCCGCGGCGTAGAACGCCTTGTCGTATTTCCAGCCGCCAAGCGATTGTTCGTCTGGCGTCATTGCGAATGCTTCGCGCTCGACGCCGGTCCTGTCGCACTGCAGCAGGAGGTGGCGTTGGTCTAGCGCGACGACGCGCCATTCGACGTTTCGCGTCTTGGGAGGCGCGATGTCTGGCGTCTTTGCGGCGGTCTTTGCCTGGGGCTTGTTTTGCGCTTTGTCTGGCGCCTTGCCCGTGGCTTGTTTGATCGCTGGTGCGTGGCGGGGGGCTGTCGCGCGCGCCGGAGCTTGAGTTTCCAATGGCGGCTGGCCTGGGGCGGGTGCGTCCACGGCC
>DJYI01000132.1:21286-25060 GCA_002448475.1 Verrucomicrobia bacterium UBA6982
GCGTCCACGGCCAGTCGCCCGCCGCGAAAACGCAGGGTTCCGCCGTCATCCTCGAAGCTGTAGCCGGCGGTGGTGCGGCCGGCGCCGCTGCCCTCGTATATCACATGTCCGGCGACGTTTGTTTTCTCCACCGGAACCCCGGCGGCGGCGAATGCGCGATCCGCCTCGCCCGCAAAGCATGAACGGACGGCCACGAGAAACGGCTCGTCTGGATTCAGCCGTGTCCGGGCGTCGAAGGCGCGGCGGGCGTTCTTGGGTTCCACGGCGTCCGTCTGGATTGTGTGGTCGCGCGGAATTCCGCCGTCGCTTCCAATGCGGGCGGAAATCCAGCGGTCGGCGAACACGCGGACCGGGCTCCGTGCCGTCCTCAATTTGTCCCGTATTGCGCCAAGGGCGGCGGTTTCGTCCGGCTCCGGCCCCCGCGGAGGCGCGACGAGCCTGACCTCCTCCGGGAGCGGCCGCTCTGCGCCGCGCATGCCGAGGAAGGTGACTCGGATGCGCGAGACTTCGCGAGTCCCCCAGCGCAGTTCCCAGCGTTCGTCTGATCCGCCGCGCCACGCGCGCGGTCCAGACCAGAACCAGCCTTTGTGGCGTGGCTCAGCCGCAAGCACGGCGACGGAATGACCGTCCGCGCCTATTTCCTCGGCCTGCCATCCGCGCGCCTTGCTTTCCGGGGCGCAGGTGGCGAAAACGCCGCAGATGGGACGAGACGACGGCAGCACGATGTCGAAGGAAAGACGACCGGATCTGTCCGGGCGGCTTTCAAGCACGGTGGCGAGATTCCCGTCGAGAAGGGCCGATCCGACATCCGCCCCGGTCTCAGGATCTGCGACATTCCTGATCGCGTCCGCTTCCAGCACTTCGGCTGGCGGGGGCGGCGTCACGTCGCGCCACACTGGCAGAGCCCCGCTTCCGTCGAATCGCGCGGCTCCCCCCGATGCGGCGAGAAAGGAGCCGAAATCGGCGTAGTCGGCGACGACGAGCGGGTGGTCTTCGGCCTCAAGGGCGTCGAGCATTCCCTGATGGCGGCCGCCGAACGGTCCGGTGACGCATGTGGAGCGCTTTGCAGCCCAGTTTATCGGATTGAACCTGTAGTCCCCGAACGCCGGGCGGTCGAGTCCCGGCACCTCGGCCCAGGATGAAAACTGCGCCACGACCGACGGACCGGCTTTGAGCATTTCGCCCATGTTCCGCACGCAGACGCCCCCGATCCACCATGCTTGCGCCATCGCCGCCGCGACGGCCGCCACTCCGAATGTCCGACTTCTGCGCGACGCCCCCGCCAGGCCAAGAGCGAGGGAAAGCGCGAGAGGCGGCACAAGCGGGAAAAGGTAGCGTGGTGAATCCGTCGCGCCGAAAGTCGAATGCGAATACATGAATGCGTAGATGGCCGATCCGAGGGCCGTCGCCACAAACGCCGGGCGCGCCGCGCGTCGGCGTGTTCGCGGACTTAGCGCGGCGCCGAGTCCGCCCAACGCCAGGAGCAGGGCGATGAAGGCCCATGCTGGAATGGCGGTCTGTTCGTTTTCCACGCCAAGGAATTTTGGCAGCCGGAATTGCGCCGCGACGCGAATCGCCTTCCATCCAAGCGGCCTTGGCCCCCCCGCCTCCGTCGAGAGCGACGCCCAGCCGTGCGTCGCGTTCCAGAACCACCACGGCAGGGAGCCGAGCGCGAATGCCGCGAGGCCCGACAAGCCGGAACGGAGCCGCTCGGACGAGCGGATGAAGTCAGGCGCGAGGCAGAGCGCGCAGGCGACGATGAACGGAGCCGCGATCCAGTTGTTCCAGAACGCCAGACCGCACACCAGTCCGAAAGCCGCGAATGTGCGCGGCGAACTGGGGCGCCTGGAGCAGGTGATCGCCATGGCCGCGACTTCAAGAAGCGCCGCGATGGCGTAGCCTCCGCGCGGAGAGGAGAGATAGTGAGCCCAGAACCATGGCCCCGGAACGCATAGGGCCAGCGCGAACAGGCCAGCGCGCAGACCCCCGATTCGCCACGCCAGCGCGATCAGCGCCAGCGTGGCCGCGGCGCCGCAAAGCGCTGTTCCAAGACTTGCGGCGAAAGGGGAGAATCCGAACACGGCGCAGAGGAGCGCGGAAATCGCGGGCTCAAGTGTGCCCATGTATGCCTGGCCAGGAAAGAACGCCGGGAACGCGGTGCCGCGCGTCATGTCGCGGACGACGAGAAGGACTGTGGCGTAGTCGCTGCTTCCGTTGAGGCGCGTGGCCCACGCCGTCCAGGCGAACCATGCTGTTGCCGCAAGTGCGGCCAGCGCAGCAAGCGCGAGGCGCAAAACGCGCGCGATGCGCGCCGTTGCAGCCGATTTTCCGATGTTCATGTTGTTTCCGCAGTCATTCTTTCTGACTGGCGGGATGCTATCACTTCATGTCCCTCCGTTCAAGGCAAAAAAGACTCTTCGCGGATTCGCGCGCGTTGTGGCCGGCCTTTGCGGATCGCGCGCATCGTGGCTGCGCGACGGCGCTGCCGCGCGCGGGGACTTGACCAAAGCCGGGGCAATGGCTATTTTCCCTCCCCGTTGCAACCACGCGGACGAGTGGCGGAATGGCAGACGCGACAGACTTAGGATCTGTTCCGAGAGGGTGCGGGTTCGACTCCCGCCTCGTCCACCAGCCCAAAATCTGTAGTGTGCGGGGTGGGGGATTTGCGGAAGACGTCGGGAAAGAGCGTCTGGTCGAGCGGGCGCATGGGCGCGAGCCGGAGCGACTCGATCATGTGCGGGGTGCCGGTCTTGTAGCGCAGGAAGTGCGGCGTGGCGAGGTGCGCCTGGTAGGCCGCCTCGTCGCGGTAGATTTCGACGATGCGGATCGAGGTCGGCTTCTCGGCGTCCTGCATCGGGAAGATGCACAGCACGCCCGGCTCCTCCCGGACCGAGGTCGCGCCGACGTCCGCCGCGGCGGCGAGATAGGCGTCGAGGAACTTGGGCTTCACTTCGATTTCCGCGATGCGGAAGATGGCGTTTTCGAGCGTTGCGTTTATGGCGGGGGAGGGTGGGGCGGGCGTGTCGCTGCGGGGTTGGAGGAACGGGCTGGCGATCTGGAGGAGCAGGACGACGCCCCAGAGCGTCAGCGCCCATTCGAGCGCGCGGTGGGTGTTGCGGACCGCCCGGCTTGTGCACGAATGCACGTCGAGCGGCCGGTGGAGGATCCAGATGGCCGCGAAGAGCGCGGCGAAGCCAAGCGCGGAAAGGACGATGTTCAGGAGGCTGTTGGAGGGCATGGTCGGATTTTCTCAGTTGTGATGGCGTTATTTTGGGAGGGACACGCGACATGCATCATGCGACAAGCGGGGCGACATTTCGGCATTTCGCCCCGCGTCGCGTGTCGCCTGTCGCTTGTCCAAGCCTGTCGCGAGTCGCCTGTCGCGTGTCATCGTTTTGCTCGCGAGGGGCGAAGAGCCGCCGCGCGTTGCCGCCGAGGATGGCCTCCGCGTGCGGGGCGAGCTCGTCCATCCGCGCGCCGTGCTTCTCCAGCAGCGCCAGGTATCCGGGTGTGACGAAATGGCAGTGCACGTCCGCGGCCTACGGATCAAGGGTGCCGCGGTCGCCCGGAGGGGCGGCTTCCGCCATGCAGGTGGCGGCCAGGACGATTGCGCCTGTCTGGAGTTTGTTCATGGGCCGTTGTCCGTGTGTTTCTCGCGCGAAGTCCGCAAAGTGTTCCATCGCCTTCATTCCCTTTGCGGACTTTGCGAACTTTGCGGGAGTTAACCTAAATGTCGCAGTTGAAGTGTCACACAGAGGCACGGAGAACATTGGA
>DJYI01000037.1 GCA_002448475.1 Verrucomicrobia bacterium UBA6982
TTAATATTGGGCCGTCCCGCCAGTCCTATAAGTCACCGCCTCGCGCTAAGTCGCAGGGATTGTTTTTAGCCACAAAGGGCACAGAGTTCACAAAGGCTTTGTGTTCCTTTGTGTTCTCTGTGGCTAAAAACAATTGGCAGCTGGCATTGGCAACTGGCAACATTTTCACATTGGCAACAATTACAACCTTTCAACTTTTCAACTGGCGCAGCGGGCCAAGAAGTCCCGCCGGCGGGAGCGCCAGGAAGTGCGAGAAGCGGTCGCGGATTTTTCGGGCTAGGGTGTCGGCGGTTTCGACGACGATGGCGTTGGCACCAGGATGGAGGAGCGGCCCGATTTCAAAGCGGTATGGCGGCGCGACTCGGATTCCGGCGTCTTTCCCGTTCACGAAGAGCCGCGCGGTATGCCCTACCCTGCCGAGGTCCAGCGCAAGGCCGGGCGTTGCGTCCTCTTCGGCGAGGTCTAGCGTGAAGGCGTAGCGCGCCTTTCCGGCGAAGTCCGGAATCCGGTCCGGCGCGGCGAGGTTGAAGAGCGTGTCTGTCACGGCGTAGGGGCGGAACGCCGACAAATCGTCGGAGTCGGCAACGGAGATTTCGAATGTCGGGCGGATTTCGACCGGCTCGCCGTGCCGCGGAGCCGGCGACAGCCCTGCGTCTCCCCCGAAGACGAGGATTTCGGACTGGCCGGGCAGGAGATCGATCGAGACCGCGCCGTCGCCGGCGACGCCGGAGGCCGCAAAGTCTTCGAGGATACGAAGCCGCGCGAACGGCCCGCGCGCCGGGAGGCGAACGGTTGTCGCGGCGCGCTCCGCCGGCGACTCGTTGAAGAGCATGAAGAGATCGTTGCCGTCCCGGACGGCGTGGTAAACGCGAAGGAGCGGGAAGCCGCCATCGACGGAAACGTCCGCGCCGCCCGCGGCGCGGACGGCGGCTGCAAGGTCGGCGAGCGGCGTCTCCCGGGCCGACGCCCCTTCCGGCACCCCACCGGCATAGAGCACGGCAAGGCCGCCTTCCGCGAATTCCCTCATCCGCGCGAGAAGCGCGTCCGGCATGTGCCGCGCGGCGGGCACGACGAGCGCGGCGAAGGTTTCGTCCGCAACGCGCAGCCGCCGATTTTCGACGGAAGCGCCGCCGAGCAGGACGTCGGCGCTGACGATGTCGAAGTCGAGGTGCGCGTCGTAGAGGGCCATGGCCGGTTCCTTCAAGGACATGGCGCGGCCGACGCCGCTCATCCATTCGCCCTCGGCTGGATAGAGGATCGCGGCCGAGGCGACATGGCGGGCGCCGCAGAGCAGGTGCGCCGCCCTGTTGGCGTAGCCCATCAGCGCGGTGAAGCCGTCGAGCTGCGGGTCGCGCCCCTCCGCGCCGAAGTGCGGGGGGCAGTCCGGGTCGGGAAACTCGGGAGAGAAGGCGTGCGGCACGAAGTGGTTGATCCCGCGCACGAGCAGGAAGTCTAGCAGCCACCGCATCGCGGGCGCGCCTTCCGCCCAGCCGTAGGCGCCGAAGACCTCGCACATCGCGCGGCCGCGCATCCGGGGGTTCTGGTGCGCGATCGACGCGGCGAGCTTGGCGAGCACGTAGTGGAAAAAGGCGGGGTCGTAGGCGCCGCCCCATCCGCTCGCGGCGTGGACGTAGCCGGCGAACCCCGGCAGGACCTGGTGCAGGACGATGTCCACCCCGCCCATGTCCTGTCCGTCGAGGGCGCGGAAGTAGTGGCCGGGGCCGTAGCCGAGGCGCGCGTGGGCGTCCATGTCCTCGATGACGTGGCCGATCCATTCCACGCCGCGGGCGCGGCACCAGTCGCCGACGGGACGGCTGAAGTTGTCTCGGTAGAGCGCGGTCACGGCGTCCATGTAGGCGTGGCGCACGAGGTGGGAGCGGTCGCTTTCATACCAGAGCTCGCCGAGATGCGGCGCGGCGTCTTCGCCGAGCGCGGCCGACATCCGCTCCAGCACGGCGGGGCGCATCGGGAGCGCGAGGCCCTCCTGCCCGACGCCGTATGTGTATTTGCCGTCATCGCGGAGGTGCGGCCCGACGAGTTCGTTGCCGAACTGCGGCTCGTCGGAGAA
The DNA here is from genome assembly GCA_002448475.1 of Verrucomicrobia bacterium UBA6982. Lineage (GTDB taxonomy): Bacteria > Verrucomicrobiota > Kiritimatiellia > RFP12 > UBA3636 > UBA3636. The sequence goes on from DJYI01000037.1 coordinate 2,069, forward strand.
GAACCCGGCGACGACATTCCCGAAATACCGCGCGTAGCGGCGCCAGTGCGGTTCGTAAACGGCGTCGATCTGGAGGCGGCACGATTCGGGGAGGAGGAAGTCGATGCAATGCTGGCGGACGCCACTGCGGATCCGGCGCACGAAGAAGACGCGCCAGCAGCCTTCGGGAACGTCCCACGTCAGAAAGCCGCCGCGCACCTTGTCCGTGAGATCGACGGGCGGCCCCGCCATGACCTGGCCCGGAGCCATGGCGCGGCGCTGCGCGAAGACGCCGATCAGGGGTTCGTCGCCGTCGAAGCGCTCGCAGACGAGTAGCGACGAATCCGGCGCCGGACCCATGACATCGACATGACGCTCCACGATGCACTGGCGCGCCAGTTCCGGGTGGCTCTCGACCGCGCCGCCGGCGAAGCCAGTGGGGAAGTGACGGTCGTCGAGAATCCAGACCTTCATGCCGAGGCGTTCGCATTCGGCGAGGATAAGGTCCATGTCGCGCCACCAGCCCGGGCCGCAGAAGTCGGGGTGCGGGCGCGACTCCACGCACAGCGCGCGGCAACCGGTCGCGCGGATGCGCGCGATCTGCTCCGGAATCTTCGCGGCGTGGTCGCCGTGCTGCCAGTAGAACGGGAGAAGATAGTTTCCCTCCCGCCCGGAAAGGACGTCAAGAAGTCGGGTATCGGTCATTTGTCGTGCATTTCGCCGCCGATGAAATAAAGCGGCGAATCCGTGATTTCCAGCGTGTAGGCGCGACCCTTGCGAGGAGGGCGGACTTTGGCGCCGGCCGCATCTGCAAATTCAACTTCGGGCGACGAGAACTCAACCTCGCGCTTCTCCACGCCGTCCACCTTCCAGATCATTCCCGCGTCGCGCCCGTCTGGGCGCTTCCACTGAGGAAAGTATGTTTTCCCGTCGGTGGAGCGCCACGCGCCGCCCTTTTGAACGGAGCCTGCCGGGCGCGCGTCGATGAAGGCCCGGAGCGCGCCCAGCGCCGGCTTGGGTGAAAAATCGTCATGCACAAGTCCGAAAAAGGAGTTTGGGGACAGCGGGTCCTTTTCTCCCTGGCGGAACTCGTACCAGAAGAGACGGTCCACCCCTTCCGCAAAGCAGATGCCGAGCGCGCGGGCGCACATCACCGCCTGCCGTCCTTCGTCGATCGTTCCACGGCATCCACGGTTGATGATTCCGCTCACGACGACCGCGCCCTTCATGTCGCCGCCGAACTTGTAAACCGCCGCCGCCACGGCGTCGATCCCGTTCGTGCGGGCGGACAGCAGCGGAATGAATTCATCGCCGGGCTCCAGCAGGGCGTCGGTGAAGAAGCGACCCGATTTGAAGCCTCCGGGCGGCGGAGTCACGCCGGACGCGGCAGCCGTCGGATGGACGGAAACCGACTTCGGATAGCGTTCGTCCAGCCACCACGCGGCCTCGGCAATGCGGAAGCGATGCCTGTCCCGCTCTGGGTGCGGCTCGTCGGCCAGGCGGGTCGTGCCGTCCGGCTCCGTGACATAGGCGTTATACATCGGCATGCCGCCGAAATCGACGAGGACGCCGCCGCCTTTCACGAAGTCGAACACCACATCGACGGCATCAGCGGCGTAGTCTTCGGAAAATGGATGGACGACCGCGTCGATGTCGCCCGCCGCGAGCCGCGCGGCCACATCGGGCGCACGGCAGAGTTCCACGGTGGAACCTTGCGGAAGAATCTCCTCCAAGGCCCGCAGCATCGCGTTGTCAACAACATCGTCCCTGTCGGTCTGGGCAGGGACGTAAAGCGCGCGCCAGCTCTTCAACCACGGACGCGCCGCTTCAAGTCCGGAGAGGAGGATGTCGGCGTCTGACGGGAAGATTTTGTGCGTTGACCAGCCGACCTCGGTCACCCAGAGCGGCTTGTCGGCGTCGCCGTATTTCGCCATCAGCGCGCGAAGCGACTCGATGTCCGCGTCGATTTCCCCTTCGGGGCGGTAAGGCTCGGTGTAGGGGTGGACGTTCATGATGTCGAACGCGTCGGCGCCACCGAGGCGGTAGATTTCCTCGATGAAATCAAGCGGCACTCCGGCCACGCCTCCGAACGCGACGCGGACGGACGGATCGGCGCCTTTCGCCGCTTCGCGGGCGCGGCGAAGCACGGCGAGGTAATTCGTCGCGTTCGGGCGGTCGCCCCAGAAACCGGATGCGTTCTGCTCGTTCCAGATTTCAATGACGGGAAGCCGCCTGCCGTAGTGCTCCACAAACCGGCGCACGAACTCCGCCCATTCGTCGAGATGCTCCCAGACAGGCTGCGCCCATGTCGGCGGCCGGTAGAGAATCGGCAGCAGCTGCATTCCCTCGCCCTCGCACTCCGCCACGACGCGATCGTATCCCGAAAAATCCCAGACTCCAGGTTCCCGCTCAATCTTGCGCCAGTCGATGTCGCTGCGGACCCAGGAGAGTCCGGCGCCGCGCATTGCCGCACAGGTCCGCGCCGCCGGCTCGTTGACCGTCACGTGCGCGCAGGCGCCGTAGGGATTTTCATCACATTCTGCGCCGGCTTCGCCCGCCTGAATCCGGCTTTTCGGCGAAAACTGTCCGGAAGAAGCATATCGGATCAGTCCGTCCATCAGCGCAACGGCTTCCGGCGTGTCGCCCGTGAGGTTCAGACCGAACGACATCAGAATCTTCCCGCCGCCGGCGTTCGCCTGCCCGAGATGGAGCACGCAGTTCGTGCTGGATTCACCAACCATGAGCACGTCTTCGGGAAGAAGCCCGCGACACGGAAGCGGCAGCCCCCCGTGCCGGACGAGCCGGAAGAAAAGCGGAGACATGAACCCTTCGTGGGGAATCGACGAAAGCGCCGGATGTTCGGCGACCGCCACGCCCGTCTGGCTTCCCAGCCACCACCATCCGAGCGAGACGTTTGGCTTTGCGTCGGCATTTGCAATTGTGATCACGCGCTGTCCTCGGGCAAGAGCCTCGGACGCTAGCGGTGACCCCCATTCCGCGATTACGATCTGCGCTTTGGAGGCCTCCTTCTGGGAGAGCAAGCCGCGATACCGTTTCTCCATAACTTCGCGGAAGGCATCCGCGACCGCCACGCCGCGGACGCTGTGCCGTTCCCGACGCGGGAAAACCCAGAAGTCCCACGAGTTTGCGACGCTCCCGACATTTGCGGAAAGCCGGATCTTGCACGGCTCCGCTACATCCGGGAAAACAAGCTTCGCGGACCCGATCTTTACGGCCGGGCCGACGGCGATCTCCCCGAGAGGGAGCCGGCCGCCAGCGCCCGGACCCAGCCGCCATTCAAGCACGGAATTCCGCACCGGTCCGTCACCGTAGTTGGCGAAGTGGAAGTCCACATCAATTGCAGCGCCGGAAAAGAACACCCGGTTCGTGTCGGGGACGTCGGCGATCAGGCACGACGGACCGTTGAATTGGGCGAAGTCGGAAGCCGATGCCCCGCCCCGCTTCTGCTCCCAAAAGGGATTGAACAGCCCCTGGGCGGTGTAAACGCCCGGAGATTTCCGGTTTTCCACGACGACATCGGCAATCGTCCAGAACCAGTATCCGTCGCAATTCGGATCGGACCGGATGTGCTCGATTCCCTGCTTTTGGTAATGGGCCTGCAGAGCGTGCTGCGCATCTTGAAGTCGGTCTCCCCACTGCATGTCAAGGCCGAATTGTTCAAGCCATGCGGCCCGGTCCTTGCGCGTTGCAGGCGGCATCCAGATTCCCGTGAACTTCGCCTCGTCCCGTGAATCGCACTTGACGCTCAAGTTCAGATATTCGTGCGCGACAAAGGGGCGGTCGTGCTCGACACGTCCGCGGGCCCATGGCTTCGCATGCGTCTGGAGGAAATCGGCCGCCTCCGGCGGATTGCCCCAGGGCTCGTGGTTGTCCTGTCCGATCTTAAGCCGGTCGGGATCGAGTTTTTTCACGTATTCGTAAAGCCGACGGTCGAGAACCGGGCCGAACGACCCCTCGTTGCCGTTGCAGTAAACCGCGAAAGATGGATGGCGCCGGAAGTTCCGCCACAGTTCCGTGACATCCCGCATGGGATCGAATTCCATCGATTCGGCCGTGTTGTCGCCATAATACGGAAGTTCCGCCTGGACCATGATGCCGGCTTCGTCGGCGGCTTCAAAGTATTCCGGAACTTCGCAGTGCGTGTGCAGTCTGACAAAGTTGAAGCCGGCTTCGCGCGCCTTGAGAAGATGCGCAAGGTGCGTCTTCCTGTCCGCCGGTGAAATCCCGGTGAGCGGATAGACGTGGTCGTCGCCGAATCCGCGCAGATAGAACGGTTTCCCGTTCAAGTAGAACTCCTTGCCGCGTGCTTCGAACTTGCGGACCCCGAACCGTTCGCGCCGCTCATGCACTACGGCGCCGTCCTTCAAGAGTTCGATTCTGGCGATGTACAAGTCGGGGTGATCCGGCGACCACGGACGGAACGACGCGAGAGGAACCCGGACCGCAATGTCGCCCGCGCTGGAATCCGAGGGCACCGGCCTCTCGGCGGTCTCACCCTCGATCGTGGCGCGCACCGAAAATCCCTCTCCGGACACGCCGTCCAATTCCACATGCACTTCCGCTTCGCGTCGGTCGAAATCACCGCGCACCCAGGCGTCGTCGATGAACGCCTGCGGCGTGGCCTCGATCTCGACGTCGCGGTAGAGACCTCCCCATTTGTGCATGGCGCTCATCAGCCCCTTCCGCGACGGGCGGCCGCTCGTCACCTGGGCGACAACCGTGGCGTCGGTTCCGGGAGTCACGAGATCGGTGATCTCGTATTTGCATGTGCCGCAATAGTTCTCGACCATGGCAACCTGGCCGCCGTTGACCCAGAACCAGCCGCAGGACTTCACTCCGCCCACTTTCAGCCAGATGCGGCAGTCCGCCCAGGAGGCGGGAATCCGCACGGTCTTGCGATAGCAGGCGTAGCCGACGTGGAAATGGCGAATGGGCTTCGCGTTGTTGTCCCCCTTGATGTCCCAGCATTCGCTCATGCCCGGGCGCCCGATTCCCTGCGCCTCCCATCCGCCAGGCACCAGCAGTTTGCACGTTCCAGGCCAGTCCTTTTCAGCGTAGAGGCGCTTTCCCAGGCCGTTGCGGCTCCCACAGCCCATCACCGTGAAATCCCATTCGCCACGAAGCGACAATATGCGTCCTCCGGCGTTCCCGGCCACGGGATTGACAACTGCGGGATGTTCCCGGCGTCCGCCCCAAACGTCCGCCTCTTCGCGCTCCGGAAGCGGGGCGCCAATGGCGGCCGACACGGCGACAGCGGCGGCGATCACTACGTAGGTCTTTGTCATGAATTGCGTCCTCTCGCCATACTGGTCACCTCAGCACCATCACGGTGCAGGGCGGGAAGCTTCTGCCCTTCATAAATTCGGACGGCAGGAGCGCGCGTCCCGTGATTTTCACATCGTCCAATTCGCCGACAAACGGAAGCGTGGATCCGGCGCGCGATCCGATGTAAAGCACGGCCGAACAGAGGTCGGGGATTCCCGTCCAGGTTCCGAGACGCCTCGTGATTTCCTCCCGGTCGCGGTAGAGTTTCACAATTTCGGCACCGCTTTCGGAAGCGTCGAAAACCAGAGCGTAATGGTGCCATTGTCCGTCCAGGGCGCTTGCGCCCCGCAATGTGTTGAATCCCGTGCCCATCCTGAATCCGCCGGAAACGTTGCCGGCGTCGGACTCGTTGGCCGTCACGGCGAACGAGCCTGGATTGTTGTTGTAGTTCGCGGACATTTCCATAACCATGGTCGCTCCGGAACCGGACGAGTCGGCCTTCATGAACCATTCAACGGTCAGCGAGTCGTATGGATAAAGCGGAAGCGGGAGGACCGTGGCGAATCCGCGTTGGGAACCATTGAACACGGCTGTCCACTCTTCGGAGGACGTGACACCGGTTCCCGTAAGCGTGTTGCCGTTCCCCGACGCGTCGGCGAACATAGAATTCTTGTCGAACGGCCAGTAGGCGATCACGTCTTCCAGCTCGCCCGTGCGCGTCCGCAGAAACTGCCGCGGCCGAAGCGCCTGGGCCGTTATGCGGATGTCGTCGATGTCGCCATCCAGACCAAATTCGGAGTTCGCACGGGAGCCTACATACAGAATCTTGTCAGCCAGCGCCGCTCCAGTCGCCGTCGAAGAACCGGCGAAGGCCGTCTGCGGCGCACCGTCGAGATACAAAGCCACGGTGCCGGCCGACGAATTCTTGACGAGTGCAATATGATGCCACCCCACTGCAATCGACTTGACTGGCGAATATCCGGCGCGGTATCCGTCCGCCAGCCGGAACGTGCCGAGCACGGACGCGGCTCCCTTTTCCCCGACGTTGATCTGGAAGCACTGCTGGTTCGCCCAGTAGTGCTCGGAATGCTCCAGGACCATCGCCGTGCCACCATTGGCTCCGTGATGCATTCGAACGAAACATTCGATCGTGGCGTCCACGGAATCGCTCAAATCAAGAGACTGCGCCGTCCGGACGTCTCCGGCGGTGCCGTCGAACGAGGCGTAGCCGTTTGCAAACGTCACGCCGCGCGATCCCTGGAGGGCGTTGCCGTTCCCGCTCGAATCCGCAAGCGGATTTTCAGGGTCGAACTTCCAGAAGGCGCGCACGTGCGTCCCCGCCGTCCGCGCGGAGGCGGACATGAAGTTCTCCGGCGCGAGTGCGCCTTCCGTGATGCGAATGTCGTCGATTTTGCCTTTGAAGGGGAATTGACTCCCGCTGCGGGAACCGACATACAGCTGATACGCTCCCAGATGCGAACCGGCATTGTTGCCGACATGGTTGGCCTGACGGACGCCGTCGAGGTAGAGTTGCACTGTTTCGGAAGGAGAGTCGCCAGAAGGGTCAACGACCAGGGCGACGTGATGCCACTGGCCGTCCCCCCGGATGTTCGTTCCGGATTTGAACCTTTCGCCATTGTATCCACCGTCCCCCCTGACATACGTTTCACCGAGTCCCGACGAAGGAATCAGGATGTAGAAACCACCGATGTTCTGGGTGTAATTCGCACTTAGTTCCATGACCATGCCGTTGCAGTCGGCGTCGGCCTGGACGAAACACTCAATGGTGTAGGCATTTGCGGCGGAAAACTCGATTGACTTCTCCGTGTGGAAGTCCCTCGCGGTCCCGTCGAACACCGCCGCGCCGTTGGCGATTGTGACGCCGCCGTCATTCACAAGGTCGTAGTTGCTTGTGGCGGTGCCATTGACATCAATTTCCCCCTTGTCGTCGGAACTGAAGTCCCAGTATGCGACAACATCGCCGGTGGCGGCCCGGCTTTGCGAGGTCAGAAGCATGGCGGCAATGGCCAGGCCTTTTGCAGTGCGGAATCCGTGCGTTGAGCAGGTTGGCTTGTTCACAAGTTTCATGTTGTTGTTCCTTTATGCGTTTAGAGATTAGCGGGGAAAGCGGGGTTTTGAAGCGCGTCGATTTCGTCGCAGAGCCGGGACGCCGCCTCTACGCGGTCTTCTGCGGAGATTTTCAACAGGCCGCGCACAAGATCGTGGTGCGATTCGCAAGTGAAGAGATTCCGTATCGGCAGGAAGCGGGTAGCGTCGTCGGGGGCATGATCTTGCAGGGCGTTGAGCGCCCCTTTCAGATATGGACTGCCGCTTTTGACGCACCAGGCGTCGAAAAATGCCTGAAGGCGCGCGGAGTCAAGGATTGTTTCCGACAGGTTCCGGACATAGCCAAGGAACGCCTCGCAAGCCTCGCCTTCGAGCGGGCGGACATCATCGTCACCGCTCCTGTAGGGGAGAAGGTCGATGGCGAATGGGCCGTCGTCGTCGAACAGGACCTTCGCGAGGTAGCCGTAGTGCCACAGGAACGGGCGCTTCGGGGGCGAAGCGGGATCGTCCGGCGGGAACCAGAGGTTCCCGGGGCAGTAGATGATCGGAATGCCGCCGTGCCATTCGACGCCATGCGGGCAGTGCTCGTGGCAGTTGACTACAAGCGATGCGCCGGCTTCGGCGAAGGCGCGGCAGAGGTCGCGCAGGCGCGGCGAGGGGAATGGATACCTTTCGTGTCCGCCGTGCAGGATGACGATGACGATGCGCCCGGCGTCCGCCTCGGCGGCGACGGCGCGGGCATCGGCGAGCGGGTGCTGCGGCGCTGCTCCGGGTGTCGTTTCATCCGCGATGCCAAATTCAAATTCGGCAAAGTTGAGGATGGAGACCGGGCGTCCGGCAACCTCAAGCCGGAGCGGTGCCTCGGCCTCGGAGCGGTTGGCTCCCGCACCGACCGTCGCAAAGCCGCGCGAGCGAAGTTCGCGGATGGTGTCGAGGACGCCCTTCGGGCCGTGATCGCCAATGTGGTTGTTGGCGAGGAGGGCGACATCGAAATAGCCGCGCAGAATTTCAGCCGATTCTGGCGCGGAGGCAAGGTTGGGGCCGCTCTTCGGAATTGGGGCCAGGACTGCCGGGAGCGGAGACTCGAACTGGACGATTCGCAGATCGGAGTCGGCGAGGAACGGCGCGAGCGGGGCGAAGACCGCAGAGGTGCGCCCTTCGCGGACGATGGTGGCGCCATGCGGGCCGGGGCAGAGGTCGCCGCCAACCGCTATGCGGAGGCGGACAGGCGAGACGGGCTTGCGGAATGCGCAAAAGGCCCGTCTGTCGGGTTTTGGATTGTTCTTCGTTTTCATTCTTATTGCCCCTTTGCGATAATGGTTTGTCGTGGCGCGGCCATGGGTATTCCCGACGCGGGAATCCTCATCGTCGCGACGCAAACAATTCTACAGCAGGGCGAAACGAAAATGCGGAGCAATCCGGTATTTTTTTACAGACAAATCAAACACGCGGGCCAAGCGCCCACTTCCTTGGCGTCATGCCCGTGCGCTGGCGGAAGGCCCGGCGGAAGTCGTCCGTGGAGGAATAGCCGCATTCCGCCGCAACGATGTCGGGACGCTTCCCGGAGGCAAGCATTTCCTTGGCGCGCTCAATGCGCGCGGTGTGGATTTCCCGGAGAATCGAATGGCCCGCGACCGACCGGAAAAGGCGGTCGGCGAGCGTCCGGCAAACGCACATCGAGCGGACGACGTCGCGCACGGAGAAGCCGTCCTCGCAGGCGTGGAGGCGGATGAATTCGATGGCGCGCGTGACGCGGTCGTCCCGAAGAAGCCGCGTGGAAGCCCGCTCGACCACGCCGCTGGCCGGAACCGTGCGGACGACCACCCGCCGCGCTCCGCCCTCCATCAGCTCCGCGAGCAGCTTCGCGGCGGCCTCGCAGCTTGCGGCCGAGTCCATGGCGACGCTGGAAAGGGTCGGCTCCGTGTTTTCGCAGATTTCGGGACGGTTGTCCACGCCGACCACGGCGATGTCGTTCGGAATGCGGAATCCGCACCGGACCGCGAGCTGGAGCGCCGCCTCGGCCTCGATGTCGTTGGCCGCGAGAATCCCGCAGGGCTTGGGCAGGCTTCGGAACCACCGTGAAAGCGCCTCCTCCCAGCCTGGCGGATCGGTGTCGCGGACGGGGAACGCAAATTCGTGAAACGTCTTTCCGGCGGCGGCGACGCGCCGACGGAAAAGTTCGCCGCGCTTCAGGCTCCAGTCGGCGTCGGTAAAAAACGGGACGTAGCCGAAATCGTCGAATCCGAGCGACAGGAGCAGCCCGGCGGCGTGCGCGACGATGCTCTCCTCGTCGGTCAGGACGCTCCCCCGCGAGGCCGCGCCCGGCGGGAGGGGGCGCTCCGGCTCGCACCCGATGGCGACAATCGGGACGCCAATGCGGGCAAGCTTCCCGGACTCGTCGAAATAGCGCGGATTCCCGCAGACGAAAATCCCGTCCGGCGCGAGGCGGTCGATGAGCGCCGACAGCGAACCATGCATGAAAACCGGCGGCCGGTCCACCATCACCGTGCCGTCGGACTCGCGGTAGCATTCGGCCAGATGCATCGTCCATGGATGCGTGGAGACGCATTCCTGCAAGCGCCTGAACGCCAACCTGCTTTTGGCATCCAAGCGAGTGACGATCGTCAGAATTGTCCTTGGGCCTTTCATGCCGCTGATGCTACCGGACCGCTGGGACAATGTCAAACTCGTTCGGCTGTTTGACTGCTTTCTAGTTGCAAGGTTAGGGACGAAAGGAACGAGCGCGGCCGGAGGCCGCACCCCCAGGTCCCGCCGGTCCTAGAAGTGGCTGCGCCGGGCCTCGCCCCGGCGCTCGACCAGAAAGAGCGCGGCGAATGCTACCTCGCCTTCGTGCGGGACTGCCTCGACGGCCCGCGCTGGGTGGGCGCGCACTGGTTCCAGTATCAGGACCAGGCGCTCACCGGACGCCCCGACGGCGAAAACTACCAGTGCGGCCTCGTCACCGTCTGCGACGTGCCGTATCCCGAAATGGTCCGCGCCGCCCGGGACATCGCCGGAGAAATGTACCGCCGCCGGCGAGCCGGGCGGGCGACGGCCGTCGCGGCAACCCGATCCGATCTTCGCGCCCGAGCCCTCCAACCGACTCGCGGCGCGGCGAAGCAACCGGCAAAGGCGAAGGCGAGTCTAGATTGTCGCAAAAATGAAATGTAAATTTCCGCATTTGTGAATGGTTTCGCAAATGGGCGAAGCGTATAATAGGCGGCAAACAGCAAACAAAAGGTGAAAACCATGAACGGCAAGACTACATCCGCAATCCTCGCCCCGCTCTGCGTCCTTGCGCTCGTCGCCATCGCCCGCGCCGATTCCAGCGTCGATTGGTCGCAATACGCCCGGTCGTACAAAATCGTCTTCTCCGGCTACGCCGGGCGCGAGACGCTCACGAACTTCCCCGCGCTGGTCCGGCTTTCGGCATCGAGGGGATTCGACTACGCCGAGTGCGCGTCCGATGGCGACGACCTGCGCTTCTCCGACGCCGCCGGCAATCCCATCCCGCACGAAATCGACACCTGGGACCCCGACGGCGAATCTCTTGTCTGGGTGAAGGTTCCGTCGCTTACGGCCACCACGGCAATCACCGCCCACTGCGGCTGCGAAGGCCCTGTCGAAGTCGTTTCGTCCGACGTCTGGGCCAACGGCTACGTCGGCGTGTGGCACCTTGGCAAGACCAACAGCCTGACGCAGGTGGACTCCACGTCCAACCACATCGACTTCGCCTGCGAGAACTTTGACACCGGCAGGGTCGATCTCTCAGCCTGCGGATTCATTGGCGGCGCGGTGGGCTTCAACAAGAGCGGCGACATGAAGGGCGCTCTCACCGCCCAGGACCCATCCAACAGGCTTTCTGGCTTCATGGACGCCACCTTTGAAATGTGGCTCCGCCCGACGAACGTCTATGCGTCCGCAAACGGCGCGATTCTCTCCAAGCGCGATAACAGCAAGGCGTCCTACTTTCTTTACCAGGAGAAAGCCACCGGCGCGGCGAGGATGCTTTTCAGCACAACCGGAGCAACCGTCTATCACGGGACGGCCACGACAGCCATCCCCCTGAACAACTGGACGCACCTGGCGGTCGTCCGCACCGGCGCCACAGGCGGCTACGTCCAATACTACAACGGCGGGAACCCCTGGACGCACAATCCAGGCGCGAACACCCCGGTCGGCGCGCTTTACGCCGACCCCGAATCCCCCATCAACCTCGTCCTCGGCAACGACAAGAACCGGAGCTCCTCGACGGCCTTCCCAGGCGTCATCGACGAACTGCGCATCTCGTCCGTCGCGCGTTCTGTCGACTGGGTGAAGGCCACGCATGACTGCATGGCCGACGCCGACTTCGCAACCTTCGACTTCGGCAACGACTGGGACAAGTACGCACGCAAGTTCACGGTGAGGTTTCCCGGAGCGCCGCAGGGAACGCTAGAGAACTTCCCCGTCCTGGTCAAGGTCTCGCCGGAGACCATTCAGGGCTTCTCCTATGCCGACTGCCGGAAGGACGATGGTGGCGACCTGCGCTTTTCCGATGAAAACGGCAATCTCCTCGCCTCCGAGGTCGACACGTGGGACACCAACGGCACGTCGCTCGTGTGGGTCTCCGTCCCGTCGCTTTCCACATCCACCTCCATCAAGGCATACTACGGCTGGGACAAGGCGCCGGCGGTCGATCCCGCCGGAGTCTGGACCAACGGCTTCGCCGGCGTCTGGCACATGAACGAAAGCGCGGCGCCGATTCGCGACGCCACGGGTGGTGGCGCCTCGCTCTCCCCGTCTCACCCGACCGACGCCAACGGCACGGGCGTCGAGCCCGGCCGGTCGGGCATTGTCGGCGCCGCCGTCGAGTTCGGGACCCGCACGGACAACAAAGGTGCGCTGCGGCTTGATTCCGCCACCTCCTCGCCGCCAATGCTCGCCGGGGCGTCGGCATTCACTGTCGAACTCTGGACCTGGCAGAACGACCACGAGCCGGACGCGCCGACCAGAAAGGCGACCCTGCTGAAGGAGACGACCAGCAACGGGAGCGCCTCCGCGAACGTCATCGAGTTCTACGAGCCAAAGTCCGGCAACAGCAGCGACGGAAAGCAGGTCCTCTACTACTGCGCCACAAACGCCACCGCTCTTTCGGATAGATACCTCGTTCCCGACGACGACAAGCCGCGCCCGCCCAGGGCCGAGTGGAACTACCGCGTGGCGACGTTCGACTCCGGCGCGGGGAAAAGCTTCCTCAACTGCCAGACCGTAAAAACCCATGCGGCGTCCGGGAGCATCCGCCCGTCGCTCGGCGCCTCCACGCTCTATGTCGGCAACAGCGCCGCGACAACCGCGCAGTCCTATCCGGGGCTTATCGACGAACTGCGCATCTCGTCGGTCGCCCGCTCTGACACCTGGCTCCAGGCGACCGGCGACACGATCCGGGACAACGCGGCGTTCACCTCATACTCCAAGGCCACCGAAAACCGCCTTGGGACAGTCGTGATTTTTCGTTAGCGCGCCAACGTCCGCCGGCACCTGTGGAGACATCGTAATGAACCCGTCCGTAGCGGCAGTCGCGTCCGCCTGGCTCGCCATGTTCGCGGAAGTGCCGCCCGCCGCCGTCCCGACCGCGCGCGCCGCCATCGCGGAAATGGGGCGGCGCTGCGACAACGGCTGGCGCGCCATGATGGCGACCTGGCACGAAAAGACCGGCCTCGTCTATGGCTGTCCCCCAGAAAGCGTCCGCGCCTGCGCCGGCGCCGTGGACGGCATGTTCCCGTGGACGGCGGAAACCGGCTACGGCGCGGGGATGTCGGACTGCGCCCTCGTCTGCGGCACCGCCCTTTCCGGCCTGGTTGACCGGTTCGCCGCGCTGGGCGACGACGGGTCGCGCGCCGACGCGGCCAAGGTCGCACGAGGGGTCCTGAACCTCGCGAAGCTGCACGGCGTCAGGGGCTTCGTCGCGCGCGGCCTCTGCGCCGACGACGCCCGCACCATCTGCTCGCTCTCCAGCCGCGACCAGTTCACGCACTGGGCGCACGGGCTTTGGCGCTACTGCTCCTCGCCGATGGCCGACCCCTCGCTCGTCGCCGAATACAGGACGCTTGTCGCCGACGTCGCGGCCTTCATGGAGGAGCGCGTCACGCCAGAGCGGGGCTGGAACTTCGGGCTGGCCGACGGCGGCGAGGACCCGCGCGGCATCTGCACGATGTGGGGGCCGGATCTCGCGCCGCACGAGGACGCCCGACTCCCCATGATCTACGCCGTAGCCTTCATGGCCACCGGCGACGTCCACTGGCGGGAACTCTACGAAGGACTCGTCGACGAGGCCCTCGACCGGACGCTTCGCATCGACGGCCCGGACCGTGCGCAGTTCCTTTCCCCCCTGCCCTGCTATTCGCTCTACCAGGCGAACGCGAGCCTGGAGATCCTGCTCGCCTTCGAGCGCGGCAACCCGACGCGCCGCGAAAAGATCGAACGCGCCATTCGCGCGTTTTCGGGAATCGCCGCCGACAAGGCGCGCCGCGCCCTGCGGGAGCCCGATGCCGCGCCCCCCTACGGAATGTGCTGGGACGGCGAGCTCGCGCTCGCGATGCTGATGGCCCCGGGCGTCCCGGACGCGGACGCCGCCGCCCCGATTCTCGCGCGTGCGGTCGGCAACTCCGACCTGGCGGAATCCGGCGTCATCCGCGCGGCGCACGTCATGGCCGCATACTGGCGCTGGCGAGCCGGCGTCCGCAAGGACGCCTCCGGGGCTGCAAGATGAGCGGCTGCAAGTTCCTCTTCATGGCAGACCACCACGTCGTGGACGTCTCCGACGCGGCGGACGCCGCCGCCTACCCGATGTGGCGGCCCGGCGACCATGCGGCGCTTTCCAGGACCTACGAGTTCATCGGCGAGGACCCGCGCTGCCGCGACATCGACTTCGCGCTCTTCGGCGGGGACCAGATCAACTGCGGCTACATGGACCGCCCCGCCACGCGCGAGGCCGAACTGGCCACTTACAGGCGCACCCTCCTGTCGCTCGACCTCCACCGCCGCACCCTCGGCGCCGACGTCGTGCGCGAACTCGACTTCCGCGCCCCCGACTCCTTTTTCTGCGAAGACAACCTCCCCGGGGGATACGTCCGGCGGCCCATCCCGTTCCGTCCGCCCGAATCGCGCGTCATCGCGATCCAGGGCAACCACGACACCGCCGTCGCCGACTTCCTCCGCGAGTGCTCGTTCCGCTGCGGCGACACGCGCGTCATAACCTTCTTCGCGGAATACATCGCGCTCCCGGCGCCGCCGGGGCGGTTTCGCTCGACCGCGCGGATATCCGACGAAGCCGTCGGCTTCATCGAGCGCGAAATGGCCGCGGCGGCGGCCGACCGCACAATCCGCCATATCGTGCTGGCAAGCCACTGGACGCCCGTCCTCAGCGACCCCAGGTTCATCTGGCCAATCCTCGACGCCTGCCCCGAAAACGGCTGGAGCGGCAACCGCCGCCGGCTGCTCGACATCGCGGCGCGCTTCGGGTGCGACCTCTACCTCAACGGGCACGAGCACAGCCCGGACTGGCCCGTGGGGCGCGCCGGGACGATGCGCGTCGTGAACTGCGGCTCCGCGACCGCGCAGAAAGGCGAGAGTTCCTTCGCGATCGTGGAAATCCGCGACGACCGCGCCGTCCTCGACATCTACTCGCGAGCCACCGCCGAAAAGGCCCCCTTCGGCGGCGTCGACTACCCGTCTCTCCCCCGCCTCCTCTTCCGCCGCGAAATTCCCCTCCACCCGCTACGTTGACAAACCATGAACATGAAATCAAAAAACTCGTCGGCCGCGCTGGCCGCGCTTTGCCTCTCCCTCACGTCAACGCCGCTTCCCGTCGCCGGGCGAGACGCGGCCCCCTGGCAGGCAAAAGCCCCGTCCCCCCGTCCCCTGCGCGGCTGCATGCTGCCCGGCCGCGCCACGACGGAGGATGACATCGAAACCCTCGCCTCGTGGGGCGCGACCCTCGTGCGCTTCCAGATCACGCGCAACTGGAGCGCCGTCGGCGACAACGTCGATCTCGACGAATTCGCGGCATGGGTCGATTCGCGCCTCGACAATCTCGAGGACGTCCTGCGCTGGGCCGGGGCGCGCGGCATGAAGGTCTGCGTCGATTTGCACGTCACGCCCGGCGGCCGCGACAAGAGGCGCGAAAACGAGATGTTCCGCGACGGACGTTTCGCCGAAGCCTTCGTGGAAACCTGGCGGTGCATTGCGGCGCGATGCGAGCCCGTCGTGCGGGAAAACGGGCCGGTCGTCTACGGCTACGACCTCGTCAACGAGCCGGTCACGCGCGCCGACGCGCCGATCGACTGCTGGGCGCTTCAGCGCCGCGCCGCCGAGGCCATCCGCGAGATCGACCCCGCCACCCCCATCGTCGCCGAATGCGCCAACTGGGACCTTCCCGGCGGCTTTCGGGACCTGGAGCCGCTGGGCGTGGAAAATGTCATCTACTCGGTCCACTGCTACGGCCCGCACGAATTCACGCACCAGGGCATTGGGGGGCGCCCGCGCTCGACGCCGGAGCGTCCGGTCGCCTGGCCGGGCGACGCGCCCGGCGGCGAACGCTGGGACTCCGACTGGCTGCGCCATTACCTCGCCCCCGTGCGAGACTTCCAGCTGCGCCACGGCTGCCGCGTGTTCGTTGGCGAGTTCTCCGCCCCCGCCTGGGCGCCGGGCGCGGAAAACTACATCCGCGACTGCGCCGCGCTCTTCGCCGAATACGGCTGGGACTGGACCTACCACGCCTTCCGGGAGGCCCACGTCTGGAACGTAGAGATGGAGGGCGAAAGCACCCCTGAAATGAAGCCCGCGGCCGACACCCCGCGCAAGCGCGCCCTCATCGAGGCCCTCACGGCCCCGTCCGGGAAGCGGGCGGCGACCGAAACCGCGACGAAAGCGGCGCCGTGAGAGGGATTTCGAGCCCTCAGGAGCCGCCGTCGCCGTTGCGGCGGCGCCAGTCGCGCATGGTCGTGCCGGTCATGCGCTTGAAGAGAATGGAGAGCTGGCGCTCGTCGGCGAATCCGGCGGCGTCTATGATGTCCCCGACCGGCATGTCGCTGGATTCGAGGAGTCGCTTGACGTGATTGATACGCTCGCGCGCGACCTCGTCGTGGACGGAACGTCCCAGCCGCGCGCGGAAACGGCGCTCAAGGTAGCGGCGCGAGCATCCCGCCGCGCGCGCGACGGCCTCGACGCCGACGGCGCCGGAGCCCGCCCTGTCGCGGATGAAGGCCACGGCGCGCGCAATGACCGGGTCGTCCATCGCCGCGTAGCCCGTGGAGCCGCGCGAGACGACCCGCAGCGGCGCCAGCGAGACCTGCGGCTCGGCAATCGGACGGCCGCGCATGAGGGCGTCGAGCATCGAGGCGGCGACCTGCCCGCGCCGGTAGTCGCCCTTGCGGATGCTGGAGAGCGCCGGCACGGTGGACTCGCAGAGCAGCCTGTCGTCATCGACCCCCAGCACCGCAACCTGCTCCGGGACGCGCAGCTGGGCGCCAACGCAGAGATTGAGGACGACCCGCGCCGTGGCGTCGTTGGCGGCGAAGACCGCCACCGGCGTCGCGAGCGACCGCAGGAACTGTTCAAGACGGTGCCGCCGCCGCAGGCGCGTCGCGTCCGCGGTGGCGGCAGTCCATTCGAACGCGGCGCATCCGAAGCCCGCCTCCGCCAGCGCTTCCTCGAATCCCTCGCGTCTGTCCGCGCTCCAGCGGTATCCGCCGGACTCTCCGACCCAGGCGAACGCGCGGTAGCCGCACTCCAGGTAGTGCCGCGCGGCCATCGCGCCGATGGCGCGCGAATCGCACCGGACGCCGGGGCAGTGCGCGAGCGGATGGTCGTCGCCGATTCCCTGCTCCGGGTCCATCAGCACGACCGGAATCCCGGACCTGGCAAATTTAAGGCTCGCCTCGCGCGACGAGCCCCCGGAGGCGATAATGCCCGAGATTCTTTTGTCCCATGGCTCCAACCCCGTGATTTCGCCGCAGTCCTGCATCGCCAGGCACTGCCACGGGCCATGCCGCCGCGCATAGTCGAGGATGGCCCGGAACGTCGTCTGCCCGCTTTTGGCCGACAGTCGGAAATTGAACATGATGATCGGTATTGCGGACAGTGTGTCGCCCATGGTGTTCTCCGGCTTCCGTCCCCGCGATTCTATTCATGAAGCGTTCGCAAGGCAACTCACATGAGGCTCTTGCAAAACCCCGGAACGGGGCAGCGTGAGGGTTGGGGTGGATGGGACACGACGGCA
>DJYI01000022.1:0-43330 GCA_002448475.1 Verrucomicrobia bacterium UBA6982
ACCCCTATCCCTGACCGAATACCCGCCCGTCGGCGAAATCTTGTTGACTGATGACGGGTCTTGGGGTAGTCTTCCCGGCGTTCGTCCGATGCGACGGCGGGGGAGTTCCCGCCGACGCATTGTTTTTCTTTCGCACAAAGCCATGAACAACGAACTTGACACAATCCTGCGCACTCTAGAGCGCGAACGCGGCATCGGCCGCTCCGCGATGCTTTCCACGATAGCCAATGCGCTTCAGGCGGCCGCGAAAAAGAGTCTCGCCACGTCCGGGGACGTTCGCGTCGAAATCGACCCGCACACTCTCGCAATCCGCGCCTGGGAGCGCCGCGTGGTCAGCGATTCGGCCATCGGAACCGGCTACATCAGCCTGGAGGACGCCCGCCGCCGCGATCCCGAGGCGAAGCCCGGCGACACCGTGGAGACCGAGGTTAGCCCGCGCGTGTTCGGCCGCATTGCCGCCCAGACCGCCAAGCAGGCCATCCTCCAGGGGATGCACGAGAGCGAGCGCGACATCATGCAGCGCCGCTACGCCGGGCACGTCGGCGAAATCGTGTCCGCGACGGTGCGCCAGGTGGTCCACAAGGACGTGCTGTGCGACCTTGTGGATGGCGGCGAGGCCATTCTCAAGGGCCGCGACCGCATGAAGAACGACCGCCTCTCGCAGGGCGACAACTTCCGCGCCGTGATCCGCTTCGTCGGCGCGGAGCAGGATCCGCGCCGCCTTGAGGACGGCGAGGAGCCGGGGCAGGGGACATGGGTCGGCCGCCGCCGCGTCAAGCTCATCGACGAGCCGTCCGGCAACCCGTGCGTGAAGCTTTCCCGCACGGATCCGCTGTTTGTGAAGGCTCTCTTCGCCGAACAGTCATCCGAGATCAAGGAGGGGACCGTCGAGATCATGGAGATCGCGCGCCAGCCCGGCATCCGCACCAAGATCGCAGTCCGCTCGCGCACCGCCAAGATTGACCCCGTGGGCGCGTGCGTGGGGGCGCGCGGCGCCCGCATCCGCCAGGTCATCTCGGAGCTCAACGGCGAAAAGATCGACATCGTTCCGTGGAGCGAGGACATAGAGAAGTTCGCCGTCGCGGCCCTCCAGCCCGCCACAGTCCAGCGCGTGGAGATCGACGAGCGCCGCCGCGTGGTGACCGCATACGTCCAGAACGGCAGTCTCACCCCGGCGATCGGCAAGGGCGGCATTAACACGCGCCTCGCCTCCGAGCTTACCGGCTGGGACATCTCGGTGCGCGAGCTCGACATCTACGGCGACTCCCCGGACGAGAGACGCACGCGCGAGGACGCATTCCAGGCCGGGCTGCGGGCCAAGATCGAAACTCTTTCCTCCCAGCTCGGCATCCCCCTTGAATCGGCGCGGACGATCGCCAGCCACGGCTTCCTAACGCCGGAGGGGATCTTCGAGACGACGCTTTCCGAATTCGTCGCGCAGCTCGGTACGTCCGAGCAGGGCGGCGAGTCGCTCCCGACGCTTCCTCCCGAGCAGGCCCGCGAGGCATGGAGCGCCGCCGAGCGGCACATGACCGCGTCGCTCCCGCCGTCGGCCGAATAGCCGCCGCAACGCTTCCGCGGCGGCCTCGGCCGCCCGGCAGGATTCCGCTTTTCCCCAAGAACCGATACCGCCCCCGCCACAGGGGTCCGTCGAAACAGAACTGGCAAACCATGAGACTCTTCGAACTCGCCAAGGAACTCAAGACGAGCGACCGCGACCTGCTCCGCCAGGCCGCAGCACTCGAACTGGAAATCCGCACCGTCGTCTCCACGCTGGATGAAGACGACGAGCGTCAGCTGCGCACAAACTTCAAGCGTCCGCTTGCGGCTGACATCGCCAGGGAGGAAAAGGAGGTTCTCGCCGCTCTTGCGGCCAAGCGCCTGACTGCGGCGGAGGTTCTGAAGTCGGCGATCGCGGCGGACGCCCCCGCGCTTGATTCCGCCCGCGCGGCGGCGCAGGAGACGCTCTGCTTCGACCGTCCTGTCGAGAAGCTTGAGGCGGCTGCCGCCGAGGCTGCCGCCGCCGAGGCGGCGAAGCCGAAGAAGGAGGTGGCGAAGAAGTCGGAGACCGCGCCGGCAAAGGCGGAGCCCACAGCCAGCCCGGCCGTCGCGCGCGAAGCGGAGCCCAAGGCGGAGGTCAAGGCGGAGGCCAAGGCGGAGGCCGCGCCGAAGACGCCGGAACGCGCGGAAGAGAAGATGCCTGAGAGCGTCGAGACGGCCAGGCCCGAGCGCGCGGAGGCGGCTAGGCCGGAGATCGCGCCGGCCGCCACGCGCGCCATCGGCGGCATTGCGCCGCTTCCGGTGCGCACGCGCACGGCGCCGCGTCCGGTGTTTGTTCCGCCGTCCCCGCCGCCGAAGGTTCCGAAGCGCCCGCCCGCCCAGGCGGCCAAAAAGCCGCCGGTCGCGCTGCATCCGGGCGACGCAAGGGACGAGAACGCCAGGCGTCAGGGCGCGCCGCAGGCTGGGCTGCAGGCCGCCGGAGGCGTTTCGCGCGCCTCCCAGCGCCTGCGCCAGGATCCGCTTGAGGCGCGCGATCTGGCGCGCGAGAAGATGCGCGACAAGCGCGACAAGCGCGCCGCCGCCAAGGCGGCCGAGCGCGCGACCGTCGCGGCCGCGGAGCAGAAGACGCTCGTTCTGCGCGGCGTGATCGTGGTGAAGGATCTTGCCGAAAAACTCGGGCTTCGCCCCAATCAGCTGATCACGGAACTCATGAAGATGGGCGTCCTGGCGTCCATCAATCAGAGCGTCGATGGCGACACGGCGGCGAAGATCGCGATCGCCCACGGGTTCGAGGTCGAGCGCGAAAAGTCACATCGCAACGCGCAGGCCAAGCCGATGCAGATCGACCGCTCGGCAGAGGACGACATTCCTGAGGACCGCCCCGACCAGCTGCGTCCGCGCCCGCCGGTCGTCACTTTCCTCGGCCACGTCGATCACGGCAAGACGAGCCTGATGGACTACATCCGCAAGTCGTCCGTGGCGGCCGGCGAGGCCGGCGGCATCACGCAGGCGATTTCGGCGTATTCCGTTGACGTGCAGGGGCGCAGCATCACGTTTCTCGACACGCCAGGCCACGCCGCGTTCAGCGCCATGCGCAACCGCGGCGCGCACCTCACGGACATCGCCGTCATCATCATCGCCGCCGACGACGGCATCATGCCGCAGACAAAGGAGGCGATCCAGCAGGCGCGAGACGCCGACGTGACGATCATGGTCGCGATCAACAAGTGCGATCTTCCGAACGCCAATCCGGACCGCGTGATGCAGCAGCTTCAGGCCGAGAACCTCACGCCGGAGGACTGGGGCGGATCGACCGTCGTGTGCAAGGTCTCCGCCAAGACCGGCGAGGGCGTCGGCAACCTTCTGGACATGATTCTGCTGCAGGCGGACGTTCTCGAACTCTCTGCCAATCCCGACCGCCGCGCCAACGGCTCGGTGATCGAGGCGAGCATGGTTCCGGGATCCGGGCCGGCGGTTTCGGTGCTCGTGACGGGCGGAACTCTCAACGTGGGCGACGTCGTGCTGTGCGGCGAGCACTGGGGCCGAATCCGCGCCCTCACCGACAGCTCCGGCAGGCGCATGAAGTCGGCGGGGCCGTCGGCGGCCGTGTCGATCATGGGCCTTTCGGGCGTTCCGGAGGCCGGGTCCGAGTTCCGCGTGATGAAGAACGACAAGCGCGCCCGCGAACTTGCCGAAAAGGAGGCTCAGCGCCGCAAGGAGGAGATGCTCGGCGGCGTGACCCAGGCGCGCAGCGCCGATGAAATCTTCCGCCAGATGCACGAGCACGACAAGCTCGTCCTGAATCTGATCCTGCGCGCCGACGTGCAGGGCTCCGTGGAGGCCATCACGGACTCGATCGGGCAGATTCAGAGCACCAAGGTCTCCTGCAACGTCATCCAGAGCGGAACCGGCGCCATCGCGGTCAACGACATCGAGCGCGCAGAGCACGGCAGGGCCATCGTCATCGGGTTCAACGTTTCGCCGGAAAGCGGCGTCAACGCCCTGGCGCGCCACGACGGCGTTCGCGTGAAGACGTTCCGCATCATCTACGAGCTGCTGGATTTCGTGAAGCAGGAGATGCTGGCGCTGCTTCCGGTCGAGCACAAGGAGGCGGTGCGCGGACACGCGCAGGTCAAGCAGGTGTTCGATCTCGGCAAGGAGGGCGTCGTCGCGGGCTCGCTCGTGCTGGACGGCTTCATCACGTCCAAGGGTCAGATTCGCGTCGTGCGCCGCGGCAAGCTGCTGCACGTCGGCCCGATCGCCACCATCCGCCACTTCAAGGAGACGGTGGAGGAGGTCAAGCAGGCGCAGGAGTGCGGCATTATGCTCGAGGGCTTCAAGGACTTCGAGGAGGGCGACATGCTCGAATGCTTCGCCTTCGAGGAACTGCCCAAGACGCTGTAGGCCACATCCGTCCCGGCGCGCATCCGCGCCGATCGCGCGACCGCGCGGCGTCGGGCCGCGCGGTCGCCGTCTTTTTCCAGGACCCGGGGGCGCGCGTCAGAATCCGGCGGGCACGTCCACGCCGCGCAACTTCGCGATTAGGACCCCGTAGTTGACGACGGGGACGCCCGCGGCGCGGCAGTCTGACACGCGCCGCCGCATTTCGCGGCGGGTGAGCATGCACGCGCCGCAGTGGACGACGAGCGCGTAGCGCCGCAGCTCATCGGGCGAAGAGGGCCATCCGCGCCCGCTCGTGAATTCGAAGTGCAGCGCCTTGCCGGTCTTGCCCGAGAGCCAGCGCGGAATTTTCTCCGTGCCGATGTCCCCGCACTGGCGGCGGTGGGTGCAGCCTTCGCTCACGAGGACGAGATCGCCGTCGCGCAGGGAATCGATGGCGGCGGCTCCGTCGCGCAGCGTCTCCCAGTCGCCCTTGTAGCGTGCGAAGAGAATCGAGAAACTGGTGAGCGGGATGTCGCGCGGCACGACGGCGCGGACTTCCGCGAATGCCTGCGAGTCAGTTATGACCATGGCCGGCGGCCGCGAAAGCGAGGCGAGAAGTCCTGGAAGCTCGCTCACCTGCGCCACGAGCGCGGAGGCGTGCGCGTCCAGTACGTCGCGCAGCGTCAGCTGCTGCGGAAGGATGAGACGTCCCTTTGGGGCCGCGGCGTCGATGGGGGTCACCATCACTACGAGATCGCCCGGCCTGAGAAGGTCGCCGACGATGCGCTGCGAGGCGGGCGCGCCGAGGTCGGTCTCGGCCACGGCGCGCTTCAGCTCCTCGACTCCCTCGCCGGTGGCGGAGGACACCGCCACGGCGGGCGCGGAGAGTTCTCGCGCGATGGCCGCCGCCGCCGCGCCGCCGTCGGGAATGGCGTCCGCCTTCGCGAGGGCGCACACGAACGGGACTCCGGCGGCGCGCAGAGCCGACGCGGCGTCGCGCTCCGGCTGCGCGATTCCGCGCGCGCCGTCAACAACCAGGATCGCGATGTCGGCGGTCCGCATCTCCTCCAGCGCGCGGCGGGCGCGAGAGGCGCCAAGCGCGCCGGCGTCGTCGTCAAATCCCGCGGTGTCCACGAGCGTGCACGGGCCGAGAGGGAGCCACTCGACCGACTTGCGCACCGGGTCGGCGGTCGTGCCCGGCACCGGCGAGACGATCGAGACCTCCTGCCCGGCGAGGGCGTTGACTAGCGACGACTTGCCGGCGTTGCGGCAACCAAGCACCACCACGCGGGCGCGTTCGCCGGGCGGGGTGGAAACGGGGACGAAAGAGTTTGACATGGTTCGACTGCGGCGCCTGGCTGGCGCGGCACGGGCGTGGGGGGGGGCGGCGCGGCGCGCCTGCGGAGGTCAGCGCTTGAGCGAGGCCCCGATGGAGGCGTTGCCGGCCATGAGCGCGTAGCGGCGGAGCCAGCCGCCGAAGGCGCGCGGCTTCCACGGCGCGGCGGCGGCGCGGCGAGCGGCGAGCTCCTCGTCCGAGAGGCGGTGCGAGAGCGTGCGCGCCGGGATGTCGATGTCGATCCAGTCGCCGTCGCGCAGCAGCCCGATCGGGCCGCCCTCGGCCGCCTCGGGCGAGACGTGGCCGATGCACGCGCCGTGCGTGGCGCCGGAGAAGCGGCCGTCGGTGATGAGCGCGACGCTTTCGCCGAGGCCCGCGCCGATTATGTATGCGGTCGGAGCGAGCATCTCCTGCATTCCGGGGCCGCCCTTGGGGCCTTCGTGGCGAATGACGACCACGTGCCCCGGCTTCACCTTGCCGCCGAGGATTCCGTCGCAGGCCTCCTCCTGCGAGTCGAAGCAGATCGCGCGCCCGCTGAACTTCATCATCGAGGCGTAAACGCCGGCCTTCTTCACGACCGAGCCCTGCTCGGCGAGGTTGCCGAAGAGAACGCAGAGTCCGCCGTCCTGCGCGTAGGCGTTCTCGAACGTGCGGATGACCTCGTCGTTCCGGATCTCGGCCGCCGCGGCGATTTCGCCGATGGTCTTGCCGGAGACGGTCGGGCAGTCGAGATTGAGGAGGCCGGGCTTTTCCGTGAGGCGCTTGAGGATCGCGGGGATGCCGCCAGCGGCGTGGACGTCCTCGACATGGTAGGCGCAGCTTGGCGCGACCTTGCAGACGTTGGCCGTTCGCGCGCTGATCTCGTTGATGCGGTGCAGGTCGTAGGGGACATCCGCCTCGCGCGCGATGGCGAGCGTGTGCAGCACGGTGTTCGTGGAGCCGCCCATCGCGACGTCGAGCGCGAAGGCGTTGTCGATGCTCTCCGGCGTGATGAGGTCCTTCGGAAGCGGGCCGCCGGCCCTGGCCATCTCGACCGCGCGGCGCGCGGCGGCCTTCCAGAGCTCCTTGCGCTCGGGGGAGACGGCGGGGATCGTGCCGTTGCCGGGCAGCGCCAGGCCGATCGCCTCGCAGAGGCAGTTCATGGAGTTGGCGGTGAACATTCCGGAGCACGAGCCGCAGCCGGGGCAGGCGTTCTGCTCGATGCGCTCGAGGCCAGCCTCGTCGATCTTGCCGACCTTGTATGCGGAAACCGCCTCGTAGGTGGAGTTGTAGTCGAGGACCTTGCCGGTCGCGGGGTCCTTGCCGGCCATCATCGGGCCGCCGGAGCAGAAGATCGCCGGGATGTTCGCGCGGATCGCGCCGAGGATCATGCCGGGGACGATCTTGTCGCAGCTCGGGATGCAGATCATCGCGTCGAACTTGTGCGCGGCGACCTCGGTCTCGACGCAGTCGGCGATCAGCTCGCGCGACGGGAGCGAATACTTCATGCCCGTGTGGGCCATCGCGAGGCCGTCGCACACGCCGATTGTGTCGAACTCGAACGGCACGCCGCCCGCCTCGCGGATCGCGTCCGCGACGAGCCTGCCCACCTCGCGCAGGTGGTGGTGGCCGGGGATTATTTCGACAAATGAGTTGCAGACGGCTATGAACGGCTTGCCGAAATCCTCCTTCCTGAGGCCGTCGGCGTAGAGGAGAGAGCGGTGGGGGGCGCGCTCAAAGCCCTTTTTGATCGTGTCGGAATTCATTGTGGATGCCCTTCTGAAGGCTGTTGTCTGGTTGAACCTGAAAGACTGTGGTTCGCGAAGAGGACCGTGGTTTGCGAATCGGCGTCGAATCATAGTGGCCGGACATTGGATTTGCAATGAAAAACGTCCTCGGCGCGCTGCCGGGCCGCGCTACCCGGCCGCCGTCCGATCCGCCGCCGCCACGCTGTCGAAGACCCGGACGTAATCGATCTCGAAAAAGTCCGGAAGCGTTGCCTTGAAGAGGCGCGGGTCCGGCTTGCCCCATTCGCGGCGGCCGGCGGTGAGACCGCCGTCGTTGCCGACGCTGCGGTAGCCCGCGCATTCGGTGGAGACGAGGACGAACTGCTCGACGTTGGAGACGGGTGCGTTCTGCTCGCCGACTTTCTTTCCGTTGGCGTAGAACGTGTAGCCGGACGGCGACCAGTCCACGCCGTAGTTGTTCCATCCGTCGGCCATCGTCTCGGCGTCGAATGAGAAATGCCCGAACCAGTGGCTGTCGTTGCCGTAGCCGCCCCAGCCGTTGCCGCATACGATTTTGCCTTCGGTGTGCAGGCGGTAGCTCTCCATGATGTCGCACTCCACGCCGCAGACTGCGGGATCGGGGTGCGAGCCCACGCCCGGGGCCTGGAGCCAGAATGCGGCGTGCCAGCCCGCGCATTTCGGGAGCCGGCAGCGGATTTCGTAGTAGCCGAACTTGTGCATGAAGAGCGGCTCGCGCCGCTTGCCGAACGGCCAGAAGCGGTCGGGGCGGTCGCGCGGGATGTCGTAGGTGAGAGAGCCGGTCTGCAGGTGCGGCGAGCAGAAGTCGTCGCCATGGCGCAGCAGGTTGAGCTTCACTGTTGACCTGCCGGTCATTTCGACGCCCTCGAAGTCGTGGGCGAAGGCCGGGAAATCCGATCCCCAGAAGGATTCGCGGCACATCCACTTGGACTTGTCGATTTCCGTGCCGTCGAATTCGTCGTGCCAGACAAGACGCCACTTCCCGCCTGGCGGCAGTAGGGACGGGGCGTGGTCCGGAACGGGCGTTGAGGCGACTTGCGAGACGGGAACGGGGCGGATGTCGATTTCTGTGAAGGCCATGGCGGATGGGCTTTTTCGCGAACTTTTCTAGTGAAGGAGGAAGGCCGGGCCGGGATCATATTGCAGAAGAATCGCGATGGCAATGTTCCCGATGTTGAACCCCGCGTGCATGGCCGCCGCGAACGCGATGGAGAGGCGCCGCCACGCCAGGCCGAGCGCCAGCGCCAGAACGAACAGGGCCGGCAGAAAGGAAAGGTGCAGGTGCAGGGCGGCGAAGAACGCCGCCGAATAGACGAATGCGGCGGACCGCCCCCACGCGCGCTCAAGTCCGCCGAGAAGGAGCGCGCGATACAGGACCTCCTCTCCGAGCGGGGCCAGAGCGAACGCGACAGCAGCCAGCGCGAAGGTCTGCGCCGCGGTCGCGCCGCCGTCGAGCATCCATCTCATCGAATCCTGCATTGTCTCCCTGAAGCCGAGCGGTTCGAGAACTCGCTGCGCGGCGGCCGTCGTCCACAGCAGCGGCAGAACCGAGCATAGTCCGGCCGCAAGCCCGGCCGTTGCGTGCCGAAGCGCCGCGCCGGGGCTTCGGGGCAGCCGCAGAACGGAGGCGAAGTTGCTCAAAAGGCGGCCCGGGGCGCGCCGGGCCTCGAAGGCGGCCGCCCCCAGCCCGAAGGCGAGGGGCAGGACTCCGGCCGCGAGAGTCGCCGCGGGGGAAGGAACGCGCTGCGGGGCGGCCGGGCCGCCCGCGCGGAACGCCGCAATCGCGGCGCCGGCCGAGCCGGCAAGTCCGAACAGGGCCGCAAGAAGCGCGCCCAGAGGGCTTGCCCCGGCCTCCTGACGCTCCGCTCCGTTCATCCGCGCCGTCCGGCGAAGGCGGCGGCGATCTCCGGCGGGACGCTTGCGCGCGGCGGAACGTTCGTGCGGGCCTCCGGGTGGAGCCGGAAGAAGATGTCAAGCGCCCACAGAGACCGCAGCATCTGATACGGAGCGAGAAATGCCGCCGCCACCAGCGGGAAGAACGGCGGCACAAGCGCGGCGAAGGGCTGGAGCACGAGCGCGGACAGGATGACGAACAGGGACGTCACCAGCGAAAGCAGCAGCAGGTGCCGCACTGTCCAGAAACCGCTCTCGCGCAGCGCCCCGCGCAGCGCCGATGCGAACGGCTGCCCGAGAAGGACGACGCGCGGCACGGCGAAGTCTCGGGCGAAAACCATCGCGGCGGCGTCAAGAAGCGCCATGGCGGCAAGCGGAGACACGGCGCGCGACAGCGTTTCGGCGAGAATTGCCGATTCCGGCGCCGCCGCCAGCCGGGCGGCCGAAATCCACGCCGCCGCCGTCCAGCACAGCACCAGGGCGAAGCGCATCGCGAAGGCGCCGCGGAAAACGGTCCGCGCCGAGGTGCGGGCGTCGATCCACGAGCGAGCCACCGGTTCGTCGCGCCGGTAAACGCGGTGCAGCATCACAGTCCAGCCGCGCGAGAGAAACCATGCGTGAAGCGCCGCCGCTGCCGCCGCAAGAAGAAGCAGGGTGAGCGAAGTGAGCAAATGGCGCGGGGTCGAGGCCATCCAGGCGGAAAAGGAAGTGGCGGAATGCCTCAGCGCCGCCGCGAACTCAGAAACGAGCGTCCCCTGGTCGGCCGCCGTGACGCCGCCGCGCGAAATCGCGGCGGTCCATTTCGAGAGAAACGCCGGAATGCCGCCCGTCAGGTCGAGTCCGGAATCGGACAGTCGCCTTGTCACGCCCGGGAGGAACGTTCCGAACGGGGCGATCGACTGAGAGCCGAAAAGCAGCAGCAGCGCCGCAAACGCGAACGCCGCGTAACGACGCCAGGAGAACGGATTGGCGAGCAGCGCCAGAACATTGCGCCAGGCGTTCGCCAGAGCCCGGGCCGTGCGCGGAGTCTCCGGGGGACGGCCGTCCAGCGCCGCGTCGGCAAATGGCGACGGAACGTCTTCGACGGCAGCCGGCGACTCCGGGGAGGCGGACGGACTCGACGTCTCCGCCTTCGCGTCCGACGGCTCGCCCTCGGTGGCGGATTCGGGCGGAAAAAGAGCGTCCAGAACGGAGGCGCGCTTCCATTCGCGCCCGAAACCGGGCGTCCACACCCAGTCGCCGGGCCCGAATTCGCCCTTGTGCGCCGAGGCGCGGAGCGACTCCCACGGGACTGGACCGGTCCGCACCCCGTTCCTGGCCCAATACCAGACTACGCTAGCCATTTCCGTCTCCGATTTTGGAGGCGACCGCCGCCGCCGCTCCGGCCGCCTTCGCCGCCGCTTCGGCGCCGTCGCCTCCGGCCGCGGATGAAATTCTGCCGGCGATCCAGTCAGCGTATGGGGCGGCGACTCGTCCGGACACCGACTGCCTGAACACGACGTCTTCGACCTGTTCGGACGGGAGCAGGCGAAGGAATGCGAAAACGGCCAGCAGGACGGCTCCAGTGGTGCAGACGCGCATGAAGGCCCCGAGAATGCCATCGGCGGGCTGGCCGACGAGCAGTTTCAGAAAACGGCGCGCGCCCGCGCCGGCTGCGCTGCCGGCGAGCCCCGCGGCCACGACGGTCAGCGCAAACGCAAGAATTGTCTGCGAGGCGCCTTCGCCGGGGAAAAGATGCGCGCGGACAGGCCCGGAGGCTCCGGAAAGCACGGCCATCCCCGTCGCGATCGCAAGCAGGCGGGCGAGTTCGCCGGCGAGCCCGCGCACGGCGCCAAGCACCGCCGCGATGCCTAGCAGGGCCAGTACCGCGACGTCGATCCACCCGGCGACGGAGAGCGACGGAATGGACGAGACTGCGAATGACGCGGCGTTCACCTGGCTGCCTCCCCGGTCGGCGGAGCAAAGCGCACGTCAGAGGGAAAAAGGACGTGCCCGAGCGCCTCGTTGGCGCGGGCCTTGTCGAGGTCGCCCGCACGCCCGCGCTTGCGCAGGAAGGACACCTGGCGCGCGAGGCAGTCCGGATTGGACGGGTCGAGGTTGAGGGCGTCCGAGGCCAGTTCGCAGGCGCGCACGGTCTGCCCGGCCCTGTCCGCAGCTGCGGCCCTGAAGAGAAGCTCGTCAACGCGCTCCTGGATTTCGGCCGGACGTTTGGCGTTGAGCTCGGCGAGACGGCGCACCGCCTCCTCTCGTTTTTCGGGCCACTGCCCGGGAGGGGAGAGGCGGAGAAAGCCGACAAAGCAGTTCGCGGCCTTTGTCTGAGACGACGGGTCGGAGGAGATCGAGTCGGGCCTGGCGTGAAGGACGCCGGAGTTGAACAGAACGACCGGATCCTTGGCCCCGGACTGCAGCGCTTCGGCAAGGAGACGCTCCGCCGCGCCGACATTGCCCTGGTCCAGTTCGCAGGCCGCCAGCCCGGCGAGAATGCGCGGCTTGCGGAAGGCCTTTTCGAGAGCCACGCGGTATGCGGCCGCCGCAAGGTCGGAGTGGTGGCGCCGCCGCCTGGCTTCGCCCAGGGCGGAGAGCGCGTCCGTGTCGTCGGTGCCCTCCGAGAGGTCAACCGCGCGGCGCAGGGCCTTTTCGGCGGCGCGGTTGTGCCCGGCCATGAGGTTGGCCATTCCGAGATTGTACCAGGCCGCCGGCGAGTCGCGGAAGGCGCGAGCGGCGGCGCGCAGGTGCGGGATGGCGTCCTCGTATCGACCTTCGGTCAGGGCGATGCGCCCCTCGGCCACCGACACGCCGGGTGGCGTTCTGGAGCAGCCCGCGGCGGCTATCAGCAAAGCCGCGAAGAGCGCGACCGGAGCGAATCCGGTTGCGGGCGGGCGCATGGAAAATCCGTCGTTCAGTTTCATGTGCGGGCCAGTATATCCGCTTCCCCGTTCCGTGTCCATTTTTTGGCGGCCTTAAGGCGACCTTAAGGGGACAGACCCCTCAGATTTCATGATTGGCTTGGTCGATTTGGTCGATTTTGTCGGCTTGGTCGATAATCGACCAAATCGACGATCGACCAAGTCGACGAGCGACCAAATCGACGAGCGACCAAATCGACGATCGACCAAGTCGACGAGCGACCAAATCGACGACCGACGATCGACTAAATCGACGAGCGACCAAATCGACGAGCGACTAAATCGACGATCGACGAGCGACCAAATCGACGAGCGACGGCCGAACTACCGCGTGAATCCTTCGAGAAGAACGCGCTTGCGCGGGGTGTCGGCGGCTGGAACCATGTGCTTGATGTCCGGCCCCTCGTGCTCGACGCTCCAGCCCTTCCATTCGCGGAAGGCGTGGTAGGTCCAGTCCCAGCCGTATTCCCCGAAGAGTTCGATGCAGTCGCGCAGGTAGTTTTCCGCGCCCTCCGCCCAGGCGATGGCGCTGAATTCGCCCACGTAGATCTTCGCGCCGTGGCGGCGCGAAAATTCGATCACGGGCCGCAGCGTCTCGCGCAAGAATTCCTTGTCCCATTTCCTCGCGGGGTCGGGCCATTTTTCGCCGGTCGCCCGGCCGTGGACGCCCTGGTGCGTGAAGAGCATCGGCGCGTAAACGTGGACCTGGTAGATCACGTTGTCCATCCGCAGCGGGGAAAGCCAGGCGTAGGCGGTGGGGGAGTCGGAGCCGTCGGACTCGACGATGACCGGCGTGTCCGGATCGATTTCGCGCACGGCTTCGGCGGCGCGGCGCTGGAGCGTCCAGTAGTCGTTTTTGACGCGTTCCTTCTGGTTGGGTTCGTTCACGAGGTCGTAGCCGTAGACGGCCGGATTCCCCTTGAAGCGCGCGGCGATGCGCCGCCAGGTATCGACGAAGGCGTCCGCGAACCGGTCGTCTTCGAACATGTTCATCTGGCCGTCCTTGGCGCGCTTGCCGCCCGGGACGGTGTGGAGGTCCACGACGATCTTCATGCCGCGCGAACCGGCCCACCGCAGGACGTCTTCCAGATTGTCGAGGCGCGAGTCGATCCAGGCGGCGTATTCGGCGAGATCCTGGTTGTCGTCGCGGGCGCTCCAGTTGCGCATGATCTGGAAGCGAGCCATGGTCGCGCCCCAGGACGCGAGCGTCTCGATGTCGTCTTCGGTCGTGGGGCGGGCGGGGAGCATGCAGCCGCGGAACGGACGGGGGGCTGCGCTCCCCGAACCCCCTGCGGCGGAGGCTGGATAGCGGACGCGCCAGTCCTGGTTCACGAGGCGGAAGAGTCCGGTGGAGGCGCCGCCGCGCAGCGTGGAGAGGTCGAACTCCACGCGTCCGCTCGTTCCCTGAAGCCCGAGCATGAGAGTCAGCGAGTCGGGTTGCGAGCAGGCGAAGTTGACTTCGTTGACCAGGGTCTTCTCGGCGAAGTCGCCGAGTTCGCCCGCGCAGTTGGGCCAGGCCTCGCGGCCGGTGGCGTGTTCCTTCCAGTGCATCTGGAACTTCAGCCCCAGCCAGCTCTTGGACGGCTTTTTGAGATTGGAGCCGGTGGCCGCGACCGACATCGAGAAGCCCTGAGCCCCCTTGAAAAGCGCGGCCGGCACATCCGCCTCGGCGACGGCGTCGGTCGGGTAGGCGCTCTCGGGGATGTCGATCACGAGCCGGTCTCCCTCGATCGTGGCGAACTTCTCCGGAAGTCGCCAGGACAGCGGCCCGAGCGGCGGGAGCGAGGAGATGGGGTTCTGGACGATCTGCGATTCCGGCGACTGCGAATTCTCCACCACGGACGGCGTGGCGACAGCGCCAGCGCCGCTGCCGGATGGCGACGGAGAGGTCGCCGCCCCCCTGTCGGGCGCGGAGCAGCCGACGGCGATGGCGGCGGCGAGGATGGCGAAAAGCGTGACGGGCGTGTTTCGGGTGGTCATTTTTCGTGAGGTGTTATGTTTTTCTGGGAATCATAGCGGAAAA
Organism: Verrucomicrobia bacterium UBA6982; assembly: GCA_002448475.1. Lineage (GTDB taxonomy): Bacteria > Verrucomicrobiota > Kiritimatiellia > RFP12 > UBA3636 > UBA3636. The sequence continues at coordinate 14,287 of DJYI01000022.1, forward strand.
TCCGCGTCTGCGGGGGAAATTCCTCGATGGCGAGTCCGGAAAGGGAATGTGGCGGCGTCGAGGAGTCTATGCGCGCGGTCAGACGCGGCGCCTCCCCCAGCGCGCGAAAGCGCCGGAACGCGATGTCTTCGTAGCGCACGCGGAAGCCCGCAAGGTCGGTGGCCGGCTCGAATTGCTGGTTGCCGAGGTATCGGCCGTAGCGAATCACCTCCGCGGCTGCGATTTCCTGCTCCTCCCGGCGCGCGAAGGAAAATGCCGGCAGGCTGGAGTCCGTCCCGCCGGTGTCCAGCTCCTCCTTCCACAGCGGGCCGGCGAAATCGATTTCGACATCTTCGAACGCGATGTCGCGGATGCGTGTGTCGGGCGACGCGAACCACGTTGTCACGTCGCAGACGGTGCCGCTCGGATGGACGGCCGCGATGTCGCGGAAACGGACATTCTCGATGAGGCACGGCCTGTGGCCCGCCCAGACTTCCATGCACTTGCCCCAGTCGCACCAAAGGACGCATCGCTCAAACACTATGTCGCGTGTGACCGGCGCGTCGCGCTCAAGATAGTCTCCGCGAGCGACGAGGCAGTCGTCGAACGAGCGCACAAAGCAGTCGCGAACCCGAACGCCCTCGGAGGCGCAGATGTCGATGCCGTCGGAATTGTAGCGCCAGCAGCCGACGACCTTGACGTTCTCGATCGTCACGTCGCGGCAGCCGCCGCGCACGATCACGGCCCAGCGCGGCGGATCGCGCACGATCACGCCCTCGATCGCGACGCGCTCCGAGTTGAACACCGTGATGCCGTTCACGGCCATTTCGGCGCCGTAGAACGACGGCGGCAGGCCCGCCTCGACGGCCGCGCGGAAGGCGGCGCTGCCGTGGTCCGCGCGCCTCAGCCGCGAGCCGTCGATGACGCCGCGCCCGCAGATGCGCGCGTCGTGCGCGTTGGCGACGAGAATCGCTCCGTAAACGACGGCCCCATCCTCGACGACGATCGTTTCGCCGCTCTTCGCCACGATCACCCCGACATCGTGCTCTCCCGGGCCGAAGCGGCGGACCAGTCCTTCCTTCCGCCCTGCCGGCGGGGGATTGACAAAGACATGCAGCGCCCGCCGCCTGTCGCCGAAAAGCAGTGTGAAGTGGCGCGGCGAGTCAAGGGCGACGCGCAGCAGTCCGCTCTCGTCGCGCCGCATGGGCGGCGCGAACGAAAGCGGCAGCGTCGTCACGCCTTGCGCGTCGTCCGCCGCCACTTCGACCGCCAGTTCGCCGGGCGCGTCGAGGTCGAACGACACGAAGGCCGCCTCGTCGGTCTGCCACAGCGGGCGCTGAGTTCCGTTCCAGACCCGATTGAGCGGGAAGGCGGAGACGCGGGCCGCATGGACGCGAAGCGGGCGTCCGTTCCAGGACACCTGCGTCCGGAGGGGCGACCGGGAACCGCCTCCGGCGCATTCGCCGATTGTTCCGGGGCGCGTTGCGGCGGGGCTGGCGTCGGCTGTCTGTTGGGGATTGTCCATGCTGGGCGGCATGCGCCGGAGAATAGTCCAACCGCCGGACTGAATCAAGATGCGGCGACATGCGAGACGGGGCGGACGACTCGCGGCGCGCGACCGGCGACGGACGGCGGGGGGTTGTGGTATGATCGGCGGCCATGCAAACGGACTCGCTTTTTCCAGAGGGGCGCGACGCGCCTTCCTCGACCGCCGAACGCGTCGCCTTTCTCCGCCGCGAACTGAACCGCCACACGGTCCTCTACTATCGCGACGCGGCGCCTGAAATTCCGGACTCGCAGTTCGACGCCATGATGGCGGAGCTTGCCGCTCTGGAGCGCGCCCATCCCGAATTGGCCGACCCCAACTCCCCGACGCGGCGCGTCGGCGGCGCGCCGGCCGAGGGCTTCGAGAAGTTCGAGCATCTGCTGCCGATGCAGTCGCTGGAGAACACCTACGACGAAAACGACCTTGATTCGTTCGACTCGTTCGTGCGCGGACTGTCCGGCCGCGACCGCGTCGATTACGTGGTTGAGCCAAAGATCGACGGTCTGGCGTTCTGCGCCATCTACGAGCGCGGCGCCCTCGCGACCGTTGCCACGCGCGGCGACGGCATGACGGGCGACGACATAACGGCCAACGCCCGAACCATCCGCGCGCTTCCGCTGCGCGTTCCGTGCGACGCCGAACGGCTGGAGGTCCGCGGCGAAATCTACATGACTAAGGCCGGCTTCCTGGCCCTTTCCCGGCGTCAGGAGGCCGCAGGCGAAACTCCGTTCGCCAATCCGCGCAACGCCGCGGCCGGTTCGATCAAGCTGCTCGATCCGCGCCTTGTAGCCGAGCGTCCGCTTTCGGTCGTGCTATACGGACTTGGCGCGCAGCGCGGGGTGGAGGAGCCGACGACGCAGCACGGGCTGCTGGAGTTTCTGCGTTCGCTCGGATTCCCGGTCCCGCCGCGCTGGTGGCGCTGCTCCGGCATGGCCGAGGCGCGCGCGGCCATTGCCGAACTGGGCGGGGTTCGGCACTCCTTCCCGTTCGAGACCGACGGCGCGGTCGTCAAGGCCGACGACAGGGCGCTCTGGGCGGAGCTCGGCAGCACGGCGAAGGCCCCGCGCTGGGCGCGCGCGTTCAAATACGCTCCGGACAGGGCCGAGACTGTGGTCGAGGCGATAACCGTCCAGGTCGGGCGCACTGGGGTCCTCACGCCCGTGGCCGAGCTGCGCACCGTGCGTCTGGCCGGATCGAACGTCTCGCGCGCGACGCTGCACAACGAGGACGACATCCGCCGCAAGGACATCCGCGTCGGCGACAGGGTGCTTGTGGAAAAGGCTGGCGAGGTCATACCGGCGGTTGTCGCAGTCCTCAAGGACGCGCGCACGGGGGCCGAGCGAGAGTTTCAGATGCCGGCGACCTGCCCCGCGTGCGGCAGTCCGGTGTCACGCGCGGAGGGCCAGGTCGCGGTGCGCTGCACGAACTACCTCTGCCCCGCGCAGCTTTCCGGAAGGCTCGTGCACTTTGCCTCCCGCGACGCGCTCGACATCGAAGGCGTAGGCGACCGCGTGGCGGCGGCGCTCGTTGACGGCGGCCTCGTCTCCACTCCGCTCGATCTGTTCTCCGTTCCCGAAATCCTGCTTGCGACGCTCGACCTCGGCGACGACTGCGCCGACGATGCGGACGGCGGCGCCTTTCCGGTGTCCGCCACGGACGGCGGGGCGGTTCAGAAGACGCTCTTCGGCGACGTCGCCTCCCCGCAGGGCGCGGCCGCTCCGCAAAAGCGACTGCTTGGCGCGGCGAACGCCTCGACAATCCGGGCGGCGCTTCAGCGCGCCCGCTCGCTCCCGCTGGAGCGCTGGCTGTATGCGCTCGGCATCCCCGGAGTCGGCGAGTCCGCCGCGCGCGACGTGGCCGCCAACCACCGGAACCTCTCGGATCTGGCCTCGTCCGCGCTGCTTCGCCGCGCGGCCCGCCTCTACGAGCTGGAGGCCGCTCTGCCGACGCTTTCGCCGCGCGCCCGCGAAAATCGCGAACTCGGACTGTCCGCGCGCGTCGCGCGGGCGGAGGAATACGAGCGCGCCTGCCGCGAGCTGGAGACACTGGGCGAGGAGATGGTGCGCGAAGGCGTTGGCGCGCGCCTCAAGTCCGGCGGCCCGCTTGCCTACACGTGCGTCGTGAAGCAGGAGCCTGTTCGCGCCCTGCTTTCGTTCTTTGATTCAAGGGCGGGGCGCGATTTCATCGCCGGAATGCAGTCGCTCGGCATAGATCCGCCGGGCGGTCTGGCGTCCGTTCGCCCGCAGGCGGGCGTTGCCGGCGCGCCTGAATCCGAAGGCGCGGCGGATCCGTTCGCCGGGCGCACGATTGTCGTGACGGGCACATTCCGAGACCTTAAGCGGCGCGATCTTGAGAAGTCGCTTCTCGCGCACGGGGCGAAGCTCGCCTCTTCCGTCTCCGGCAATACCGGCCTGCTCGTTGTCGGCAAAAATCCGGGCGCGGACAAGACGGCGGCGGCGCGCAAGTTCGGAACGCCTGTCATGGACGAAGCCGACCTCCGCGCCGCGCTTGGCCTTCCGCCAGTCGTGGAGCAGGCTACGCTCTTCTGACCCGGCCCTTTTTCCGGCCCTTTTCCGGTCCTTTTCCGCGAGGCTTTGGCGGGGTTTTTCCGCGCGGCTTTGCCGGAGCCTTTCCGCGCGGCTTTGCCGGAGTTTCTCCACGCGACGCGCGTTCGTGGCGGCTTTCCCGCCCGTCGGGCGCGCCTTGACCGTCCGGAATCACGGAAACGGCGCGCAGCGCGATCTTTCGCTCGTCGAAGTCAACGCCGGTCACCGCCACGCGCAGAACCGACCCCGGGCCGATGTCGATGCCCGGAGCCGAGAGGCGCCCGGACTGCGGGTCGAAGCGCACGAACGCGTCGGAGAGAGTCGAAACGTGGACCATGCCCTCGATCGCCAGATCGGGGATGTCCGCGAACGCGCCGAAAGGCCTGCACTTCGAGACGACGGCGTCGTATTGCGGCTCTTCGCCGACGGCGAGTTTCTCCTCCAGGAACCGGTATTTCTTGATTTCGACGAGCGAGCGCTCCGCCTGGTCGGCGCGGAACTCCGTCTTCGTGCTTTCGGAGGCGATGGCGCGCAGCTCGTCCGGCTTCGGCTGGGCCGCGCGGTCGCCGGCGAGCGCCGCCGCGAGCTGGCGGTGCAGCACAAGGTCGGGATAGCGCCGGATCGGCGAGGTGAAGTGGCTGTAGTGCCGCTTGGCAAGACCGAAGTGACCCTCCTTGTCGGCGCTGTATTCGGCCCGCTTCATGCTGCGCAGCACGGACATCGACACGAAAGTCTCCAGCGGCGTTCCCTTGGCCGACTTTAGCAGCCGCACTATGGCGCCGCTGTCGACCAGGCGCGGAACGCGCAGTCCGAGCGCGCGCAGCGACTCATGCAGCGCGTCGAGCTTCTCCGGGTCCGGAACGTCGTGGAATCGGCAAAGATGGGGGATTCGCCGCTTTGCGAGCTCCGCGGCCACGGCCTCGTTGGCCGCTATCATCGCCTCCTCGACGAGTTGATGGGCCTCGTCGCTTTCGGGGACGCGCACATCGACGATGCGCCCGTCGGGGCCGAGAACGATCTCCGGCTCAGAGGAGGAGATGTCGAGCGAAAAGTGCGCGAATCGGTTGCGGCGCAGGCGTTGCGACAGATCAGAGAGCTCCCGCACGAGGACGTTTTCGGGGGTGTCGGCCGCGCCTTCCCCGCGCTGGCGTATCGCGTCGAGCGCCTCCGCGTAGGTGAGGCGGCGCGCGGATCGAATCACTCCCTTCGCGAATCGACGCGCGACCGGAATTCCGGCCTCGTCGAAAGTCAGGAAGGCGCTGAATACGAGCCTGTCCTCTCCGGGGACAAGCGAGCAGACGCCGTTGCTGAGCTGCTCGGGGAGCATGGGAAGCACCGTGTCGACGAGATACGCGCTCGTGCCGCGGCGGCGCGCCTCCGCGTCCAGCGCCGAGCCTGGCCGCACGAAGTGCGAGACGTCGGCGATGTGGACGCCGAGGACGCGGCGGCCCTCCGCGTCGCGCGAGAGGGACAGGGCGTCGTCGAAGTCCCTGGCCGAAGGCGGGTCGATGGTGACGACCGTCAGGCCGCGCATGTCCTCGCGCTCGCCCGGCGCGGCAAGCATTGCGGGCGCCCGCCGCGCCTCCTCGACCACTTCCGGCGGAAAGACCGCAGGAAGCTCGAACGAGCGAATCACGCTCTCGGTGTCGAGCGACGGCTCCGAGTCGGGGCCGATGACGGCGACAAGCTCCGCCTCGGGGTTGAACGCCGGATTGGACCACGATGAAAAGCGCACCACGACGCGGTCGCCCTCGCGCGCCGCGCCGACGTCGGACACGTGGAACGTGCGGCCTCCGAACGGAATGAGCGGAACGGCCGTCCAGGAGCGTCCCGTGCGGCGCAGAATGCACACGATGTCGCGCGCGCCGCGCTCCAGAACGCGGACAATGCGACCGCACAGGCGCGCGTCGCCGCCCGCTCCTTTTCCCGCGCCCGGGCCGCGGCCGGAGCCGGGGCGCTCTAGCGCGACTTCAACGATGTCTCCCGGAAGCGCCGGGCCGACGCGTTCCTCGGGCACTACGATGTCTTCGCCGCCGCCGCGCGGCGACACGAAGCCGGTGCCGCCGCGCGACACGGAGAGGACACCCTCGACCGTGCGGCGCGCGAAGGCGTCGCCCTCGTAGTCGGCGGCGGTGCGCCGCCTCGGCCTTCCGGGTTTTGTCATTTGGCGGCCAGGGCGCTCACTAGCTTGTTGAAGCGGGCGGGATCGGAGAGCGGCGATCCCTCGGCCAGCTGGGCCTGCCCCAGCAGAATGTCGGCAAGATCGCCGAAGGCGTCCTTCGCCTTTTCGTCAGTCGCGAGCGCGAGTGCCTTTTCGACGACTGGCGCCTTGGGGTTGAGTTCGAGAATGCGCGGCGATTCGGGCACGGGCTGGTTGAACGCCTTGAGAACGCGCTGCATGTGGGCCGAGACTCCGTATTCGTCGGCCACGAAGCAGCACGCGCTGTCAACGAGGCGCCGAGAAAGGCGCACGTCCTTGACCTCCTTGCCGAAGCGCGCCTTGAGGGCGTCCAGCAGAGGCTTGAAGCGCTTGTCCTCCTCGGTCGGCTCCTTCTTTTTCGCGTCCTTGCCGTCGCCGTCCTTCTTCGCGTCGTCGCCGCCGTCGGCCGCGTCGAGGTCGATTTCGCCGCGGTCGGCAGCGCGCAGCTTCCTGCCGTCGTATTCGGTGACGCGCTCGGCGAAGAATTCGTCCACGGGATCGACGAAGAAGAGGACCTCGTATCCGTGCGCCGCGAAGGACTCGAGCACAGGCGAGTTCTTTGCGGCCTCGTATGAGTCCGCCGCCACATAGTAGATCTCCTTCTGCGAGGAGGGCATGCGCGAGACGTATTCCTTCAGGGTGACAGGCTTGGAGGCGTCTTCGGAGAACGTGGACGGGAACACGCACAGGTCGCGCAGGCGGTCGGAGTTCTCCCAGTCGGAATGGACGCCCTCCTTCATGAGGCGGCCGTATTGGACGCAGAACGCCGAGAAGTCGGCTGGCCGGTCCTTCTGCATTGCCTCGATTTCGCCGAGTATCTTGCCGACGAGAACCTTGCGGATGCGGCGCACGACGGCGTTGTCCTGCAGCATTTCGCGCGAGACGTTGAGCGGCAGGTCCGCGCTTTCGACCACGCCGCGCACGAACGAGAGGTAGCGCGGGAGCAGTTCCTTCACGTCGTCGCCGATGAAGACGCTGCGCACGTAGAGCTGGAGGCCCTGCTTGGCGTTGGGCCAGTAGAGGTCGTAGGGCGCGACGCGCGGCACGAACACTAGCGCCTGAAACTCCGTCGCGCCCTCGGCCGAGACGCGGATCGTGGCGAGCGGGTCCTCGCTGTCGTGCGCGATGTGCTTGTAGAACGCGTCGGTCTCCTCCTTCTTGGCCTCCTCCTTCGACTTCTTCCAGACGGCCTTCATGGAGTTGATCTGGCGCGGCTCGCGCGGCTCGGGGGGCAGCTCCTTTCCGTCCTTGTCTTTCTTCGGCTCGATCTTTTCGCTCGGATCGGGACAGAGCATTACCGGATAGGCGAGGTAGTCCGAGTAGGTGCGGACGACGTCCTCGATGCGCCACGAGTCCAGATACTCCTTTGCGTCCTCGCGCATGTGCAGGGTGATGGTCGTACCGTCGGCCGCCTCGGGATCGCCCTCGGAGACTTCGTATGAGCCCTTGCCGTCGGAGCTCCAGAGGACGGGCGCGGCGCCGCGCCGGCGCGTGAGAACGTCAACCTTGTCCGCGACCATGAACGCGGCGTAGAAGCCGACGCCGAACTGTCCGATGAGCTCGGGCGCGCCGGCCTTTTCCTTCATGGCCTGGAGGAAGCGCTTCGTGCCGGAGGAGGCCACCGTGCCGAGGTTTTTCTCGACCTCCTCGGCCGTCATGCCGATGCCGTTGTCGGAAATGGCGAGCGTGCCCGCCTCCTTGTTCGGGACGATCTGGATGCGGTAGGGCGAATCCGCCTGCTGCGTCTTGTCCGTCAGCGCCTCGAAGCGGGAGCGGTCCATCGCGTCGGACGCATTGGAGAGCAGTTCGCGCAGGAACACCTCCTTCTTGGAGTATAGCGAGTTGATCACGAGGTCGAGAAGTTGCGAGACCTCTGTCTGGAATTCCTTTTTCATTTTGTCCTTTCTTTCTTTCATTATCCGCCGTCCCCGGGGCGATCGTTCCGTTTCCGGGTCTGACGGCTGAAGAGATTTGTCACATTCTGTCGGGGGCGGCGATGCCCAGCAGTCCGAGTCCGCGCCGCAGGACCGCCGCCACGCAGGCGCACAGGCGCGCCCGCCCGGCGCGGGTCGCCGCGTCCTCGCACTTGAGGACTGGCAGTTTCTGGTAGAACGCGCTGTAGTCCTGTGCGAGCCCGTAGAGGTATTCCGCAAGAATCGACGGCTTGCACTTGGCCGCGACAGCCGCGACGGCGTCTGGGTAGGCGACGATGCGGCGCGCCAGAGCGCGTTCGAGCGGGTCCGAAACGGACGGCGCTGCGTCGACCGCGGCCTCGCCGGGGAACGTCGCCGCGTATTTGGCGAGCAGAGAGCGGATTCGCGCGTGGGCGTATTGCAGGTAGGGGCCGGAGTTGCCCTGAAGCGCGAGAACGGCGTCCCACGAGAAGCGGATCGTCGTGATCGGATCCATCGCCATGTCGGAATACTTCACGGCGCCGATGCCGATGCGCTCGGCCAGCGCGGCGGCCTCGGCCTGCGGCAGGTCCGGGTTCTTCTCCCGGACGATGGCGAGCGCGCGGGAGGCGGCCTCGTCGAGCAGCTCCTTGAGTTTCGGCATTCCTCCCTTGCGCGTTGAGAACGGGTGCCCGTTCTCGTCGGTGATGGTGCCGAAGGCCACGTGGACGAGCTCCGTCTCCGGGTTCACGATGCCGAGCCTCCGGCTCACCAGGAAGAGCTGCTGGAAGTGCGGGATCTGGCGGTCGTCGGTCACGATCACGATCTTCGCCGGCCCGTATTCCCGAACGCGGGTCTCCATGGTCGCGAAGTCGGTCGTGTTGTAGTTGTAGCCGCCGTCCTCCTTGCGCACGATGCAGATCCACTTGCCGTCCTCGCGCGCGGCGCTTTCCTCGTCGCCCTTCGCGCGAGCGGCCTCCACCGCCTTGCGGCTCTGCTCGGCGAGCGCGGGGTCGAGGTCGCGCACGTCAACCACAACCGCGCCGCGGCTCTCGTGCGCGAAGCCCGCCGCCACGAGCCGGTCAACGACTCCGGCGAGCTGCGGCTGATACCAGCTTTCGCCGCGCGTGGTGTCGAACACAATGCCAAGGCGGTCGTAGATCTCGTCGAACGTGTGTCGCGACATCCGGATGAAGTCCTGCCACAGCGCGCGGTTTTCCGGATCGCCCTGCTGAAGCTTCACGGTTTCAAGGCGGCACGCCTCCATCCAGGCGGCGTCCTCCCTGGCCCTGGCGTTGCTTTCCTTGTAGATGCGCTCCAGCTCCGGAACTGGGTCTCGCGCGAGGGCCTCCATGTCGGCGAATTCGCGGTAGCCCTTGATGATTATTCCGAACTGAGTCCCCCAGTCGCCGATGTGGTTGTCGGCGATCACCCTGTATCCGAGCGCGCGAAAGACGTTGGCGAGCGCCGCGCCGATCACCGTGGAGCGAATGTGCCCGATGTGCATCGACTTGGCCACGTTGGGGCTGGAGTAGTCCACGACGACCGTCCTGCCATCGCCGCTCTGCGGCACGCCGCCGCGCTCCTCGTCGTCAGCCACGGCCGCCGCGCGCGCGGCCAGCGCGGCCGGGCGGAGCGTAAGGTTCAGGTATCCGGGGCCGGCCACTTCGATCTTCTCCAGCGCGTCCGGCAGCGGAAGCGCCGAAGCGACCTTTTCCGCAATGGCGCGCGGGGGGAGGCGGAGCGCGCGAGAGAGCTGCATCGCGTCGGAGCACTGGTAGTCGCCGAAGCCCGGCCTGGCGCTGGGAACGACGCGTCCGGCGGAAGCGGCTTCGGGGCAGTCTGGGAACGCGGCGGCGAAGCGTTCGCGCAGAAGCGCGGCCAGTTCGGCGGAGAGCGTGGATTGCATAGTGGTGTTGTCGTTCATTCTATGAGGCGGACGCGCGGAAAAACGCGCGGAAATGGGGCCGATGAAAAACTGCCGCCTGCGCCGCCGCGCGGGAGGGGCGGGGGGGGCGGGCGGGACGCGCCGCCGCGTCATGTCAGGCGGCGGTAGAGGAATGTCCCGACTGCGAGAAATGCGATGTTGGGCAGGAACGCCGCCGTCGCCGGCGGAAGCCAGGCGTGCTGGCCGCACCAAGTCAGCGCGAGCGTCACGGCGTAGAAGCCGAAGAAAGTGCCAATGGCCGTCGCCACGCCCTTGAACACGCTCTGGCGCCCGGTTGAAATGCCGGTCGGGATCGAGAAGAGCGTGATGACCAGGCAGGACCAGGGAGAGGCGAGGCGAAACCAGAAGTCAAACCAGCGCTCCGGCTCCTCGTCGCCGCCGGAGAAGGGCGCGGCCGAGCCTTCGGAGGCGGCTCTGCGCCTATGCAGAATCCGCCACATGTCGCGCGCCGGGAGGAATTCCCACTTGCGGGACGCGGCCACCATGTCGTAGGGCGTTTCGTCGAATTCGGGGAACGGAAAGGTGTCGGGAAGGGCCGTCTGCCGCACCGCGGTTTCCGGCAGCTCCTCGCCGTCGATGTCGAACGGAATCATGCGGGCGCCGGTGAGCCACCATACGCCGTCGAGCCAGTCGGCGCGTTCGGCGCGAACGCCCCAGACATGGGCGCCGTCCTCGTCGCGCTTGATCTCGACGCCGTCTTTGAAGTGCGACGCGGCGGCGGGGCTGGAAAGGTCCGCCTCCGCGATCGTCCACGTGCGGTTCGCGGTGGTGTCGAGGAACACGTGGTTGGGGCGCGTGACCGGCTCCGCGGATTCGAACCCGCTTTCCTTCAGGCGGTCGGACCAGGCGCTCAGCTCGGGAGTCGCCCATTCCGACAGGGCGAAGAGCAGAAGACTTGTCGCCAGCGCCGCGCCGAAGAACGGCAGGGCGAGGCGATGGAACGAGATCCCGCTCGCGCGCATGGCCGTGAGCTCGCTGTGTCGCGAGAGCTGCCACATCGAGTAGAGCGTGGCGAGCATGCACGAGGCCGGCACGAACCATGGCGAGTATGCGCACACGAGACCGGCGTAGTAGCGCATGACCACAACGGGCCCCAGATCGGCGTCGAGAAAACGCGAAAGGTGCCCGAAGAGGTCAAACAGCACGAAAATGCCGTTGAAGGCCACGAGACACGCGAAAAGCGGTCCCATGAACTGGCGCAGGAGGTATCGTGTGATGAGATTCACGCCGCTGTCGCGCGAACGGGGTTGGCCGGGCCGCGCCGGGACTAGAGTCCGAGCGTGGCCAGGTATTTGCGGCTGATGCCGTATTCGAGGAACGGATCGCCGGTGACGGGGCAGGAGTCCTGCTCGACGATGAAGTCGCGAACGCCGGCCTTCTTGCAGGCCTTGAGGATTTCGGGCCAGTCGAGCGAGCCCTGGCCGATGGCGCGGAAGCCCCAGTTCCTGTTCGGGTCCTTCTCGGTGGGCTCCATCGGGCACCAGTCCTTGAAGTGGACCTGGTCCATGCGGCCAGCGACCTTGCGAACCCAGTTCACGGGATTGCAGCCGCCGCGCGCGACCCATCCGAGGTCGAGCTCGGCCTGAAGGGCGGTCGTTCCCTCGTAGAGCATGTCGAGGAGCGCCTTGCCGCCGGCGCCGCGCTTCACGCCGTATTGGCGGAACTCGAAGTCGTGGTTGTGGTATTGGACGGTGATGCCCTCGGCGGCGAAGCGCTTGGCGTAGCCCTCGAACTCGCGGAAGAGCTTCTTCCAGTCGGCCAGGGACTTCTGCTGCTTGGCGTCGAGCCACGGGATCGCGACGTAGGAGATGCCGAGGTCCTTGCAGTCGGCCACTACCTTTTTCCAGTTCTCGCGGAACTGGGGCAGGCCGATGTGGGCGCCGATGGGGGTCACGCCGGCGTCGAGGCACAGCGCGCGGATGTCGGCCGCCGGGATCGGGCCGAATCCGGAAATCTGCGCATAGTCGTAGCCTATCTTCTTGACGCGCTTCATCGCCTTGGCGGCGTCTGCGGCGGTTTTCGTGAATTCGCGGAAGCCGAACATCTGTGCGGCGACGCGGAACTTCGATGGCATGGTTGTAATACTCCGATTTTGTTTTTGTCGCGCTGCGGGCCGCGCGGCCCGCCAGCGGCGCGGATTCTCCCCCATCCCCTCCGCAAAATCAACCCCCCGTCGCCACAATCGGGTGGGGCGAGCCGTCCCCGCGAGTCGCATTGTCTCGCGCGAAGTTCGCAACGTCCGCAAAGTTTTTTTTCTCCCGCAGAAAGCGCAGAGGACGCAGAGGGGGGCTTGCTCTCAGCACAGGGTGGGGCGAGCTGTCCCGGCGAGCCGCATGAAACGGCGCGCTCGGAGCGCGCCCCCTTCCAATCTCTGGCTTTTTTGCCATTTGCCATTTTGTCGATTGCGATTTGCGAACAATTGCCATGTCCCTGCGACCCTGTGTCCCTGCGTCCCTGTGTCCCTGTGTCTCTGCCTCCCTGCATCAAAAAGCCTCCTTTCTCATTATTTCTCAATTTTTCATAAATTTCTCTCATTTCTGGTATTGTCTCGCGTCATGGTCGCGAGTATCATTCGCGCGCATGGAACGCTTCGACTTTCTTTCTCTCGGCTTTTGCTCCAACGACCACCTCTGTGTGCTGCCGTTCATTCCGCACGACACGAAGGTGAAAATGATCTCGCACGCGATCATGGGCGGCGGTCCGGCCGGCAATTCCGCGGCGGGAGCGGCCGCGCTCGGGATGCGCGCGGCGTTCGCCGGCACGGTGGGCGACGATCCTGACGGGCGGCAGATTCTCAGCGACTTCGCCGCCCAGGGGGTCGATACGTCGATGGTGAAGGTTCGCAGGGGGGCCACGAGCGCGATAGCATACCTCTGGATCGAGGAAAGCACGGGCGCGCGCTCGTGCGCCTGGACGCGCGAGGGGCTGGACGAGCTGTCTGAGGACGAAATCGACCCGGAGGCCGTCGCCGCCGCCAGGATCCTTCACCTCGACGGCCACAACGCCGCCGGCGCGATCGCCGCCGCCAAGGTGGCGCGCCAGGCCGGCGTCCTCGTGAACTACGACGCCGGAACGCACCGCGACGGAACCCAGGAACTGCTTGCGCTGGCGGATCTGATGGTCTGCTCTGAGGAGTTCATCCTCAAGCTGACTGGTCTCTCCGACGCCGAGGAGGCGGTGCGTCAGGTATGGGCGAAATACAGGCCGAAGGTCTGCGGCGCCACGATGGGCGTTCGCGGCTCGATGTGCTTCGACGGGCGCAACTTCGTGAAGTGCCCCGCCTTCAAGGTCGAAAAGGTGGTTGACACCACTGGCTGCGGAGATCTTTTCCACACCGCCTTCGCGATGCGCTACGCGGAGACGCGAGACCTCATGGAGAGCCAGCGCTTCGCGGCCGCCACCTCCGCCATCAAGTGCCGCGGCCTCTCGGGGCGTCCGCCGTCCGCGCCGACCCGCGCCGAGGTCGAGGCCTTTCTGGCCGCGCGTTCCTGAGACTTTCCGCCATGTTGAGGGCCGCCGCCTTCGTCGGCCCTGCGGATAATTTGCCTTTTTCGACGCGCTGCGGTATCATTCGCCGCCTTTCCGCTCCGGTCGCCGACGCCCGGTGCGGAAACTGCGGCTGCGGGGACGGGTGTCCCGCGCAATGCGCCGCCATGACAACACCAACCCAAACAAAGCGCCGGAAAGCACAATGCTGAAGAAAAACGAACGCGACGCGTCCAAGCTCAAGGAACTCGACGGGCTTCTCGAGGCGTCACTCAGCCAGGCCCAGGAAAACCGCATCGTCAAGGGAATGGTCCTGGAAGTCCGCCCGACGGAAGTCCTCGTTGACGTGGGCGGCAAGTCCGAAGGCGCGATCCCGGCCTCCGAATTCGGCGGCGACACATCCGGCGTGAAGGCCGGCGACGAAGTGGACGTGCTCGTCATCCAGACGGAGAACGATGACGGAATGGTCGTTCTCTCCAAGAAGCTCGCCGACGAGAAGATCAAGTGGGAGGCGGTGTTCCAGCGCTATCAGGAGGGCTCCGTCGTCAAGGGCGTCGTCAAGGGCAAGGTCCGCGGAGGTCTCATCGTGGACGTGGATGGCGTCGAGGCGTTTCTGCCCGGTTCGCAGATCGACATCACGCCCGTGCACGACGTGGACCCCTACGTCGGCAACGAATACGACTTCAAGCTCATCAAGCTCGTCCCCGAGCGCCACAACATCATTCTTTCCCGCCGCGAGCTGCTCGAGGAGCAGCTTTCCGTCAAGCGCCGCGCCCTGCTCGACACGCTCGTCGTCGGCGAAAAGAGGATCGGCAAGGTCAAGAACATCACCGACTTCGGCGTGTTCGTCGATCTCGACGGCATCGACGGCCTGCTCCACATCACAGACCTCTCGTGGGGTCGCGTCCGCCATCCGGCCGACATCGTCCAGCCGGGGCAGGAGCTCGAAGTCGTCGTTCTCGACGTGGACAAGGAGCGCGAGCGCATTTCGCTCGGCCTCAAGCAGGCCCAGGAGAATCCCTGGGAGTCGATCGAAACCAAGTATCCGGCCGGCGCGCGTCTGCGCGGCAAGGTCGCGAACCTCCAGCCATACGGCGCGTTCGTCGAACTCGAGCCCGGCATCGAGGGCCTCGTCCACGTTTCCGAATTCTCCTGGACGCGCCACGTGGCCCGCGCCAGCGACGTGCTCAAGATCGGCGACGAGGTGGACGTCGTTGTCCTCTCCGTGGACAAGGAGGCGCAGAAGATCGCCCTCGGCATCCGTCAGACGGAGGAGAATCCGTGGGACAGCGTCGGCGAGCGCTACCCCGTCGGCACCCGCATCAAGGGCAAGGTCCGCAACTTCACCAGCTACGGCGCCTTCATCCAGCTCGAAGACGGCATCGACGGCATGATCCACGTTTCCGACATGAGCTGGACGCGCAAGGTCAACCACCCCACGGAGGTTCTTCAGAAGGGCCAGGAGGTGGAGGCCGTCGTCCTCGAGGTCGATGTCGAGAACCAGCGCATCTCCCTTGGCCTCAAGCAGGCGCAGGAGGATCCGTGGACGAGCATCACCTCGCACTACCAGGTCGGCCAGAAGGTCAAGGGCAAGGTTTCCAAGCTCGCCTCCTTCGGCGCGTTCGTGGAGCTCGAAGGCGGTGTGGACGGCCTCGTCCACATCTCGCAGATCAGCGAGGATCACGTGGAGAAGGTCAAGGACGCGCTCAAGGTCGGCCAGGAGGTCGAGGCGCGCATCGTGCGGATCGACCGCGAGGAGCGCCGCATCGGCCTTTCGCTGCGCGAAGCCAACGAGGGCGAAGCGGACTTCCCGATGCCCGAGGAGTATGTCGGCGACGGCGGCCTGAAGGCAGGCCAGAACATCGTCGGTCTCGCTTCGGCGTTCGACCAGGCGTTCGCCTCCGGTGGCGAGGAGTGGTCTCCTGAGCCCGCCGCCGCCGAGGACAAGCCCGCCGAGAAGCAGGACTAGTGTCTAGTCCGCCTTGCGCCGCGGTCCGCGTGGCTGCGGCGCAAAAAAAGGAACGGCCCGGAGAAATCCGGGCCGTTCCCTTTTTTTCAAATTGGTGCAACCGAAAGGAGTCGAACCTTCATGCCTCGCGGCACTAGAACCTGAATCTAGCGTGTCTGCCATTCCACCACGGTTGCGCGGAACGGGGAGGAATGCTAGCAGACCCCGCTTTCCCGCGCAAGCAAAAAAAATCCTCAGGCTTATCCACAATTTTTTTCGTGGTTTTAAATGGGTCTGTCCCCTTAGGCTCCCTGGGAGCGCGGGCATCTTGCCCGCGGAGTGTTCGCGGGCTGGAAGCCCGCGCTCCCAGGAGCGGCGCGGAGTGTTCGCGGATTTTTAAGGATTTTTAAGTGGTCTGTCCTCTTAAGGCTCCCTGGGAGCGCGGGCATCTTGCCCGCGTTCCCAGGAGTGGCGCGGAGTGTTCGCGGATTTTTAAGTGGTCTGTCCCCTTAAAGCTCCCTGGGAGCGCGGGCATCTTGCCCGCGTTGTGTTCGCGGGCTGGAAGCCCGCGTTCCCAGGAGTGGCGCGGCGAGACGCTGTGCCCCCAGAGTGCTGGCGCGGAGTGTTCGCGGGCTGGAAGCCCGCGCTCCCAGGAGTGGCGAGACGCCGTACCCCCCGGTCTAAATGTGTCTGTCCCCTTAATGCTCCGAAATTGTGATTGACGCGAAGGTGCGCGACCTGTTATCCTTCGCTCCGTCGCACCGCGCATGGGCCAACATCCCTACTGCGGGCACTCGCCGGAAGCTAGGGCCACGAGCCCGAATCGGAAGGCGCTGCGGCAAGACAAGCAAACCTTTGCATCCTTTGCAAACGTCGTCAGGTGAGATCTGGACAATTTCCCTTCAGAACGATCGGTTGCGAGGATGTGCCGCTAGGCACGCCTCTCTTCTGATTTTCTGAACGGCCCGTCCAGAGCCTCACCTGGAATCAGCGGTGAGGCTTTTTGTTTGCCCCGGGGGCTTCCGCTGCAAATCAACAGGCGGGGCGGATCCCAACCTTGAACGCCATCGAGTCCCCATCACTCCGCCGCGCCGCCCTGGCCGCGGCCGTGTGCTCGCTGCTTCTGCCCGCCGCCGCCGCGGAACCCGTCGTCCGCGAATACGGAAAGCCGACCGAGTCCGCGTCACCCGTCATCCGCGAACTCGCTCCACCCGAGCTCCCGCCCGCCGCCGGCATCCTGCCGTTCGCCATCGGCATCTTCCCCGCCGTCGAGATGCCCGCGCAGGACTGGGATGTCGCGCTCTTCCGCCTGAACCTATTCGTCGGGCGCCACCGCGACGTCTACGGCCTCGACGTTGGCGCCATCGGCAACGAGACCACGGGCGAATTCGTCGGCGTGCAGGCGGCCGGCCTCTACAACCGCATCGGCCGGTCCGACGGGGCGTTCCAGTTCGCGGGCATACTGAACCGGTCGGCCGGCGACTTCGCGGGTCTTCAGGCCGCGTTCGCGGCCAACGTCGCCGACGGGACCATGACGGGTTTCCAGTGCGGCCTCGTCAATCGCGCCGCACGCCTCGACGGCCTCCAGATCGGGTTCTTCAACATCGCGGAGACCGGATCCGGCGTCCAGATCGGATTCTGGAACTCCGCCCAGTCCCTCGAAGGCCTCCAGATCGGCTTCGGCAACTACAACGCCGATTCCTCCATGCCCTTCTTCCCCGTCGTTAACTTCGCATTCTGAGCGTGCGCTCGGACTCGCGCATGCGATACCATCCCCTTAACAAACAAGAAAGCGCTACTCCATGAAATTCCTTAAACGATTGTTCACATGGCCCGGACGATTCGAGGCGCAATGGGTTGGACAAGGAGACGAGGACTACCATGCCACCGCCAACCGCTCGTTGCTTCTCAGCTTCATTGCGGTGGTTATCTCGCTCCTCATAGCCAATACCTACCGTGAGGCGCACGGTCCCGAAGGAACCCACAATGCCGTGCTGTACTGTGTTAACGCCGGGTTGGATGTCCTGGTGCTCTTCCTCGTCGCATTTCTGGAGCGAGACACGCTGTCTCGGATTGACCGGAAAGTGCAATGGTATATATGTCACGGGCTCGTGATTTTCATCGGCGGATTGATTGCCATCATGACAGGAATGTTCATCATTGTGATTGTGGGCTGTCTGTTTTGGGGCTACATCACGCTGAAAATGGGGCTGAAAATCCTCTTCGGCGTGGACATGTCGTCGCCCGGGCGGTCGTCGCCTCCAACACATGTCGAGAAAGGCGGTTCTGATGCCAGAGGGACGCATTCTTCATCCGATGATGGCGGTGTGGAATCACAGGACATGTTTAACGATGAACTGAAGCGCCGGAATGAACTGGGCCCCGACTCCACGCTGGTACACGACTCCTCGCAGGATTCCATATACGGAAACACCTACGTGGACAAGGACACCGGCAAGGAATACCGAGTCACGGAAACCGATGCATTCGGGCATCCGACAAACGTCGAGGAAAAATGGCCATGATTAACAAGAACAACCTGCGCAATCGCTCTGCCCTGGCGGCGCTTCCCCTTCTCGCCCTCATCGTCGGCGGATGTCTTTCCGCCGCCACGTCCGGAACCCGCATCGACGACGGGACGATCATCTCGAACAATCCGGCATTCGCATCGCACTTCAAGGCGCACCGCGACGCCAGCGTCGTGACGCCCGAGGGCTTCCGCCGCGTCCAGGTCCGGCTCGAGAACCTCGAGCGCGCCAACCGCCAGCTCCAGTACCGCTTCCAGTGGCTCGACGAGCACGGCATGACGATGACCGCCGCAAAGCCACTGTGGAAGGTGCTCACGGTCCACGGTCGCGATGTCGTCGACCTCGAAGCCATCTGCCCCATCCAGGGAGCTGCGGACTTCCGCCTCGACCTCCGGCCGCTTTGAAGAAATCCACGGAACACATGGAAAGACCTGCCATGAATCATTCCCTCCTCCCCCTGTTCGCGCTGACGGCGCTGGCGCTTTTGCCCGCCCCCGCGCCCGCGCGACCCGTGCGCGCGGTCCTCGTCGTGCAGAACCACGCCGGCGACGAATTCTCGAAGCCACTATCCAACATCGGGTCGCGCCTTCGAGCCAAGCTCGCCGGAAAGCGCTTCGCCGTCATCGAGCCCAACGACCGCGTCGGCACGGAACAGAACCGCGGTCCGAACGGCGAACCGCTCCCGCCCTCCTCCGCCGTCAACCTCGCGCTCGCGAGCGAGGGCGAGCTGCTGCTCACCGCGTCGATCGACGAGGCGTCCGTCGACACGATCGGGACACCCGGCCCCCGCCAGCGCCAATTCGCACAAATGACGATGACCATCGCCGCCGTACAGCTTCCGCTGGGCGAGTCGGTCGTTGCCGATACCTTCACCGCCAAGTCCGACAGCGTCCCGACCGAAATGCTCTCCGTCCGCGCCGACGCGCTCTACAACCAGACGGTCCAGCGTCTTGTCGATGGCGCGGCCGCGAAGTTCCTCGCCGCCTGCGAGACGGCGGACGATTGGGCGAATGTCACGGTTCCGGACTACGTCACGGTCGGCTTCGGCTGCAACCTTCCCGGCGCGAACGTCCTCCTCGATGGCCTTTCGCGCGGCACCGCCGGCGGCCCCGGCGCACCGGTCCTCAAGGTCCGCACCTGGCGGGGCATCCACCATGTCCGGATCGAAAGCGACTTCATGCGCCCCTTCGAGACGGAGGCTCTTCTGGAAGACGGCACGTCCTTCCTGACCGTCCTCAAGGAGAACGAGGAAGGCCGCAAAATCCGCCGGGAGGACAGGCACTTCGACATCCTGATGGACCGGATCGAGAAGTCTGGCGCGACGGACGACGACGTGCGCATGCTAAAGGCGGACGGCTACTCGAAGTATCTCTCCAGCAGCTACACCCGCATCGAGGGCATGCCCCAGATTCTCAACGCCCACGACTTCAATCCCGACTTCGGCCTCGGTTCCGCCGCGGACGACGACACCGGAGAGTCGACCGACGCCTACATTCGCGAGCTTGGCGCCTCTATCGGCCTTCCCGTTGCCTCGCCGGAAGAAACCACGGAACACACGGACAACACGGAAGGTAGGGACGGCTCCCCGAGCCGTCCGCAAGACGGGGCGATCTCTCCAAGCGGGCCGCCGGACGACGACGAGGAATCTGCCGTCTCCGCCGCCGCTTCGTCCTCGGCGTCCGCTTCCGTAAACGCCCCGCGTCCCTTCCCCGACGAGCAGATGGTCGTCGCCACCGCGCCGACCGCTACCGCCGCAGGGGGCGCGGGCGGATCGCCTGCGGTTGCTTCCGCAGCGGCCTCCTCCGGGACCTCCGTCGCCGACGCCCTCGACACGTTCAACTCCGGCGCCTCCATCGCCAAGAGCATCCTGCATATCTGGAACATGGTGCACTAGGGTGGATGTCCTGCCCGACAGCGCGCAAGGCGAAAGAATTATCGGAAAATGAAATTCAAGCTACTTTCCATTCTGACATTGACCATCGCGAACATTGCGCCTGGGCAGAGCGTGTATTCCGGCAATACGCCATGGGCCGCATTCCAGCGTGGGATAAGGCAAGACGAAAAGGTTACTGTCCAAGTTCTTCAACGAAAACTTGATGTTCCTACGGCGCTTGGAGGATCAGTCAGCTCTTCCATTGCTGAAGCTTTTGGCGGAGTTCACTACCAAATAGTCGTGAAGGACGCAAAAGGAAAGGTGCTGGAGAACTATGGCTGGAGCGCGGAAAACAATGGAACTGTTTTCTCCGAGCCGAACGAGCGCATTTCCAGCGACTATGGTTCGAAACCAGCATTTGAGGCCACGGTCTCTTACGATGAATTTAGACAAACGTTGAGTGAGTGGAAATCTGACGCTAACAATCGGAAGTATTCATTAACAAATGCAGGAGTTGGCGGTGGTTTGACTCAACCCGGATACAATGGCGAAACGAGAAGTGATGAATCGCAAAAAATGACAATGATGGTATTGGAGGAAAATTGCCAGCGAATGGCAAACGATTTTGCAATTAAACTTGCCGAAAACGGATCATGCTCCGTAACCCGTGAGTTTTCCTATCCCGGAGCCATTGTTGCCGAAAACATAGCAGGCGCGGTTGTAAAATCGGCGATGACCACAACTATAGAAGAAACCGGAAATGATGTCATACGCCCGAGTGCAGAATTTAAGCCTTCACCGGAAGTCCAACCGACCGACTCCGGCATTCTCAACAAAGACGTTCTTCATTCCCTCGCCGACCTTCTCGAAACCGGCGAGGAGATCGTCGAGGTTCGCGAGGACATGCGTGCCGACCGGCGCGAGCGCAAGGCGCGGGAGCAGGCGGAGCGCGAGAGAAAGGCCGCCGAAGAGGAACGCCTTCGACAGCAGCAGCTTGACGCGCAACGCAGAAAGGCGCAGTCCGAGCAAAAGAAATCGAAATCCTCCGGAGCGGAAGTCGCCAGGCGGCCAACGCCTACAACGCAACAGAACAGGCCGGCCGGAACGAAACCCGCAACAGAGACAGGAACGGAACCGACGGACACAGGCAGCCAGACCAGCACCACACCACCGGCGCAGACAACGGTCAGGATCGACTTTACTCCCCTCGACAACTGCACGTCCATTCTCAACAGTTCAAGAAATCTCATCGGGTCTTTGGCCGCATCCATGGTCGAGGTCGCAATGTCCGATGGGGAAAAGGCGTATTCCAAGCTGAAATCGCAGATCGCTTCGCTTCCCGACGGTGATCGGAAACAGCAGTTGGAACAGACGCTTGAAGCCAAATACGCCGCCTTTAAAGCGGCGAAGAGTTATTACGAATGACGGATGGCTCTTCGATCTTTTTCACCCAACATCCACCCACCCACCATGAAAACTCCACGATTCCTCCTCCTCGCGGCTCTCGCCCTCTGCGGCGGCTGCGCCACCACCTACGTCTCGAACGAGGACGTTTTTCTCGGCGAAGCCGACAAGCTCACTCAGTCCGAGAAGAAGACGATGGCCTCCGAGGCGCTCGAACAGCTCCAGAACGATCCGACGTTCACCCGCGTTTACAACAAGAAGAAGGCCGCGCTCGAGAAGAAGGCCGCGGAGAAAGGCGAGGAGCCGGAACTGCCGCTCATCGCGTCTTCGCCGATCAAGAACCTGATGCGAGACGGCTTTTCGGACAGCCGCGCGACGGGCCAACTTTCGCGCGACATCCAGACCCTCCTGCGCCAGACGGGCCTCTTCGACGTGGTGGACAAGCTCGTCACGCCCGACATTCTCGACCAGCTCATGAAGGGAGAGAACGAGGAGGGCGAGTCCGGCGGTCTCGACAACTTCGGCTCCTACCACGCCCCGGACCTCTGGCTCACCGGCGAGCTGCGCAGGGAGAAGGACGGTCGCATCTACACCTACACGCTCAATCTGGAGCTGACGGACACCGCCACGAAGCGCGTCTTCTGGAGCAACACCGTCGAACGGAGGAAGAAATAGATGAAGCGCCTCGTTCCGTTCCTTCTTCTCCCGCTTGCCCTTTGCACGGGATGTCTCTCTTTCTTCGGCATCACGTTCGATTCGGAGAAGCCGCTTGCGGAGCCGGCGACGATTCCGTCGGGCCCCGATCTTTCGACCGAATTCGCCGCCTACCGCAACTTCGCGATCGCGGCCGATCCCTCCTCCTTCGCGGAGTCCATTCGCGCGACGGACATGGGACGGGGCGGGCTGACCCAGACGGTCGGAATGGTCCCTCTTCGGGCGATCGCCGCACGGGGAATCCGCTCGCTCGTCGACAGGCACTTCCGCATCCCGCTTCCCGACGAAAGACCTGCGGCCGTTCTCGAAACGACGCCGAAGTTCCTTTCCGTGAAGCAGGACGGGCGTACCGCCCGCGTCAAGATTTCGGTTTCCTGCCGGTGCGTCAAACAGGACGAAAACCGGACCGTGCTTCTGGAAAACACCTACGAGGGAGAGCGGACGGGGCCTTGGGTGAAGGGGCAGGTCCCGGTCGCGCTTTACGGGGCTCTGGACGACATCTGGACGGCCTTCTTGAAGGAGTTCCGCGCGAACGTCCGCCCGGCGACCCTGATGGACGGCTCCGAAAGCGCGATCAAGATGCCGGAGCTCCGGGGGCTTTCCTTCGGAACGAAGACGGGGGACGAGTCCGTCGCCATCGGCTCCTGCATCGTCGCCTGCAACGGCTGGGAATCCTTCCAGGCCGCGGCCTGGGCCAAGCGGCAGATCTTCTCGCAGTGCGTGGAGCATCTCGGCGTCGAGAAGGATCGCGTCCGGGTCCGCTACCACAACGACGAGACGAAGTACGAAGACTCCTCGAAGTCATGGAAGTTCGTCTTTTCGACCTGGGCCCGGACGCGCATGGTCCTGCAATACGACGCCGGTTCGCGCCGCGGCCGCGCCATGGTGGATCTAGGACTGTTCGAGGGCACGGCGGAGCATGCGGCCAAGGCGGCGAAGGAATACGTCATGCACGAAATGAACCTGCGCGCCGCGACATACGCCGACGACGCCCCCGAGGCGAAGGCCGACGTCGAGTTCGGAGACATCGAGACCGATGCCGAGGACAATCTCGTCCTCATTCCGTTCAAACTCGTCTACTGATCTTCCCTTTTCGCCGCATCTCCGCGGCGGAATGAAAACACCAAAACAAATACACATCACACACCATGCAAAAATACGCACTCCTCGCGCTCTGCGCCGCAGGTGTCGCCATGACATCTGGATGCCGCACCAACCTTGGCGGCGGAATCTTGGCCTCGACCAAGCCCGTTGAACAGGGAAAGTACGAAGTTCTCGGTGACCGCGTCAGCGGATACGAGAGCAGCTGGTTCGGGCCGTTCGGCATTTCCTACGCCAAGCCCGGCAATGCGTCACTGCGCTGCCTCGACGAAGCGAAAGCCAAGGCGCCCGGCGCCGACGCCCTCATCGAGGTCGGACAGAACATGGAGATGGTCAACTATGGCATCGCCCGCCAGATCATCACCCGAATCGAAGGCACTCCCGTCAAGACGAAGTAGTCTTTCCAGCATCCCTCCGCGCCGTCCCTCCGGGGCGGCGCGGAGGCGGTGCATTCTCCGAAACCGCCTCCCATCCGAGAAACAAAAGAATCCGCTCCAACATACAGACCGTCCCACGCAATGAAATCGACATTTTTCCTCGCCATCGCGGCCGCCTCGATGTTCGCGGCGACCGGATGCACGACCGTCCAGAAGGTTCCATCCCCAACGCTCAACACGCTTCGTTCGCCGAAACCGATCGAAAAGGCAGGATACACCGAACTCAACGGCGGCAAGACCGTCTCCGGAACGGCGACGGCGCCATTTATGAAGGTCATTGTTTTTCCATTCGGCTCGCCTGATCTCGCCGCCCAGGCCAAAAGCGTCGACGGCGCCACGAAGGAGGCGCTCGCCCAATGCCCCGAGGCGGATGCCTTGCTCGTGACGCAGCAGGACGTCTCCTCCAAGATGACCTATGCTCCGGCCTTCTACTACAAGACCGAATTCGAGACGACCGTGACGGGCATCCCTGTCAAATTCAACAAATAGCAGTAACTCGGCCTCCGGATTCGGACGCGGAGCCCGGCCGCGAGGACCCAGCCCTTCGTCCGTCCGCAAGCACCGGAGCCGCCCCGCCGCGAATGCTGCGCGGGCGGCTCTGGTTTCCGTCCCCCTTTTTCAGCTCGGGGCGCGAAAGGGGTGCTAAAGGGGCCTGTCCCCTTAATGCTAATTTTTTCGTGGTTTTAAAGGGGTCTGTCCCCTTAAGGTTTCCTGGGAGCGCGGGCATCTTGCCCGCGGTGTGTTCGCGGGCTGGAAGCCCGCGCTCCCAGGAGAGGCGCGGTGTGTTCGCGGATTTTTAAGGGGTCTGTCCCCTTAAGGCTTCCTGGGAGCGCGGGCATCTTGCCCGCGGAGTGTTCGCGGGCTGGAAGCCCGCGCTCCCAGGCGCGCCGCGATGTGGCGACGACGCCCTCGTCGTCGCAGGTCGCGGGCTGGAAGCCCGCGCTCCCAGGAGTGGCGCGGCGAGACGCCGCACCCCCAGAGTGTGGCGCGGTGTGTTCGGATTTTTAAGGGGTCTGTCCCCTTAAGGCGATGTGACGACGACGTCCTCGTCGTCGCAGGTCGCGGGCTGGAAGCCCGCGCTCCCAGGAGGGCTTCCTGCCTGCGGCCAGGACTCTAGCGCTCGCGAGTCTTCGCGCGTGCTCGCGCTTTGAGCGGGGTCAGCCCGAATCTCGTCTTGAACTGGCGCGTGAAGTAACTCTGGTTAGAGAAGCCGCAGGCGAATGCGACGTCCGCTATCGGATCGCGCGTTTCGCGGAGCAGCTTGAAGGCCCTTTCAAGCCGATATGCGTTGAGATAGGCGATTGGACTCTGCCCTAGATGCCGCCCGAACATTTCGCAGCACAGGCTTCTGCACACCCTTCCGGCCGCCGCGATCTTGCCGAGCGTGAGCCGTTCGCCGCATTGCGATTGGATGAACGAGACCATGGCGCGGACGGCGTCGAATTCGGCGTCGGCCCTCCGGACGCCAAGCCCGGCCGCAGTGTCGGGCGCGAGCGCCCCGGCGTCGCGAAACGCGCGCATCATGGCGGCCCAGAGTTCGAACGCGAGGCCCACCGCTTCCATCGCCGTGGCCTCGTCGGGGCGGTCTTCGCACTCGACCATCCGCGCAAACACGGCCGGCAGCGTCCCGGTGCGCCCGCGCCGGAGCATGACGAACGGCACCCACTTGCGCCTCAGCATCGGCGCGACGAACTCTCGCCTGAGTCCCTCCTCGCAGCCAAGAATCGACGGATGGACGATTGCCATGCTGTAGCGCCCCTCCTTGTCTCCGTCCGGGCCAAGCTTGTGGAACTGACCGCTGTTCACGAAAATGAAGTCGCCTTCCTCAAGGTGTATCAGTTCGCCGCCCACGAGCATGGTCATCGATCCGCGCGTCACAAGGCAGAGTTCGAAATTCTCGTGCCAGTGGACGATGGGCTGGAGCCCTCCGATTTTCGGAAAGCCTCCCGCCCAGAAGTGCATGCGCACGCCGGGATGTCGGTATTCAAGACGCTCCGGATCGCCAAGCGTGTCGATCTCTTGACTGGACGCCACACTACTTCTGTCAAATTCTGCTTTCATGGCGGCGCAACAATATCACAAATGGACGATTTTGACAAAATCCACGCACGGAAATGGTATATTTACTAATTTTGACGGACTATAATCACACCCGTACCCAAGGAAACATCAAAATGAAACACCCGAAGACATTGCATTGCGCGGCACTGGCCGCGATCTTCGCCGCCCAAACCGCTGCGCTCGGCTCCGTGAACGACTACGCCTACTGCGCGGAAATCACTGTCGCGGGCGCGGCGGAGGGCGTCTCGCTTGCGAACTTCCCGGCGCTGGTGCGCGTGTCCGCCGCACGCATCGACGGTTTCGCCTATTCCCAGCTCTCCTCGCCGACCGACGGCGCCGATCTGCGCTTCACGGACGCGGAGGGGCATTTCCTCCCGCACGACATCGACACGTGGAACCCAGACGGCGAATCGCTCGTCTGGGTTTCGGTGCCGACGCTCGCGAACGGGGAGAAGATCACGATGCGCTGGGGCAATGCGTCCCCGGTCGAGACGAACGATCCGGCGACTGTCTGGAGCGCCGCCGGCTACGTCCAGGTCTGGCACTTCTCCACCGGCGTCACGACCGACGCCACAGGGCGCGGTCTTTCGCTGACACTCGGCGGCAGCGGAATCCAGGCGTCGTCCGATTCGCTCCTCGGCGGGTGCTATACCAACACCGCCACTGACTCCGCAAAAAACTTCATCGCCGTGCCGCAGCATGATTCTCTCCTCACAAACATAGCCGTCCGCACAGTCTCCGGATGGTATTGCCCCGATGAAAACTTCAAAACTGGAAACAACTTCGTGACCGAGTTTTTCACGAGCAAGGACGCTTCGTCCGACAACGGCATGGAGTTATTCTACCTGAACGGCAACTACCGTCTGCGTGCAGACGATCAATCAACCGACATTGGCGGTTGGGTGGCTTATCCGTCTCTGTTCGAATGGCTTTTCATCGGCGCCCGTTTTTCAACGGACGGCGACGGAAAGTTGTATGGCGCGATGTTCCGCCAGGGAGCCGAATTGACGAAATATTCGGGTGTCCTGAACTCGACCATATCCAGCACCGAATGCGATTTCGCCATGGGCAACTTCAACAACCACAAGAACTATGCCGGAAGCCGTCCGTTTCACGGCTCCATGGACGAACTGCGCATCAACCAAGGGGCCCTTTCGGCAGAGTGGATGAAGGAGGAATACGCCACCGTCGCAATTGACGGCTATCTCACATACGGCGCATCTGATCTGCGGCCCTACGTCGCCTTCCTTCGCGCCGACGAAGCCGACACGCTGCCGGCCGCCTACGGGGTGCCGGAAGCGACGTTCTCCGACGTCGAGGCCGCCGTCGCCGCGACTGTCGCCGCAAAAAACGACGGCCGTCCCTCCGCGACGCTCTACATCGCGCCCGGCACCTATCGCGCGCAGAACGACGCCCTTCGCGCGACGAACGGGGTGTCGATCGTCGGCATCGGCGCGCGCGAGGAGACGATCATCACAGGCCCTGAAGGCAGCGACTCGACCGCCTGGGACCACCGCGTCCTCCTGCTCTCCGACGGCGGATTCCTCGCCAACGTGACGATCCGCGGAACATACCGCACGCAGTGGGATTCCGCCGACAAATCCACTGGCAACTGGAACCGCAGAGGAAGCGCACTGCTGCTGGAAGGCACCGGAACCACCGCAAGCAACATCGTCGTGTGCGGCGCAACTGCTTACAGATGGGGCGCGAACGAATTTGAAGGCGCCGTCGCGCTCCTCGACTCCTCCCGATTGACCGACAGCGTCGTCAGCGGAAACTCCGGCTCATTCATTGGTGCCGGCGTGAACGCAAGAGCCCACACGCTCGTCCGACGCTGCGTGATTTCCGGCAACCGCGCCGACAAGGTCAGCGGCGGAACGGCTAAAACCAGCGGCGGAGGCGTTTATCTCCGCGACTATGCGCAACTCGTCGATTGTCTTGTCGTCAGCAACCGCGCATCAGTGACCGGCGGCGCGGTTTTCCACGACTACGGCCAGAACGAGAAAGACGGCGGTATTTTCAACTGCACGATCGCCGACAATTCTGCCGCGACTCATGGCGCCATCTACGCCAACCAGTATGGCTCAATCGTCAACAGCATCGTTTACGGCAACACTTCCGACAATGCATCGGCAGCCATCACCAACTCGAATGCGAACTATGCAGGCGAATACTATGTCGTGAACTGCGTCCTTGGCGAGGCGTTGCCGGACACTCTTACCGGGGCGTCCGGCAACCAAATCGCCAACCCTCGTTTCACCGACGCGGCCAACGGAGACTACACGCTGCGCGCATCCTCCAAGTGCATCGACGCGGGCGAGAACACCGCCCGCGTCGGGCTTGGCACTCCATCCACCTGGCTCGCGCTCAACTACGTTCCGCATTGCCACAACGACGAACCCGACACGTGGGATGGCGCGCCGGACATCGGCTGCTACGAATCGACGAACGTGCGGCAGGACGCTACGGTGGTCGTTTTCCGCTAGTATTGGCGACGCATTTTCGCAAGTGACATGAAAATCGGTCTCTCCACTCCAGGCGGTGCCGCGAATGCGGCATCCTACATTGACTCGGCCGCGCGCGCCGGAATCGATTGCTTCGAGGTCTCTCTGCCGGGCCGCGAATACGCGGCCATGGACTACGCCGGCTTTGCCGCCAAGTCGCGCGACGCCGGCGTGGAAATCCGCTCGTTCCATCTCCCCTTCTACACGGACGTGGACATCGATCCGGCCTCGCTCGACGCCGCCGTGCGCCGTCGCACGGCCGAGGTCCACGCCCACTACGTCGGCGTGGCCGCGTCGATGGGCGCGCGCCTCGCCGTCGTGCACGCCTGCCTGGAGCCGGTGGAGGACGCCGACAGGGCCGAGCGCCTCGCGCGCGCGAAGGAATCGATGGCGGCGCTTGCGGAGGCGGGCGCGCGAGAGGGCGTGACGATCTGCGTGGAGGACCTTCCGCGCTCGTGCCTTGGCAACACCTCGGAGGAACTTGCCGACATCGTCGCCGCCGATCCGCGCCTGCGCGTCTGCTTCGACGTGAACCACCTGCTCAAGGAAACGCACGCGCATTTTCTCGCCACGCTTGGATCGAAGATCGCGGCCACGCACATCTCCGACTACGATTTCGTGAACGAGCGCCACTGGCTCCCCGGCGAGGGGAAAATCGACTGGCCTTCGCTCATGGACGGACTAGAATCCATCGGCTACGC
Organism: Verrucomicrobia bacterium UBA6982; assembly: GCA_002448475.1. Lineage (GTDB taxonomy): Bacteria > Verrucomicrobiota > Kiritimatiellia > RFP12 > UBA3636 > UBA3636. The sequence continues at coordinate 43,155 of DJYI01000022.1, forward strand.
CGGCGCTTTCAACTACGAACTCGGCTTCAAGGGCAATCCGAAGACGGTCCGCCGCAGACGCGACCTCACATGCTCCGACATCGTCCGCAACGCGCACGAAATCTTCGCCCGGAAGCCGCTGACCGTCATCGGCGAAGGCGGCCTGCCGGGGCTGATCGTTTGATCGTTTGATCGTT